>NZ_JAKFEB010000242.1:0-7206 GCF_036677305.1 Brevundimonas sp. | reverse complement strand
CTGATGCGGACCGCGGCCGACGAGGCGGAGATCCTGACCCTGGCGGTGCGGCCCGGCGCGCGGCGACGGGGCCTGGGCGCCGAACTGGTCGCGCGCGGCGCGGCCGAGGCCGCGGCGCGCGGGGCGACGCGGCTGTTCCTCGAGGTGGCCGACGACAATGACGCGGCGCGCGCGCTTTACGCCGGCGCGGGGTTCGAGGAGGCCGGCCGGCGACCGCGTTACTACGCCCGCGCCGACGGATCGCGGCGGGACGCCTTGCTACTGGCTCTCAACTTGCCCGGACGGCTTCCCTAGGGGCGCCTGCCCGCCTATCCTTGCGCGCATGGACCGGATTGAAAAACTCTGCGCCGAACGCGGCATGCGAATGACCGAACAGCGCCGCGTCATCGCGCGCGTGCTGTCCAGCGCCGAGGACCATCCCGACGTCGAGGAATTGTACCGGCGCGCGTCCGGCATCGACCCCCATATCTCGATCGCCACCGTCTACCGCACGGTGCGCCTGTTCGAGGAAGCCGGCGTGGTCGAGAAGCACGACTTCGGCGATGGGCGCAGCCGCTATGAAGAGGCCGGCGACGACCATCATGACCACCTGATCGACACCCGGTCCGGCGAGGTGATCGAATTCTTCGACGCCGAGATCGAACGGCTGAAGACCGAGATCGCCGAACGGCTGGGCTTCGAACTGATCGGCCACAAGCTGGAACTGTACGGCAAGCCGATCGAGGGGGCCGAGCCGGGGAAGCGCGAAGGGCTGATCTTCAAACGCCACGCCGCCCGGGTCGAGGCCGGGGATGTCGATCCGGACTAGACGTCGTCGTCCCCGACCGGGCCGCCTTCATTCTCGAGCCGGACGATCGAGCGGACGTCGCGACGGTTGAATTTCAGGCGCACGCCGGCGCCGGCGCCGTTCTCGTCGATGAAGACCGCGCCTCCCGACTCCAGCGCCGTCCGCAGACGGACCACGGCCTCGGCGCCGGGATGGATCCTGCCTCGCTCGAAGGCCGTCAGCGCCTCGATTGTCAGGCCTGACAGGCGGGCGACATGGTTCCGGGGCCATTCGACGAGGACGCGGGCCGCGCAGGCCTGGGGACCGGTGATCGTCATGATCGGCAGCTCCTTTGACCCCCTCACCCTAGACCATGCCGCAGCCCCGCCGGAAGGGTCGCGCGGGGCGATGGCGCGAACGGCGGCCGGGCGCTAAAACCGCCGCATGACCGAAACCCTCGTCCCGCCGGCGGCGTCGGACGGACAGGCCGCGCCGAAGCGCCTGTTCATCAAGACCTACGGCTGCCAGATGAACGTCTATGACTCCGAGCGCATGGCGGATGTGCTGCGGCCGCTGGGCTATGCGACGACGGACACTGCGGCGGACGCGGACTTCGTCATCCTCAACACCTGCCACATCCGCGAGAAGGCGGCCGAGAAAGTCTATTCGGAGCTCGGCAAGCTGAGAGAATTGAAGGACGCCCGGGCGAGGAATTCGACGACGAAAACCGGGACGCCGGAGAATTCGATGATCATCGCCGTGGCCGGCTGCGTCGCCCAGGCCGAGGGCGAGGAGATCATGCGCCGCCAGCCGGCGGTCGACATCGTGGTCGGACCGCAGGCCTACCATCAGCTGCCCGAACTTCTGACCCGGACGGCCCGGGCGCGGGGCGAGCGGATCGGCGCCGACTTCGCCCCCGTCGACAAGTTCGACGCCCTGCCGCAGGTCCGCGGCGTGGACGGCCCGACCGCCTTCCTGACGGTGCAGGAGGGATGCGACAAATTCTGCACGTTTTGCGTCGTGCCCTATACGCGCGGCGCCGAATGGTCGCGGCCCGTCGCGGCGGTGCTGGCCGAGGCGCGCGAACTGGCGGGACGCGGCGTCCGTGAGGTCACGCTGCTGGGACAGAACGTCAACGCCTATGACGGCGAGGGCGCGGACGGAAAGCCCTCGACCCTGGCACGGCTGGCGTACGCCCTGGCCGAAATCCCCGGCATCGACCGCATCCGCTATACGACCAGCCATCCCAACGACATGTCCGACGAACTGATCGCCGCGCATGGCCGGCTGGAGGCCCTGATGCCCTGGCTGCATCTGCCGGTGCAGGCGGGGTCCGACCGGGTGCTGCGGCTGATGAACCGCAAGCACGGGCGGGCGAAATATCTCGACCTGGTCGAGCGCATCCGTGAAAGCCGGCCCGACATCGCCATGGCGGGGGACTTCATCGTCGGCTTCCCGGGCGAGACGGACCGGGATTTCGAGGACACGATGGATCTGGTGCGGCGGGTGAACTACGCCTCGGCCTTCGCCTTCATGTATTCGCCCCGTCCCGGCACGCCGGCGGCGACCATGGCGGGACAGGTCCCGGACGCGGTTTCGCGCGAGCGGCTGCACGCCCTGCAGGCCCTGCTGGCGGAACAGCAGCTGGCCTTCAATCGGGACAAGGCGGGGCGGACCTTCGACGTCCTGTTCGAGAAGAAGGGCCGTCACGGAGCCCAGGCCGTGGGGCGTTCGCCCTGGCTGCAATCGGTTCACGTCGACGACGCGGATCATCTGATCGGCCGGATCGTTCCGGTGACGATCGACAAGGGACAACAGAACTCCCTCGCTGGCCGCCTCTCCTCCACGCCGTCATCCTCGGGCTTGACCCGAGGATCAGACGATCCGCGTCTGGATGGTTCGGCCCGGCCCGCAATCGGCGCCTCGCTTTCATCGGCGGGACGCACAACATCTGATCCTCGGGTCAAGCCCGAGGATGACGGCCCTGGGAGAATGCATGGCGCGTGAGAGTGAGTTTCTGGCCCTGGGCGACGAAGCCCTTCGCGCCGTCATCGGTCCCGGCAGCCGCCACCTGGCCCTGATCGAGGACCGCTTCAAGGTTCTGGTCGAGACGCCCGGCGGCGGCGTGTCGATCAATGGTTCGTCGAAGGACCGGTCCCAGGCCAAGCGCGTCATCGACACCCTGGCCAGACGCGCCGAGACCGGCGCCGAGATCACCGAGGCGGACGTGCGCACGGCGCTGGGCGCGGCGACCGCCCAGCCGCGGGCAGGGCAGGGGAGCGTGGCGCCCGACGCCGTCGCCCTGCCGGTCGGGCGGCGCGGGGCCATTGCGCCCAAGACGGCGGCCCAGGCCAACTATCTGGCGCTGCTGTCGCAGTGCGAGCTGACCTTCGGCGTCGGCCCGGCGGGCACGGGCAAGACCTTCCTGGCGGCGGCCTACGGCGCCTCCCTGCTGCGGCGGGGGCAGGTCGACCGGCTGGTCATCACCCGTCCGGCCGTCGAGGCGGGCGAGAAGCTGGGCTTCCTGCCGGGCGATCTGAACGAGAAGGTGGATCCCTATCTGGCGCCCATCTGGGAGGCGCTGAACGACATCCTCGGCCCCGACGACGTCCGCCGTCGCCGCGACAAGGGGGAGATCGAGGCGGCGCCCATCGCCTTCATGCGCGGCCGGACCCTGGCCCACGCCTTCATCATCGTCGACGAGGCCCAGAACACCTCGCGGCTGCAGATGAAGATGGTCCTGACCCGGCTGGGCGAGGGCGCGCGGATGGTGGTGACCGGCGACCCGTCGCAGGTCGACCTGCTGAACCCGCGCGATTCCGGCCTCAAGCACGCCCTGCGCATCCTCGAGGATGTGAAGGGGGTCGGGGTGCAGCGCTTCCAGGCCGAGGACGTGGTCCGTCACGCCATGGTCGAGCGGATCGTGCGCGCCTACGACGCCGACGCGGCCGCCCGCCGCCCCGCCGCCGATCTGGAAGACCCCGACGCATGATCGAGGTCGAGATCGAGGATGAGGCCTGGAGCGCAGCCCTGCCGGACGCCGAAGCGGTGGCCGAGCGGGCCGCCATCGCGGCCCTGGGCGCGGTTGAGGGCGACGTCGTCGTGCTGCTGACCGACGACGAGGGCGTGCGCGACCTCAACGCCCGTTTCCGCGAAAAGGACCGGCCGACGAATGTACTATCCTTTCCGGCGGCGGAGAGCGCGGCGCCGCATCTGGGCGATCTGGTGCTGGCCTACGGCGTCTGCGCCGCGGAGGCGGCGGCGCAGGGCAAGACGCTGGCCGACCACCTGAGCCACCTGACCGTTCACGGCGTGCTGCATCTGCTGGGCCGCGATCATGAGGCCGAGGAAGAGGCCGAGGCGATGGAGGGCGAGGAGCGATCCATTCTTGCCAGCCTGGGCGTCGCCGACCCATACAGGCGCGATGACCCATCCCAAGGCGACGCTTGAGACCCACGGTTCAAGGGACGGCCGCACCGCGCGGCTGATCCTGCGGTTCGGCCGGATCGGCCTTGCGCTGGCGGCGGGCGCCGCCGCGGCGCTGGCGCATCCGCCGTTCGGGATCCTGCCGGGGCTGCTCGGCTACGCCCTGCTGATGTTCCTGTCCGAGCGCTCGGCGGGCGCGCGGGGAGCCTTCTGGATGGGCTGGCTGGCCGGCTTCGCCTATTTCTTCATCAGCTGCTGGTGGGTGGCCGAGGCCTTCCTGGTCAATCCGGCGCAGGCCTGGATGGCGCCGTTCGCGGCCAGCCTGCTGCCCATCGGACTGGGCCTGTTCTGGGGCGCGGCGACGGCCCTGTACCGGCGGTTCATGCCGCAGGGCGTCCGCCGGGTGCTGGTCTTCGCCGCGCTGTTCTGCCTGCTGGAATGGCTGCGCGGCCACGTGCTGACCGGCTTCCCGTGGAACCCCGCCGGCGCGAGCTGGAAGGCGGGCTCGGCGGGGTCGCAGTTCGCGGCGGTCGCGGGGGTCTACGGCCTGGGCTTCGTCACCGTGGCGGCCGCGGCGGCCTTCGGTCCCCTGCTGGGCGCCGGACCGCGCCGGAACCGCATCGCCGCGGCGCTGCTGGGGGCGGCGGCCCTGGGCGCCCTGCTGGTCGGCGGGACGATGCGGCTGTCGCAGGCGCGGCTGGAGCTGACCGACACCGTGGTGCGGATCGTCCAGGCGGACGTGCCGCAGGAATCGAAATGGTCGCCCGAGGCCTATCGCGGGATCGTGGATCGCTACGTCAATCTGACGTCCCGGCCCGGCGCGGTGGTCCCGGACCTGATCGTCTGGCCGGAGGGGGCGCTGCCGGCCTCGGCCAACCAGGTCTTCGCCCCGGGCTCGGCCGACGCCGACGCCATCGCCCGCGCGGTGCAGCCGGGCCAGAGCCTCATCGTGGGTCTGGGCCGCGGCGTGCCCGATCCGACGGCGCCTGAGGGCGGCCGCTACTACAACAGCCTGTTCGTCCTGACCGACGAGGGGGGCAGCGGCCTGAGGATCAGCGCCACCTACGACAAATACCGTCTGGTGCCGTTCGGCGAATACCTGCCGGCGGGCGGGCTGATGGGCGCCCTGGGCGTGCGCAGCCTGACCCATATGCCCACCGACTTCAGCGCCGGTCCGCTGCCGGCCCCGATCGATATTCCGGGCGCGCCCCGGGCCCAGCCGCTGATCTGCTACGAGAGCCTCTATCCCGGTTTCACCCCGGGCGGAGCGGGGCGGCCCGGCTGGATCGTCAACATCTCGAACGACGCCTGGTTCGGGCGCACCTCGGGCCCGTTGCAGCATCTGAACCTGGCCAGCTATCGCGCCATCGAGACGGGCCTGCCCGTGGTCCGCTCCACGCCGACGGGGGTCTCGGCCATGATCGACCCCTGGGGCCGGGTGGTCGGCGACCAGAGGCTGGAACCGGGCGAGAGCGGGGTCATCGACGCGCGTCTGCCGCGACCGACGGGGTTGACGCCCTACGGGCGATTCGGAGATCTGATGTTCTGGCTGTTCGTACTGGCCGGCCTGGCCCTGGCGGGTCCGTGGAGCCGGCTGAGTCGGCGATAAAACACCGGTCTCCTAGGGTGAAAATTCGCCGTTAGGGAGAGCTTTCCCGCATCGCGCGAGGCGCTGAAAGGGTTACTCAACCAAGGCTGGGCGTGGCGCCCCGCTTTTTGCATTTTTTGATGACAGCAGGCACAGCCGGGCGCATTCAGGCTCTACGGTACCAACCGAAGGACGAGTAACGATGGCGAGAGGCAAGGGCGAGGACGGACCTCATCCCGTGGACCGGCATGTCGGCCGGCGAGTCTGCGAGAAGAGGCTGGCGCTCGGCTACAACCAGAGTGACCTCGGTCGGGCCCTGGGCCTGACCTTTCAGCAGATCCAGAAGTACGAAAAGGGCGCAAACCGGGTTTCAGCCTCGAAACTCTGGGACATCGCCCGATTCTTCAAGGTCGATATCGGCTATTTCTTCGAGGGCCTGAACGGGGCCCAGATGGCGGGCATGGCCGAGGGCGGGGCGGCTTACGAGCACGACTTCCCGGCCACGCGCTACACCATCGAGATCAGCCGCCTGGCGCCCCAGTTGTCCAGCCGGCAGCAGAAGCTGGCGCTGGAACTGATCCGCGACATGGCCGACCGCAAGGAAACGGACGAGGTCTGACCCCGTCCGTCTATTCCTGCGCCGCCCGCCGCTGGCCGAAGGTCGGTGCGCGGTCCTTCTGCCCGGCCCAGTAGGCGGCGCCTTCGCGCGGCTTGAACATGGTCTTGGGCACGCCGTCGCGCGACACGACGGCGAAGGTGTTGGTCGAGGCCTGATACAGCAGCACATCGCCATTGGGGCGCTCGACCCGGTCCGTGCCGGCCGGAGGCCGTTCGGTGAAGGCCTCGACCTTCGCCAGATAGTCCTGCGGCGTCCGCGCCCCGAAATCCGCCCCGTTGCGCTCGAACAGTCGCGCGACCTTGGCGTCCACCGTCTCGCGCCGGTTGGCGGTCAGCACCGGTTTCGCCGGCTCATCAGCGGGCGCGGCGCCGGCGGTCCCGCCGGGGGCGCCGCCCGTGGCGGTGAGCATCACCCCGGCGGCTTCCTCCGCCGCCCGTTCCCGGGTCTCGACGGCCGAGCCGCCGTTGCCGCACGCCGACAGCAGGGCCGCCATTGCGGCCGCGATCCAGATCCTGGAGATCATTCTATCCTCCCGAAGGTTGAAACTCCCGGGACCGGACATAACCACAGGTCTCATGTTCTTGCAATGTTCCGATATCGGGCCGGGCGCCTCGACGGAACGGACCGGGATGGCTAGATGACCGGCATGACCTCCGCCGCCCTGTCCGGACGCAAGATCCTGCTCATCGTCGGCGGCGGCATCGCCGCCTACAAGGCGCTGGAGCTGACGCGGCTGCTGAAGAAGGCGGGCTGCGAGGTGATGAGCGTCCTGACGTCGGCGGGCGCCGAGTTCGTCACCCCCATGTC
>NZ_JAKFEB010000241.1:0-2579 GCF_036677305.1 Brevundimonas sp. | reverse complement strand
TCCGCGCCCCAGCCCACGGCCACGGGCATCATGCCCGCGCCCATGGCGAAGGTGGTCATCAGGATGGGCCGCGCGCGCTTGTGGGCGGCGTCCATGATGGCGTCCAGGCGCTTCATCCCGTCCTTCTCGGCCATGACGATATAGTCGACCAGCAGGATGGAGTTCTTGGCCGCGATCCCCATCAGCATCAGCACCCCGATCAGGGACGAGATGGAGAAGCTCGAGCCGCCGATCATCAGGGCCACGAACGCCCCGCCGATGGCCAGCGGCAGGGAGGCCATGATGGTCACCGGATAGGCGAAGCTGCGGAACAGCAGCACCAGCACGGCGTACATCAGCAGGATGCCGGTGGCGAAGGCCACGGCGAAGCCGGTGATCATCTCGGCGATGAACTCGGCGTCCCCGGCGGGCACCTGACGGACCCCGTTGGGCAGGTTCTTGACGGATGGCAGCTTCTTCACCGCCGCGTCGGCCTCGCCCGAACGGATGCCGTCCAGCTCGGCGGTGATGGAGGCGATGCGCGAACGGTCCTGACGCAGCACCTGCGACGGGCCCGATCCGAACTGGATGTCGGCCACGGCGCTCAGCGGCACGGCGCCGCCGTCGTCCGTCGGCACCCGCAGGGTTTCCAGCACGGCCAGATCCTCGCGCGCCGCTTCCGTCAGCTGCAGGCGGATCGGCACCTGCCGGTCGCCCAGATTGTATTTGGGCAGGTTCTGCGCGACGTCGCCGATGGTGGCGACGCGGATGGTGCGCGAGATGTCGCCCGTCGAGACGCCCATCAGGGCCGCCTGGTCCGGCCGCGGCGTGACGAGGATTTCCGGCCGCGCGATCGAGGCGGTGTTGACCACATTGGCCAGGCCCGGAACGGTGCGCATCTCGGCCTCGATCTTCCGGGCCGCGGCCTCCAGGGCCGCCGGATTGTCGCTGAGGATGGCGAAGGTGTAGCTGGTGCCGTCGGACGGCCCGCCGCCCTGGTTCGCCGCGCCGGCGCCGATCCGGGCGCCCGGAATGGCCTTCCAGCCGTCGACCATCTTGCGGGCGAACTCCTGCTGGCTCAGCGCGCGCTCGCCCTTGTCGACCATGTCGGCATAGACATTGGCCTGGCTGACCTCCTGACCGCCGACAGCGGCGTAGACCGAGGTCACCTCGGGCTGTCGCAGCAGGTCGCGGGTGACCTGCTGCACGATGGCGTCGGTCTGGCGCAGGGTCGCGCCGGGCGGCAGCTCCACCGAGAAGGCGGCGCGCCCCTCGTCTCCCGAGGGCGAGAATTCGAACGGCACCTTGGTGGCCAGGAAGCCGCAGCCGATGAACAGGACCGTGCCCAGGCCGAAGACCTTCCAGCGGTTGGCCAGCGACCAGCGCAGGGACTTCAGATAGGTCCCCATCCAGAACGGGTCGGCGTCCTCGTGCTTGTGGTGCTTCAGCAGATAGGCGGCCATCAGCGGGGTCAACGTCCGCGCCACGACCAGCGAGAAGGCGACCGAGACGCAGGCGGCCAGGGCGAAGGCCTTGAAGAACTGGCCGATGATGCCGGGCATGAAGCCGACCGGCGCGAAGACGGCCAGAATGGTCGCTGTGGTGGCCACGACGGCCAGGCCGATCTCGTCCGCCGCCTCCATGGAGGCGTGATAGGGCGACTTCCCGTCCCGCATGTGCCGGACGATATTCTCGATCTCCACGATGGCGTCGTCGACCAGGATGCCCACCGTCAGCGACAGGGCCAGCAGGGTGACCACGTTCAGCGACTGGTCCAGCGGACCCAGGATGGCGAAGGCGGGGATCAGCGACAGCGGCATGGCCGTGGCCGTGATGAAGGTCGCCCGCCAGTCCCTGAGGAAGATGAAGACGACGATGACCGCCAGACCGGCGCCCAGCAGCAGGGCCTCGATCGAGGCGATGTAGCTTTCCTCGATATATTCGACGCTGGAGGTGACCTTCTCGATGGTCAGTTCGGGATGGGCCTCGTCGATCTGGGCCACGCGCTCGCGGACCTTTTCGGCGACCTTGACCTCGGAGGCGCTGCGCGAGCGCAGGAAGTTGAAGGTCACAGCCTCCTGACCGTTGTAGCGGGCCAGACGGCGCGGTTCGCTCCAGTGGTCCTCAACGGAGCCCAGATCGCCCAGCCTGGCCGAACGGCCGCCGCCCAGCGGGATCAGGGTCTCGCGCAGCTGTTCGATCGAACCCGCGGCGCCGAGGGTGCGGATCGACCGCTCGGAGCCCGAGATGGTCACCCGGCCGCCGGGCAGGTCATTGTTGACCGAGGTCAACGCCTGGCTGACCGAGGCCGCCGTCAGGCCGAAAGAGGCGAGACGGTCGGGATCCAGCTCGACGCGGATCTCGCGGTCCACGCCGCCGGAACGGTTGACCTCGCCGACGCCGCTGATGGACAGCAGCGAGCGGCTGACCTCGTTGTCGATGAACCAGCTGATTTCTTCCGGCGTCATGGTCGACGAGCGGACCACCCAGGTGATCAGGGCGTCGCCGGTGATGTCGATGCGCTGGACGCTGGGTTCCTGCATGTCCTGGGGCAGGTCGGCGCGCAGGCCGCTCATGGCGTTGCGGACGTCGTTGGTGGC
>NZ_JAKFEB010000240.1:0-24772 GCF_036677305.1 Brevundimonas sp. | reverse complement strand
GGGTCCCGAACCGGGCGCGCACTGACGACCCGATCTTTTTGACGGGGCGCGTATGGCGGACTGGCTGGCGGCGATCATCCTTGGCCTGGTCGAGGGACTGACAGAGTTCATTCCGGTGTCGTCCACCGGCCATATGCTCTTGCTTGGGCATTTCCTCGGCTTTGAGAGCAACGGCAAGACCTTCGAGATCGTGATCCAGCTGGGGGCCCTGCTGGCTATCATCAGCGTCTATTTCAAACGACTGTGGATGCTCGCCACGCGCTGGCCGTTCGATCCCGACGCCCGTCGCTTCCTGATCGGCCTGCTGGTCGCCTTCGCTCCGGCCGTGGTGATCGGCTTCCTCGCCTACGACTTCATCAAGACGGTGCTCTTCGAAACGCCGCTGGTGATCTGCATCGCCCTGATCGTCGGCGGTCTGCTATTGCTGTGGCTGGACCGGATGAAGAAGGTCCCGACCTTCCTCGAGGCCGACCGCTATCCCCTGCGGGTCTATTTTCTGATCGGTCTGTTCCAGTGCCTGGCCATGATACCGGGCGTGTCCCGTTCGGGAGCCACCATCGCGGGCGGTCTGCTGCTCGGCACGGACAAGCGATCCGCGGCCGAGTTCAGCTTCTTCCTCGCCCTGCCGACGATGGGCAGCGCCGTCGCTTATGATCTGCTCAAGAGCTGGGACCGACTGGACTTCAGCGACGCGGGCCTGATCGTCATCGGCTTCGTCACGGCCTTCGTGACCGCGCTGGCCGTGGTTCGGCTTCTGCTCGACTTCGTCAGCCGTCACGGCTTTGCGCCGTTCGCCTGGTGGCGGATCGCGGTCGGCCTGGCGGGAATCGCGGGACTCGCGCTGACGGGCGGACTTTAACCCCGGATCAGGCTGCCGCTTCGGCGAACTGCCCGCCCCGGCGGTAGCGCCAGAGGTACGAAGGGGCGATGGCCTCGAGACCGGTCGGCTGGATTCCCAGCTCGGCCAGACCTTCCGCGCCGTCGGCGACGACATTGTCCTTTTCCAGCAGAACCACCTGATCGCGCGTCAGCATGGGCGGTATGCCGACCATGGCCGTCAGCTGGGCCAGCGAGCCGATGGCGCGCGCGGCGAAGAAGGGCAGGGGGATGAGGCCGTTCGAACGGTAGGTCTCGCGCAGGATCAGCTTCAGCACGTCCTCGAAGGTCATGACGGCCGGGCCGCCCAGTTCGAAGGTGCGGCCCGCCGCCTCGGGCAGGACCGCAGCCCGGGCGATGGCCTCGGCGACGTCGCCGACATAGACGGGCTGGAATCTGGTCCGGCCGCCGCCGATCAGCGGCAGGACGGGCGAGAACTGCGCCATGCCGGCGAAACGGTTCAGGAAACCGTCGCCCGCTCCAAAGATGATCGAGGGGCGGATCACCACCGCGTCGGGCTTGACCTCGCGCACCGCCATTTCAGCCGCGGCCTTGGACAGGGCGTAGTCGGACCCGCTTTCGGGATCGGCGCCGATGGCCGAAACCTGCACCAGCCGGTCGATGCCGGCGGCGGCGACGGCCTCGGCGATGTTGCGCGAGGCGTCGACATGAAGGGCGTGGAAGCTGCGGCGGCCGGCTTCGTACAGGATGCCGATCAGATTGACGGCGGCGTCGGCGCCCTGCAGCGCGGCGGCCACGTCGTCGGGGTTGGTCGCGTCACAGCGGACCGCCTGGATCTGGCCGACCGAGCCCGAGGTCTGCAGCTTCCAGGCGCGGTCAGGACGGCGGCAGGCGACGCGGACGCGCCAGCCGCGCCGCGCGAAGGCGCGCACCAGCTGGCTGCCGACGAAACCGGAACCGCCGAAAACGGTGACCAGGCCGGGGGCGACTTCGCTCATCACAGGGACTCCAACAGGCGGCGGCGGGCGTGGGGAAGACCCCGCGTTGGGCCGGGGATTAGACGATGGCCGCGGGCGTCGCAACGCAAAGCCGATAAAAGCCTGTTGACCCGCTTGGGGGCCTGCCTTAAGGGTCCGCGCCTTCCGGACGGAAACGCACGCAACTGCGAAAACGTCTGGGCCCAGGTGGCGGAATTGGTAGACGCGCTGGCTTCAGGTGCCAGTGATCGAAAGGTCGTGGAGGTTCGAGTCCTCTCCTGGGCACCACTTTTGAACGGCGCTGCATCGATGATGCGGCGCCGTTTGCATTTGGGGCGCGTGTTTGCGCCCTATCGCTTCGCGCGCGGCGCTCCGCTACTTGAGGGCGGATATTTCCTTCGAACGAGCGTCTGACCCCGAATGACCGTCCACTTCCACGAAGGCGACCTGCCGAACGGCCTGGATCTGGGGCCGGAGGTCGCGATCGATTCCGAGACCATGGGGCTGCGTTTCCGCCGCGATCCCCTGTGCGTGGTCCAGCTGTCGTCCGGCGACGGCGACGCCCATGTCGTGCGCATGGACCGCCCCGGATACGACTGCCCCAACCTGAAGCGGCTGCTGACCGACCCGGCGGTGCTGAAGCTGTTCCACTTCGGCCGGTTCGACATCGGCATGTTCCAGCTGCATCTCGGGGTCGAGACCCGGCCGGTCTATTGCACCAAGATCGCCTCGCGGCTGGCCCGCACCTACACCGATCGCCACGGGCTGAAGGACGTGGTCCGCGAACTGGTCGGGGTCGACCTGTCCAAGGCCCAGCAGTCCAGCGACTGGGGCGCCGCCGAACTGTCGCCCGCCCAGCTGGAATACGCCGCCTCCGACGTCCTGTACCTGCACGCCGCCAAGGCGAAGCTGGACGAGATGCTGGAACGCGAGGGCCGCACCGAACTGGCCCGTCAATGTTTCGACTTCCTGCCCAGCCGCTCGGCGCTGGATCTGGCCGGGTGGGACGAGACGGACATCTTCGCGCACAGCTGATGACCGATCCCGCCGACATCCGGGACCAGGCCGACGAGGCGCGCGTGGCCGCCACGGCCAAGGCGTTCCGCGCCCGGTCGCGGCGGGTCCAGGTGCTGCGCCGCATCCTGCCCGTGGCGATCATCGTCCTGGCCGGCGGCACGATCAGCTGGATCGTCCTGCGCAGCGTGATGTCGGACGTCGAGCGCAAGGCCGGGACCAGCCGCGAGGTCCGGCTGGACAGCGCCATGTTCCACGGTCAGGACGCCGAGGGCCGCACCTTCATGATCGGGGCGAAAAGCGCCATCCGCGACCCCGAGACCGGCCAGTTCCGCCTGATCGGTCCCGCGCTGAAGCTGAACCTGGGCGGCCGCAAGGTCACGACCCTGACCGCCGACGGCGGCACCTACAACGAGGCCGGAAAATCGGTCACCATCGGCCCCAATGTGCGGATATCGGACGGCGAGTCCGGTTTCACCCTCGTCACGCCCGAGGCGGTGGTGAACACGGCGACCGGCGTGGTGACGGGAACGAAGGGCGTTCAGGGCTCCGGCCCCCTTGGAACCATCTCCGCTTCGTCCTATTCGATTTATGAACAGGGTCAGCGGATCGTGTTCAGCGGCGCGGGTGATAACAAGATACGCGGCACCATCAACGCCGGAGGGTCCAGCAGATGAGCATGAGCAGAATTTCGAGCGTGGCGGCCGTCGCCCTGGCCATGGCCCTGATCCCGGCTGCCGGCGAGGCCCAGAGCCCCGTGAACAGCAGCGACGCCCCGATCTCGTTCGGCGCGGACTCCGGCGAATACGTCGGCAACACCGTCACCCTGCGCGGCCGGGCCGAGCTGATCCAGGGTCAGAACCGGCTGCGCGCCGACAGCGTCTCGGGCCTGAGCCAGACGGGCGAGAGCCGCATCCAGGCCTCGGGCAACGTCTATTTCGTGACCCCGGAACAGACGATCCGCGGCGACCGGGCCGTCTATACGACCGCCGACGACATGATCGTGGTCACCGGCGACGTGATCCTGACCCAGGGCCAGAACGTGCTGACCGGCTCGCGCCTGACCTACAACGTCCGCACCCAGACGGCGCGGATCGAGGCGGGCGGCCAGGGCGGGCGCATCCGCGGCGTCTTCTACCCCCAGAACAGCGGGAACTGAGCCCCGGTTTTGGCCCGCAAGGAACTCTCAGCCCTCAATGTGAATGAGGCCCCCGCCGAGCCGGCGGCTGCGGTCGCGCCCGCGCGCGCCACGGGCCTGAGGGTCGAGAACATCGCCCGGTCGTTCGGCCAGCGGCAGGTGGTGCGCGACGTCTCCCTGCACGTCCAGCGCGGCCAGGTGGCCGGCCTGCTGGGCCCCAACGGCGCGGGCAAGACGACCTGTTTCTACATGATCACCGGCCTGATCCCGCCGGACCACGGCACGATCTGGCTGGACGGCGAGGACATCACGGCACAGCCGATGTACCAGCGCGCCCGCATGGGTCTGGGCTATCTGGCGCAGGAGGCCTCGATCTTCCGCGGCATGACGGTCGAGCAGAACGTCAAGGCGGTGGTCGAACTGCACCATACCGGCCAGGGCGCCATCGCCGAGGAAACCCGCCGCCTGCTGGAAGAACTTCGCATCGACCATCTGCGCCACGCCCCGGCCTCGGGCCTGTCGGGCGGCGAGCGGCGGCGCTGCGAGATCGCGCGGGCGCTGGCGGGCAAGCCCAGCTTCATGCTGCTGGACGAACCCTTCGCCGGCATCGACCCCCTGGCCATCGCCGACATCCGCCAGGTCATCCGCTATCTGGCGGGCGAGGGCATCGGCGTGCTGATCACCGACCACAATGTCCGCGAGACGCTGGAAATCATCGACCACGCCTCGATCATCTCGGGCGGGGCCGTGCTGTTCGAGGGCAAGGCCGAGGACGTGATCCGCGATCCGGAAGTGCGCCGGGTCTATCTGGGCGACATGTACGGCTGAGGCCCTACTCCTCGCCGAGGCTCAACCGGCTGATCAGGACCGCCGCCCGCTGGGACTGGCGCACCAGACTGTCCAGATCGGCCCACTCTCCATCTGCATGGGCGTTGCCCCCGGCGACGCCCAGACCGCCCAGGGTGTCGACGTCGGCGGCGACGAAGCCGCTGTCGGCGGCGCCGCGGCGGGCCGGGTCGTATTCGGCCATCTCGGGCAGGCCCAGATCGCGGTTGACGGCGTTCAGACGGGCCAGGAGGGCGCGGTTGCCCTCGGTGGGGGCCATGGGCGGATAGCCGGTCTCGCCGAAGACCAGTTCGGCCTCGGTGCGGGGCAGGTGGGCGTCGACGATGGTCTGCATGCCGGCCCGGATGCGGGCGTCCTGTTCGGCGGTCAGGGTGCGCAGGTCGCCGCGGGCGATGGCCGTCGAGGCGACGATATTGGTCTTGCCCGAGGCGGTGACGCTGAAGCCCTCGGCGTCGATGGCGGCGGGCGTGCCGCCGGCGATGACGCCGACATTGTAGGTCAGATTGGGCTCGGGCAGTTCGCGGCGGAAGCCGTCGAGGATGCGGGCCATCTCATAGATGGCGCCGTAGCCCAGCGTGTCGTTGAACACGCCGCTTGAATGGCCGGTGCGGCCGCTGGCGGTCAGGGTCCAGTTGTTGGAGCTGCGGCGGGCGATGGTGCCGAAGTCCCGCTCGTCCTCCACGGCCAGGTTCTCGAACTCCAGGGCGAAGGCGGCGGCCTTGCCGGCCTCGACCAGATCGCGGCGGGAGATGGACAGGGGCGCGCCGGTCCGCTCCTCGTCGCCGGTTAGGACGATGGTGATGTCGGCGTCGTCCAACGTGCCTGCCGCCTGCATGGCGCGCAGGGCGGCGATGATGACCACCACCCCGCCCTTGTCGTCGCCGACGCCGGGTCCGGTGGCTCGACTGCCCGTGCGTTCGAAGCGCTGGAACGGATTGTCGGCCTCGAACACCGTATCGAGGTGGCCGATCAGCAGGATGTTGCGGCCCCGGCCGGGGTGGGTCGCGATCAGGTGGCCGGCGCGGCCGGTTTCGGCCATGTCGACCCAGCGGACCTCGAAGCCCAGCGGCTCCAGTTCGGCGCGGGTCATGTCGCCCACGGCGCGGACGCCGGCGAGGTTCAGCGAGCCGCTGTTCTGGTTCACCATCCGCTCCAGCAGGGCGATGTGGCGGTCGTGTTCGGCGGCGACCGTTCGCATCATGACCTGTTCGGGAGGCGTGGACTGCGCCAAGGCGGTCCCGTTCGAGGCCAGAAGGAGCAGGACGGTCAGGATCAGTCGCATGAAATTTCTCCCAGAGCGCCCAAGACCTTGCTGAGCCGCATATGGGTGACATTTGTCGTCGCACTGCTCAATCAGCGGCGGGACAAAGATCGGCTGAACTCGCGGATTCCGAACGGGAGATACGACATCACCGCCAAGGCTGCGGCGGCGTTCATCCACCGGGAAGGCTGAAACAGATCTGCGAGCATGGGGTGATTGAACGTAATCAGGAGCATCCCCAATGCAGAAACAGTCGCCGTCGCCCCGTGCCACCCTCTCTGCTCATCGGCTTCGGCAGCTTGCCGCCGGACGAAGATTGAGGAGACCGTAAAGGCCGCAAACAACGCGACCGCGGCTTGGAAAAGCATGCCCGGTATCGCCTCGGTTCGGGGCAAGGCCGCCAGCAATCCGATCAAGGCCATCGTGCCCAGAAACATGAACCGCACTATTTCCGAGACGACAAACATCGTGATTTGACCAGCTTTACCTCAGCGGTCCGCCAGCTCTCGGCCGCAGCCCATATTTAGAACCCCGTTAACCGGTTCGGCGACACAGTCGCCCCAGCAAGTTTCGGGCCACTCGGCCGCGAGGGCTTGGCGCAGGGGAATACGGTGCTCGGGCAGAGGCTGGAGATCAGGCAGGGCCAGGGGCTGGTCATCACGCCCCAGCTGCAGCAGGCGATCAAGCTGCTGCAACTGTCGAACCTCGAGCTGGACGCCTTCGTCGAGGCCGAGCTGGAGCGCAATCCGCTGTTGCAACGCGAGGACGCCGAAGCTCCAGAACGCGGCGAGGGCGAGGCCCCGGCGGCCGCCGAGAGCCATGACGCCGCCGAGATGAGCTTTGATGAGGGGCGGGTCTCGGACGCCAATCGGACGCTGGATGCGCGCTCCGACGACGTCTACGGCGACGCCAGCCCGGGCGAGCGCACCTCGGACCGGATGGAGGATGTCGGAACGGGCGAGGCCCAGGTCGGGCTGAACGACTGGTCGCGCGCCGGATCGGGCGGCGGCCTGCCCGACGGCGAGGGCCGCGAACAGCCTGACACCCGCGACGCCACCCTGTGGGAGCATCTGCAGGGCCAGGCCTCGCAGGCGGGGTTCTCGGCCTCGGACCACGCCATCGCCCTGACGTTGATCGACGGCGTCGATGAGGGCGGCTATCTGCGCGGCGATCTGAACGAGGTCGCGGACCGGCTGGGCATTCCCCTGGAGCGCGTCGAGGCGGTGCTGACCGTCTGTCAGGGCTTCGAGCCGACCGGCGTGATGGCGCGCTCGGTGCCCGAATGCCTGAAGCTGCAGTTGATCGAGCGCAACCGGTTCGACCCGGCCATGGGCTGTCTGCTGGATAATCTGGACCTGCTGGCCAAACGCGACCTGACCGCCCTGAAGAAGGCCTGCGACGTCGATGCCGAGGACATGGCCGAGATGATCGCCGAGCTGAAGGCGCTGACCCCGCGTCCCGGTGCAGGCTTCGGCGGCGAGCCGGCCCAGACGGTGATCCCCGACGTGCATGTGTGGGCCGATCCGGCGGGCGGCTGGAAGGTCGAGCTGAACTCGGACACCCTGCCGCGCCTGATCATGGACAAGCGCTATCACGGCGTCGTCGCGGCGGGCTCGCGCTCGGACGTGGAGAAGACCTTCGTCGCCGACTGCGCGGCCCAGGCCAGCTGGCTGGTCAAGTCGCTGGACCAGCGGGCCAAGACGATCCTGAAGGTCTCGTCCGAGATCGTGCGCCAGCAGGACGCCTTCCTGGCCTTCGGGGTGGAGTTCCTGCGGCCGCTGAACCTGAAGACCGTGGCCGACGCCATCGGCATGCATGAATCGACGGTCAGCCGGGTGACCTCGAACAAATACGTCTCGACCCCACGCGGCGTGTTCGAGCTGAAATTCTTCTTCACGGCGGCCATCCAGTCCTCGGACGGCGGCGCGACCCATTCGGCCGAGGCCGTGCGGCACCGGATCAAGTCCATGATCGACGGCGAGGGCCGGGACGGCGACGTCCTGTCCGACGACCGGATCGTCGAGATCCTCAAGGAGACGGGCATCGACATCGCCCGCCGCACTGTGGCGAAATACCGCGAGGCCCTGCGCATTCCCTCGTCGGTCGAGCGCAAGCGGATGCTGAAGACCGCCTGACCACGGCGCTGTCTCTGCTGTATCACTCGCCCGTCGTCGAATTCCTCGTTTAGTCGTCGCTTTCCGTCATCGAATTCCTCGTCGCCGGAATGGTTAAATTCCTCCCGGAATTCGGGGCTCCTCACCACAAAACTGTGATCGGCGTTGACACCAAACGCGGACAGTCGCGTTCTATCGACATGCAAATCCAAGTCAGCGGCAAGCACGTGGATGTCGGCGACGCGTTAGGCTCGCGCATCTCCCAGGAACTCGAAGACGGGATCGGCAAATACTTCGAACGCGGCGCCCAGGACGCCGAGGTCGTGGTGTCGAAAGACGGCCATGGCTTCAAGGTGGACTGCTGGGTCCGTCTGGCGTCCGGAGAGGCGATCGTCACCAGCGGGCTGGGCGGCGACGCCCACGGCGCCTTCTCGGATTCGCTCGAAAAGCTCGAGAAGCGGGTCCGACGCTACAAGCGCCGCCTCAAGAACCACCACGCCGGTCCGCGCGGCCTTTCACCCGAAAGAACCGAGGATGCGGCCCGCGACGTGGCGCGCAGCATGGTCCTGCGCAGCCCTGAAGAGGTCGAGGACGAGGCCTTCGGCGATGCGGGCGCACCGGACGAGCCGCCGCCCGTCGGCATGGTCATCGCCGAGACCGAGGCGGAGATCCGCACCATCACGGTGGGACGCGCGGTGCTGGAGCTGGATATGACCGGCTATCCGGTCGTCATCTTCCGCAATGCGGCCCATGGCGGCATCTCGGTGGTCTATCGCCGGCCGGACGGCAATGTGGGCTGGATCGACCCCGAACGGACCTCGAAATCGATCAACGGACACGGTTCGGTAAACGGTAAGGGCGTATAGTCTTCCCCAATAGAGGCGGGTGGTCTAAACGGCCCCCGCCCGTTCGGGATGTATGGGCAGAGTCGGGAACTCCTCATGGACATCGGTGATTTGCTGGCGGACGGCGGGGTCGTCCTGCGCAGCGGTGCGTCGTCGAAGCGTCAGGCCCTGCATACGGTGGCCGAAGCCGCCGCCCAGGCTCTGGGAATGCCTGAAAACCGCGTGATGGAAGCCCTGCTGGAACGCGAGGCCCTCGGCTCGACCGGTCTGGGTTCGGGCGTGGCGGTGCCGCACGCGCGGCTGGAGGGCGTCGAGCGGGTGACGGCCGTGTTCGTGCGTCTGGATACGCCCGTGGCCTATGGCTCGGTGGACGACCGTCCCGTGGACCTGCTGTTCGCCCTGTTCGCCCCGCCGCGCGACGGCGCCGAGCATCTGCGGGCGCTGGCGGCGGTGTCGCGGGCCCTGCGTTCGCCGGAAATGCGCGAGCAGCTGCGTCAGGCCCGCACGACCGACGCGATCCGCGCCCTGTTCGTCAAGGACAAGGCCCCGGCCACGGCGGCCTAGATCCATCCAATCCCGTCATTCCGGGGCCGCGCAGCGGAACCCGGAACCCAGGAGTTTGGACTCAGAAGTTTGAAGTTCGGCCGGCGGCGGCGCCCGGACGCCTGGGTTCCGGGTTCTGTTCCCGGCTGCGCCGTTCACAGCCCCGGAATGACGGCATGAAGCCGGAAACTAGTGAACCGACACGGGTTCCAGCTCGTGGGCGACGGCGGCGGCGAAGGCGGTTTCACGGTCCATCATCACGGCCAGCCGCTCTCCGTCGGCGGCGTGGACGGCGAACAGCGTCGCCTGCGGGTCGATCTTCAGGCCCTTCGACTCTTCGGGCACGACGTCGGCCAGCACGTCGGAGGCGCGGATTTCGCGCACATAGACCAGGTCGGGCGCGCCGAGGCCCCGGAAGTCTTCCTTGGTCATCATCATCGTGGGCGTCATCGAGACCGCCTCCTTGCACTGCACTAACGCCCGTCGAGGGCTTATGGGTCCGACCCCGAAAGCGGCGGCCGGAACACGAGGGGTTTCAGCCCGTCGTGATGGGGATTCGCCGGACCGTCGGCAGGTCCTCGGGCCGGCTCATGTCGACATGCAGCAGGCCGTGCTCCAGTCGGGCCTCCTCGACCTCCAGACCGTCAGCGAGGACGAAACTGCGGACGAAGCCGCGACCGGCGATGCCGCGGTGCAGGAAGGCCTGGTCGGCCTTGTCCGAGGGCTCGCGCTTGCCGGCGATGGTCAGCTGGCGGCCCTCGAGCTGGACGGCGAGATCCTCGGGTCCGAAGCCGGCGACGGCCAGGGTGATCCGCACGGCGTGCTCGCCGCGTTGCTCGACATTGTAGGGGGGATAGCTGTCGGCGGCGGCCCGGGCTGCGCGGTCGATCATCGCCCGGGTGTGGTCGAAGCCCAGCAGGAAGGGGCTGTCGAACAATATGGTTCGCGTCGTCATCGTCTCAGTGCCCCCGAAGCAGGCTGCCGGGCCGTCTGCGCCCCCCGTCATCGGCGAGGCGTCGGCTGCGATATCCAGATGGGGCCGGATTGTCCCGAGATCAACAGGTCCCGGATGGGACGAAGGCCCCGCGGTTTCCCGCGGGGCCTTCGATGGTGGAGCTTAGCGGAGTCGAACCGCTGACCTCTTGCATGCCATGCAAGCGCTCTACCAGCTGAGCTAAAGCCCCGAACCTTTCGGTCGGATCGCTGCGGGAGCCCCGGGAGGCCCTGCTGCGAGGCGGCGGAACCTATGTCAGGGTCTGATCGCGATCAAGCCCGGTTCAACCATTTATTTTCGTCGCCCCCGGACCGGTGAAAACCGGTCCGGGAACGGGCCGAAATTCCGTCTATTCGTCGTCCTTGGGCGTGATGATCTCGTCCTCGAACGCGTCGTCGTCCTCGTCCTCGATGAAGGGGACCGAGTCGTCGTCGTCATCGTCGGCCAGGACGTCGTCGTCCTCGACCGCCTCCCCCATGCCGGACTCCTCGGTGGGGTCGACGGGGGTCTCGTCGTCGTCGTCCGGCGTCAGGATGGGCTCGTGGCCTTCCTCGTCGATCTCGGGCGTTGCGACCGCTTCTTCTTCCTCGTCCTCGTCGCCGTCGGCCTTCTTGTCCTTGACCTGATCTTCATCAGCGTCGTCGGCAGGGTAGCCGGCCGGGCGGCCGCGGCGGTTGCGCAGCTTCAGCGCCTCTTCCGGATCGAAATCGGTCGCGCATTTGGGGCAATGAGCCGGGCGTCGGCCCAGGTCGTAGAATTTGGCCTGGCAGTTCGGGCAGACCTGCTTCTGGCCCAGTTCGGGTTTGGCCACGGTTGAAGACCTTTGGCGGGAGTGGGGAAATGGGGCGGCTCCCTTGCCACCCCCTGACGCCGCTGTCAAAAACCATCTCCGCGCGCCCGCGTCTATTGACCGCCCCGGAGACCGCAGGGTGTCGACCCCAGACCATCTGACCGCCCGCCGCAGCGCCCCGCTGAACGGCCTCGTGCGCGCCCCGGGCGACAAATCCATGTCCCACCGGGCCCTGATCCTCGGTGCGATGGCGACCGGGGTGACGGAGATCGAAGGGCTGCTGGAAGGCGACGACGTGCTGGCGACGGCGCGAGCGGTCGAGGCGTTCGGCGCTGTCGTGGAGCGTCTGGCCGCGGGCCGCTGGCGTGTGACGGGGCGGGGCGGCTTCAGACAGCCCGCCGGGATCATCGACTGCGGCAACGCCGGAACGGGCGTGCGGCTGCTGGTGGGGGGGGCGGCCGGATATCCGATCGCCGTGACCTTCGACGGCGACGCCAGCCTGCGCAAACGGCCGATGAAGCGGGTGACCGGGCCGCTGGCGGAGATGGGCGCGCGGTTCGGCTGGAAGGCCGAGCCGGATCGCCTGCCGGTCGAGATCCAGGGCGGGTCCCTGTCGGCGATCGATTTTCTTCAGCCTGTGGCCTCGGCCCAGGTGAAGTCGGCCATTCTGCTGGCCGGGCTGAACGCCGACGGCGTGACCACGGTGGCCGAGCCCGAGCCGAGCCGGGACCACACCGAGCGGATGCTGCGCGCCTTCGGGGCCGAGGTCGGGGTGCTGCCGATGGGGGCCGGGTGGCGGGTGACGCTCAAGGGCGGGCAGGCGCTGACCGGAACGCCTGTGTCCGTGCCGGGCGATCCGTCATCGGCCGCCTTCCCGCTTGCGGCGGGGCTGATCGTTCCGGGATCGGAGGTGACGGTCGAGGGCGTAATGCTGAATCCGCTGCGCACCGGCCTGTTCGAGACCTGGCGCGAGATGGGGGCCGATCTGACGGTCTCGAACCGACGCATGGCCGGCGGGGAGGAGGTGGGCGACGTCACGGCGCGGCATTCGGCGCTGAAGGGTGTCGTTGTCCCGGTCGAACGGGCCGCCTCGATGATCGACGAATATCCGATCCTGGCCGCCACCGCCGCCTTCGCGACGGGCGCCACCGTCATGCGCGGCATCGGCGAGATGCGGGTCAAGGAGAGCGACCGCATCGCCCTGATGGCGGCGGGTCTGAAAGCCTGCGGCGTCACGGTCGAGGAGGAGCCCGAGGGCTTCACCGTGACCGGCGGCCCGGTGCGGGGCGGCGCGACCGTGACCACCCACGGCGATCACCGCATCGCCATGAGCCATCTGGTGCTCGGTCTGGCGGCGGAAGAGGCGGTGACCGTGGACGAGCCGGGCATGATCGCGACGAGCTTTCCGGGGTTTGTGGCGTTGATGCGCAGGCTGGGCGGTGACATTTCATGAGCCGGGGGCCTGTATCCCCGTCCCGAGCCCTGTTCCACGCGGGCGGAATCTTTGTAGCCGCGGCCCTGGCGTGGGCTGTGGGATCGTTCGTTGACCTGCACGACGGCTCGACCTGGCGCGAACGAAGTCGAGGGGAACGCGGTCCGCTGTTTCGACATGTGGATGCCACGACAAACGCACCGACCTTCAAACTGATCGTTATGCTACGCGGCGTGATGCCGGTCGTGTTGCTCGGCACTGCCGGGATGGTCTTCCTTCTCGGCTCAGCAGGTCAGCATTACGTGCCACGTTCATGAACCAATCCCTGATCATCGCCGTCGACGGCCCCGCCGCCTCGGGCAAGGGCACCATCGCCGCGCGGCTGGCCCGCACCTATGGGCTGCCGCATCTGGATACGGGGCTGCTGTACCGGGCCGTGGGGCTGGGCGTGCTGGACGCCGGCGCATCACTGGACGACGAGGCCGCGGCCGTCGCTGCGGCGCGGGCCTTGAAGGCCGAAAATCTCACCGACACCGAGCGGCTGACCAGCGGCGACGCGGGCGAGGCGGCCAGCCGGGTGGCGGGCTATCCCGGCGTGCGCGCGGCCCTGCTTGAGTTTCAGCGCGCCTTCGCCGCCCAGGCCGGCGGGGCGGTGCTGGACGGGCGGGACATCGGCACCGTCATCGCGCCGGACGCCCAGGCCAAGCTGTTCGTGACGGCGACCCCCGAGGTACGGGCCATGCGCCGATGGAAACAGCTGACCGGCCGCGGCGACGCCATCGCCTATGAGGACATGCTGGCCGACATCATGCGCCGCGACGAGCGCGACGCGGGCCGGGGCGCGGCCCCGATGGTGCAGGCTGACGACGCCGTCTTGCTGGATACGACCGATATGGATATAGAGACCGCCTTCGATGCGGCCCGCCGTATCGTCGAGGCGGCGCGTGTCCGGCACGGTTCCTAGGGACCCCAGGGCAAATCCAGCGCGTCATCCTCGGCTTCCGCGGGCGTTCTGGTTCATTTGCCTCGCGTCCTGACGACCTGATTACCCTTTCACACTCACCTCGCGCGGGGCCGTTCGGTCGCGCGCCATAACCGTTAGAAACCCAACCACCGTATGACTGACACCCAAAGCTTCTCCCCCTCGCGTGACGACTTCGCCGCGCTGCTCGACGAAACCCTTCAGGGCCGCGACCTCGGCGAAGGCCAGGTCGTTCACGGCCGCGTCGTCGGCATCGAAAAGGACATCCTGATCATCGACGTCGGTCTGAAGACCGAAGGCCGCATCCCGGCCCGCGAATTCGGCATCGGCGAAGGCGCCGTCATCCCGAAGGTCGGCGACAACGTCGAAGTCTACCTCGAGCGCGTCGAGAACGCCCTGGGTGAAGCCGTCATCAGCCGCGACAAGGCTCGCCGCGAAGAAGCCTGGACCCGTCTGGAAGTCGTGTTCGCCGAAGGCCAGCCGGTCAACGGCGCCATCGTCGGCCGCGTCAAGGGCGGCTTCACCGTCGACCTCGGCGGCGCCTCGGCCTTCCTGCCCGGCTCGCAGGTCGACATCCGCCCGGTGCGCGACGTCGGCCCGCTGATGGGCAAGGAACAGCCCTTCGCCATCCTGAAAATGGACCGTCCGCGCGGCAACATCGTCGTCTCGCGTCGCGCCATCCTGGAAGAAGCCCGCGCCGAACAGCGCACGGAACTGGTCGGCCAGCTGCTGGAAGGCGAAGTCCGCGAAGGCGTGGTCAAGAACATCACCGACTACGGCGCGTTCGTGGACCTGGGCGGCATCGACGGCCTGCTGCACGTCACCGACATGTCGTGGAAGCGCGTCTCGCACCCCTCGCAGGTCCTGGCCGTCGGCGACACCGTCAAGGTCCAGATCGTCAAGATCAACCCGGACACCCAGCGCATCAGCCTCGGCATGAAGCAGCTGCAGACCGATCCGTGGGACGGCGTTGAAGCCAAATACCCGGTCGGCGCCAAGATGACCGGCCGCATCACCAACATCACCGACTACGGCGCGTTTGTTGAGCTGGAAGCCGGCGTTGAAGGCTTGGTCCACGTCTCGGAAATGAGCTGGACCAAGAAGAACGTCCACCCGGGCAAGATCGTCTCGACCTCGCAGGAAGTCGACGTGGTCGTGCTGGATGTCGACGCCTCCAAGCGCCGCATCTCGCTGGGCCTCAAGCAGGCCCAGGACAACCCGTGGGACGCCTTCGTCGCCGCCAACCCGATCGGCTCGACCGTCGAGGGCGAAGTCAAGAACGCCACCGAGTTCGGCCTGTTCATCGGCCTGGACAACGACATCGACGGCATGGTCCACCTGTCGGACCTCGACTGGAACGTCTCGGGCGAGGAAGCCATCCAGCGCTACCGCAAGGGCGAAACCGTCAAGGCCAAGGTTCTGGACGTCGACGTCGAGAAGGAACGCGTCTCGCTGGGCATCAAGCAGCTGGGCGGCGATCCGATGGAAGGCGACACCTTCAAGAAGGGCCAGCAGGTCACCGTCACCGTGACGTCGGTCGAAACCGGCGGCATCGAGGTCAAGTTCGGTGAGGACGACGCCCCGGCGACCGCCTTCATCCGCAAGTCCGACCTGTCCCGCGACCGCAACGACCAGCGCACCGAGCGCTTCTCGGTCGGCGATCGTGTCGACGCCATGGTCACCGGCATCGACAAGGCCTCGCGCCGCGTCTCGGTGTCGATCAAGGCCCTGGAAATGAAGGACGAGACCGCGGCGATCGAACAGTTCGGTTCGTCGGACTCGGGCGCCTCGCTGGGCGATATCCTCGGCGCGGCCCTTCGCGAGAAGGCCGGCTCCAAGGAATAGTCTTCCTTGTGATCTGGATACGGATCAGGCGGCGGGAGCGATCCCGCCGCCTTTTTCGTGCGCGCGACGGAGAGATTTGTGAGCGTTAACCGACATTTCGCCGCCCAAACCGCTGCTCGGGGCTTTTTCCTGCGACGGGCGGAGGTTAGGGTGGGTTGCATCCTGCGCTCGGATGCACCCGTATGCGTCCCGGGGAAGCGCGGAAATGGACGGGGGCCTGGCCAATGATCAAGTCTGAGCTGATCGAGAAGCTCGCTGCCGAGAACACCCATCTGACCCACGCAGAGGTCGAGCGGGTGGTGAACATCGTGCTCGGCCAGATGGTCGACTCGCTCGGCGAGGGCGGACGCGTGGAGCTCCGGGGCTTCGGCGCCTTTTCCGTCCGGGCCCGCCCGGCCCGCGCGGGACGCAATCCGCGCACCGGCGAGACGGTCGACGTGCCCGCCAAGGCCGTGCCTTTCTTCAAGAGCGGCAAGGAGCTGCGCGAGCGGCTGAACGCCGGCGACGCATAGGCGGAGAACGGCGATGGGCCTCGTGACCGAGTTCAAGGAGTTCATCGCCCGCGGCAATGTCATCGACCTGGCGGTCGGCGTCATCATCGGCGCCTCGTTCGGCAAGATCGTCACCAGCCTGGTCGAACAGGTCATCATGCCGCCGATCGGCCTGGCGCTGGGTCGGGTCGATTTCGCCAGGCTGAAATGGGTGCTGGCCCCCGAGAACCCCGCCACCGAGGCGGTCGAGGAGGTGGCGATCCAGTACGGCGCCTTCATCAACACCCTGATCCAGTTCGCCATCGTGGCCTTCGTGGTCTTCCTGCTGGTCAAGGGGATCAACCGGATGCGCCGCGAACAGGCGGCCGGGCCGGAAGCGGCGCCCGCTCCGACGGCGACCGAGGCCCTGCTGGCCGAGATCCGCGACGAGCTGAAGGCCCGGCCGCGGGTCTGACTTCCCCTATCGTGACGATGAACGGGATTCTCTGTTTGACTCCGGCGGCTGTTGGAACAAATAGTGAACATCTGGATTTCCGGACTCCCATGAACCCCGCGCCCCTGTCATCTCCCGACCTGTTTCCCGAGCGGCCCGCGCCGCTGGAAGAGGCCTGCGCGATGGGCCCCCGGGACGGAGCGGCCCTGATGGCCTTCGCCCTGTCGCGGCGGCTGGAGGAGGACGGGCGGCCGGTGCTGATGACGGCGACGCGGGCCTGGCTGGGCGAACATGGCCGGCCCTATGGGCCCGGCCTGCCGGACGCGGCGTTGATCCTGGCGCCCGTGAACACGGCGGCCGAGGCCCTGTGGACGCTGGAGCAGGCGTTGCGGTCGGGCGCGGTGTCGCTGGCGCTGGGCGCGGTGGACGCGGCGACCCTGACCCAGACGCGGCGGCTGGATTTCGCGGCCAAACAGGGGGGATGCGTCGGGCTGGTGCTGCCGCGCGGGCTGGACGGGCTCAGCGCGGCGCGGCGACGCTGGCGGATCTCGACCCTGACCAGCGCCGTCGATCCCGATGACGCCCGGGCGCCCGGCGCGGCGCGGCTGACGGCCGAACTGGTGCGCGGACGCGGGGAGCGGCCGGGCGCATGGATGCTGGAGCAGGATGATGAGACGCATCGTCTCCGTCTGGCTGATCGACTGGCCGATAGCGGTCTGGCGGCGATCGGCCATGCGGGCGCGCCGTCCGGCCTCGCCGCCTGACCCCGCGCTCGATCCGAAGAACCCGTTCGCCCTGATCCTGAAGAACAGCCGGGGCGCGGCGATCATTCACGCCCTGAATCCCGCCGCCCGTTCGGCCGGGCTGAGGCGCGGCCAGACCCAGGCGGACGCCCTGGCCATGATCCCGTACCTGATCTGCAAGCCCGCCGACGTGGAAGCCGACGCCCGCGCCCTGACGGCGCTGGCGGTCTGGGCCGAGCGCTGGTCGCCGTCGGTCAGCCTCGATCCGGCAGGCGAGGGGCTGGAGGGGCTGTTCCTCGACGTCACGGGCGCGACCCATCTGTTCGGCGGCGAGGCGGCGTTGGCGGCGCAGATCCGCGACCGGCTGGCCGAGGCCGGGGCGCGGGCGCGGGCCGCCATCGCCCCGACGCCGGGCGCCGCATGGGCCCTGGCGCGCTGGGGCGAGGCGGAGGGGGGCGGCTGCATCGCCGACGAGGACAGCGTGCGCGGTCTTCTGGCCTCCCTGCCGGTCGAGGCCCTGCGCATCGACGACGGCGCCCTGACGCAGGCGCGGCGGTTCGGGTTGAAGCGGATCGGCGACCTCTATCCCATGCCGCGCGCGGGTCTGGCGCGGCGCTTCCGGGACGGGGCCGGGGTCGGTCTGGTGCAGCGTCTGGATCAGGCGCTGGGCTTTGCGGGCGAGGCCCTGACGCCCGTGCGGCCGCCGCCGAAATACCGGGCCTGGCAGGCGTGGATGGAGCCGGTCGGCGATGTCGAGGGGGTGGAGGCGCGGCTGGCCGAACTGGCCGCCGACCTGTCCGCGCCGCTGGTGCGCGACGGGCAGGGGGCCAAGGCCCTGACCCTGACGGGCTTCCGCTCGGACGGCCGGACCACCGGCCTGTCGGTTCGCATGGGCCGGCCCGGACGCGATGCGGGAATCTGGCTGCGGCTGTTCCGCGAGGCGGGGCTGGGACGGCTGGAGTTGGGGTTCGGCCTCGACGCCATGATGCTGACCGCCGACGAGGTGGAGGCGATGACGGCGCGGCAGGGGGCGCTGGAAAGCGAGGCCGAGGCGAAACAGGCCGAAAGTCTGGCCGCCCTGATCGATCGCCTGACGGCGCGGCTGGGCGAGGACCGGGTGCTGACGGCCGAACCGGTCGACAGCTGGCTGCCCGAGCGCGCCGAGCGCTGGCGTCCGGCGCTGGGGCGGGCGCCGTCCGCGGCGAAGGGGGATGGGCGGCGTCCCATCCTGCTGCTGGACCCGCCCGAGCCGGTCGAGGCTCTGGCCGAACTGCCCGACGGCGCGCCGGTGCGGTTCACCTGGCGGCGGCTGTCGCGGCGGGTGACGCGGTCGGACGGACCAGAGCGGCTGTCGCCCGAATGGTGGCGGCCCCGCCCCGACGACCGGCAGGTGCGCACCCGCGATTACTACCGCGTCGAGGACGAGGCGGGCGGCCGCTACTGGCTGTTCCGCGAGGGGCTGTACGGGCGGGAGTATTCCGGCGCGGCCGAGGAACGCGCGCCGTCGTGGTGGATGCACGGGGTGCTGCCATGACGACCTGGGACGGCCAGTACGCCGAGCTGGGCGCGATGACGAACTTCAGCTTTCTGGAGGGGGCGTCGCATCCCGGCGAGATCGCGGCGCAGGCGAAGGCTCTCGGCCTGGCCGCCGTCGGCGTGGCCGACCGCAATACCCTGGCCGGGATGGTCCGGGCGTTGATGGGGGCCGAGGACGTCGACATCCCGCTGGTCGTCGGGTCCCGACTGGGCTTCACGGACGGGACGGAGCTGATCGTCTTTCCGCGCGACCGCGCCGCATACGGCCGCCTGTGCCGGCTGCTGTCGCTGGGCAAGAGCGAGGCGGTGCCCCAGCCGGGCGCCGACCCGGAAGCCGGGCGGATCGAAAAGGCCGAGACGCGGCTGACCTTCGAGCAGGCGGTCGGGCTGGGCGAGGGGATGATCGCCCTGGCTCCCGCGCCGGAGAAACCCGATGCGGCGTTCGAGGCGCGGCTGGCGGCGTGGCGGCGGGCCTGGCCCGACGTCCTGTATCTGGCGGCGGCGCCCCTGTGGCGCGGCGATGACCGCAAGCGGCTGAACCGGCTGGCGGCGATGGCGCATCGGACGGGCGCGTCCATGATCGCCACCAATGCGGTGCTGTATCACCACCCCGACCGGCGGCCGTTGCAGGACGTCCTGACCTGCATCCGCGAGGGGACGACCATCGACAAGGCGGGCCGGCGACTGCAGGCCAACGCCGAACGCCATCTGAAGCCGCCGGCGCAGATGGCGCGGCTGTTCCGCGGTCATGAGGCGGCGCTGGCGCGGACGATGGAGGTGGCGCGGGCTTGCACCTTCAGCCTTCGGGAACTCGAATATCAGTACCCGGACGAACCGGTGCCGAAGGGCTGGACGGCGCAGCGGCGGTTGATCCGGCTGGCGTTCAGGGGCGCGCGGACGAAATGGCCCGATGGCGTCGATCCGAAAATCCGGGACACGATCGTCAAGGAGTTGAAGCTCATCAAGCTTCTGAAATACCCCAACTACTTCCTGACGGTGCACGACATCGTCCATTGGGCGCGGACGCAGGAGCCGCCGATCCTGTGCCAGGGGCGGGGCTCGGCCGCCAATTCGGTGGTCTGCTTCTGCCTGGGCGTCACCAATGTGAACCCCGCCGAACAGGACGTGCTGATCGAGCGCTTCATGTCCGCCGACCGCGACGAGCCGCCCGACATCGACGTCGATTTCGAGCACGAGCGGCGCGAGGAGGTGATGCAGTACGTCTATCGCCGCTATGGCCGCGACCGGGCCGCCATCGTGGCGACCATCATCCACTACCGGCCCCGCTCCGCCATCCGCGACGTGGGCAAGGCGCTGGGCCTGACCGAGGACGTGACGGCGCGGATGGCCGACACCGTCTGGGGCTCATGGGGCGACAGCGTCAGGGACGAGCACGTCGACCGCACCGGTCTGAGCCGCGACGACGCCCGCATGCGGCTGGCGCTGGAGCTGACGGCCGAGCTGATCAAATTCCCGCGCCATCTGAGCCAGCACGTCGGCGGCTATGTGCTGAGCCAGACGCCGCTGCTGGAGATCGTGCCCATCGGCAACGCCGCCATGCCGGATCGCACCTTCATCGAATGGGACAAGGACGACATCGACTTCCTGCGGCTGATGAAGGTCGATGTGCTGGCGCTGGGCATGCTGACCGCGTTGAGGCGGGGCTTCGACCTGATCGAGAAACACTATGGACGCCGGTTCGAACTGGACACGGTCCCGCCGGACGATCCCGAGGTCTACGACATGCTGTGCAAGGGAGACTCCCTCGGGGTCTTCCAGGTCGAGAGCCGGGCCCAGATGTCGATGCTGCCCCGGCTTCAGCCGCGCGTCTTCTACGATCTGGTGGTGGAGGTGGCGATCGTCCGGCCCGGGCCGATCCAGGGCGGGATGGTGCATCCCTATCTGAAGCGGCGGGCCGAGCGGCGGGAGGCGCAGAGGCTGGGCCGGCCCTTCGTGATCGACTTTCCCCATCCCCACCCCGACCATGGCGACAGGGACGAGTTGAGACGGGTGCTGCACAAGACCCTGGGCGTGCCCCTGTTCCAGGAACAGGCGATGCGGATCGCCATGGAGGCGGCGAAATACACCCCGGCCGAGGCCAACAGCCTGAGGCGGGCGATGGCCACCTTCCGGCACATGGGCACCATCGGCGAGCATGAGGTGCGGTTCACAGGCCGGATGATCGAACGCGGCTACGACCCCGGTTTCGCCCGCAGCTGTTTCGACCAGATCAAGGGGTTCGGGGAGTACGGCTTTCCGGAAAGCCACGCCTGTTCGTTCGCCCACCTCGTCTACATCTCGTCGTGGATGAAGCGCTGGCATCCCGAGGCGTTCACGGCCGCCCTGCTGAACAGCCAGCCCATGGGCTTCTACGCGCCCGCCCAGCTGGTGCGGGACGCCATCGAACACGGGGCCGAGGTTCGGCATCCCGATGTGAATGTCAGCGGCTGGGACGCCTCGCTGGAGCCCCGTCCGGGCCAGCCCTGCGCCCTGCGGCTGGGGATGCGGTCCATCGACGGTTTCAAGAAGGACTGGGCCCTGCGGATCGAGGCGGTGAGAGAGGCGGGACCCTTCGCCGACCTTGAGGACCTCAGGGTGAGGGCGAACCTGCCGCCATCGGCCCTCGACCGGCTGGCGGAGGCGGATGCTTTCGGATCGCTGGAGCTGACGCGCCGGCAGGGGCTGTGGGCGGTCCGGGGCGCGCCGCCGGCGTCGACGGCGCCCCTGTTCGAGGCCATGGGACTGGTCGAGACGGACGGCCGCCCGCCCGAGGCCCTGCCGGTCCTGGCCCCCTCGGAAGAAGTGGTCGGCGACTACCAGACCATCCGCCTGTCGCTGAAGGGTCATCCGGTCAGCTTCCTGCGCGACCGGCTGACGGGCGTCGGGGCGCTGACGGCGAAGGATTATCCGGCCCGACCCAACGGCCGGACCGTCTGCGTGGGCGGCGTGGTGCTGGTGCGCCAGCGGCCGGGCACGGCCAAGGGCGTCTGCTTCATGACCGTGGAGGACGAGACCGGCGTGGCCAATCTGGTGCTGTGGCCGGACGTGTTCGAACGGTTCAGGCCCGTGGCGATGGGCGCGCGGATGGTGCTGGCCCGGGGCAAGGTGCAGACGGCCGAGGGCGTGACCCATCTGGTCGTGGACCATCTGGAGGACTGGACGCCGATGCTGGGCCATCTGACGCCGGATTCGGCGCCGGGATCGGGCCATACGCCAGCGCGGGGGCGACATCCGCGAGACGTGCGGGTGCTGCCCGGATCGCGGGACTTTCACTGACGAATTCTCCGGAGAATTCGACGACGGTTTCGGTGCGAAAACGAAGACAAAACAGGGAAGGGCAAGAGGATGGTTCCTACCCCTTCCGCTGAAACCGCCACTTCCACACGCGATAGCCGACGATGGGCGCGAAGCCGCAAACCAGCGCCGCGATCAGCACCGTCCAGAAGCCGCCGCCCAGCCCGTATTCGCCGACCGCCGCCCCGACCAGGGCCGCGAGAAGCGGACCCAGCCAGGGCAGCCACGACGGGGGCTTAGGCATCCACCTTGATGACGCCGCGCCGGATCTGGTCCAGCTCGATGGAGTCGAACAGGGCCTGGAAATTGCCCTCGCCGAACGCCTGGTTGCCCTTGCGCTGGATGATCTCGAAGAAGATCGGACCGAAGGTGTCCTGGGTGAAGATCTGCAGCAGCAGGCCGTCCTCGTCCGAGCCGTCGATCAGGATGCGGTTCAGCCGCATGCGGGCGACGTCGTGGCCATGGCCCGGCAGCCGCTTGTCGATCAGGTCGAAATAGGTGTCGATCGTGTCCTGGAAGGGGATGCCGCGACGCTTCAGCTCCTCGACGGTCTCGAAGATGTCGTCGGTGGCCAAGGCGATGTGCTGGATGCCCTCGCCGTTGTAGCGGCGCAGGAATTCCTCGATCTGGCTGTTCTCGTCCTGGCTCTCGTTCAGAGGAATGCGGATGGCGCGGTCGGGCGCGATCATCGCCTGGGACAGCAGGCCGGTCGCCTTGCCCTTGATGTTGAAGTATTTCTGCTCTTCGAAATTGAAGACGTCGCCGTAGAAGCCCGACCAGGTCCGCATCTCGCCGCGACGCACGTTGTGGGTCAGGTGGTCGAGCATGAACAGGCCGACGGAGTTCTTGCGCTCGGCCTCTTCCCAGCCCTCGATCTCGTTCCAGCCGTCGTAGAGCGAGCCCTGCTCGCCGTACTGGTCGATGATGTAGAGCAGCGAGCCGCCGATGCCCTGCAGGATGTAGGGATAGTCGCCGCCCAGCGCGCCGCCGTCATGGTTCTCGGCCGGGCGCGCCCCGCGCGAAACCGCGCCTTCATACGCCGCCTTCGCATCGGTGACGCGGAAGGCCATGCCGTTGGCCGAGGGGCCGTGCTCGGCGGCGAACTCGCCCGCCTGACCCTTGGGCGACTGGTTGACCAGCAGGGTGATGTCGCCCTGCTTGAGGCGCACCACGTCATTGGCCGGGTTCACATGGGTCCGGGTGAAGCCCATCAGCTCGAGGCGCGACACCATGGCCGCAGGGTCCGGGCCGGTGAATTCCACGAACTCGAAGCCGTCGACGCCGAGGGGGTTTTCCTTGTCGAGGCGGGCGGCCGCGTCGGCCACTCCGGAATCCTGGGGCGCGTCATGCATGGGGGCGTCTCCTGAGCGTGTCGGTCGTGGCCATTCCGCGAGGCCGTTCTTGTGGGCGGAACCTAGGGGCGCGGAGGCCCGAAGGGAAGGCGGCGGCCGCTCAAAGGCGCGTCATCCGGCGGCCCATGCGGCGATGGCGGCGTCGAGGATGACTTCCTCCCACGGCGAGGCGGCCGAGCGGACGCCGGAGAGGCCCTCCGGGTCGCGGGGCGTGCCGGAGATCATGTACGCCAGGGTGCGGCCGTCACGCCGGCTCCAGAACAGGCCGGACTGGAGACCGTAGGCCTGGCCGAAATGCCCGCGCCAGTCGGCGCTGTCGGGGCCGAAGAAGGCGTCGCCGTCGCGGCCGGTCGGGATGTGGACGGACAGGCCGTAGCTCTGGAGCAGGCCGCGGTCGGTGTGGCCGTTGGGGCGGGCGGGATCGAAGGTCCAGATCGGGGCGCTCATCCGGTCCAGCGTGGCGGGGGCAAGAACCTGCGGCATACCCGCATGACCGGTGTAGGCGCGCGCCAGCCGGTCGAGATCGCGCACCGAGGCGCGCAGTCCGCCCTGCGGCGAGAAGACGAAACCGTTGTCGCCGACGACATAGTCGTCCGCGGTCAGGCCCGGCGCCTCCGGTGGAGTGGTGACGCGGATCGCGGGGGCGGGCAGGGCCTCGGCGTCGACCTGCGGTTCCCAGACGCCGTCGACAAAGCGGCAGGCGGCCGAGGCGCGGGCGCGGGTCGCATCGGATACGCCGCTCCAGTTCAGGCCGGCGTCGAGGCCGACCGGGTCCAGCACGGTGCGCTTCAGGAAACGGTCGAAGCGTTCGCCGGAGATGCGTTCGGCGATCTGGGCGAGGACGGCGAAATTGACGTCGGCATAGGTGAAGAAGCCGGGCGGTTCGGAGGCCGGCGCGAACCAGCCGCCGTCGTCGAAATGCCGCCCGCCGGGGGTGAAGGCCTCGGACAGTTTGCGGCCCAGCGGAACGGGATAGCTGGGTCCGTTCCTGAGCCCCGAAGTATGACTGGCCAGCATGGCGGGCGTGATCCGCACACCCGGATGCGCGGGATGGCGCAGAGGGAAGCCGGCCAGGTCGCCCGCGTCGTCGTCCAGCGCCATGCGGCCCTGTTCGACAAGCGTCATGAGCGCCGTCATCGCCGTCAGCTTGGTGATCGAGGCGATGCGCATGGGCGTCTCGAACGTGAACGGCCGCGTCCGCAGCGATCCATCCAGCATCCGTCGGCCCTCGCCGTGCACCCGTTCCAGCACTGTCCGGCCGGCGCCGTCGCGGGCGATGACGCCGAAGCCGAGGACGGTGTCCGG
>NZ_JAKFEB010000239.1:0-6487 GCF_036677305.1 Brevundimonas sp. | reverse complement strand
AGGGTGCGCTTCTTCGGGTCCATGGTGGTCTCCTTGAGCTGGGAGGCCATCATCTCGCCCAGACCCTTGAAGCGGCCGATCTCGGTCTTCTTGCCCTTGAAGACGGTGGCCAGCAGTTCGTCGCGGTGGGCGTCGTCGCGGGCATATTCGGACAGGGGGCCGGCGCTGATCCGGTAGAGCGGGGGCAGGGCCATATAGACCCGGCCCTGACGGATCGTCTCGGGCATGGAGCGGTAGAAGAAGGTGATCAGCAGGGCGGCGATGTGGGCGCCGTCCACGTCGGCGTCGGTCATGATGACGATCCGCTCGTAGCGCAGGTCGTCGATGTTGAACCGGCTGCCGGGCTGGACGCCGAGAGCCAGGGCCAAGTCGGACAGTTCGATGTTGGCGCGCAGCTTGTCGGCCGTGGCCGAGGCGACGTTCAGGATCTTGCCGCGCAGGGGCAGGATGGCCTGGGTGGTGCGGTCGCGCGCCTGTTTGGCCGAGCCGCCGGCCGAGTCGCCCTCGACGATGAACAGCTCGGTGCCGTTGGCCGACTGACGCGAGCAGTCCGACAGCTTGCCGGGCAGGCGCAGCTTGCGCGTGGCCTGGGCGCGCTGGACTTCCTTGTCCTTGCGGCGCTTCAGACGATCCTCGGCCCGTTCGATAACAAAGCCCAGCAAGGTGTTGGCTTGCTTGGGACTTTCGGTCAGCCAGTGATCCAGCGGATCGCGCATCAGCTGCTCGACCAGACGCTGGGCGTCGGGCGAGGACAGGCGGTCCTTGGTCTGGCCCTGGAACTCGGGATTGCGGATGAAGACGGAAATCATGGCCCCGGCGTTGGCGATGACGTCCTCGGCCGTGATCAGGTTGGCGCGCTTCTCGTTGGTCAGCTCGCCATAGGCCTTGAGGCCTTTCACCAGGGCGGCGCGGAAGCCGGCCTCGTGTGTGCCGCCGTCGGGCGTCGACACGGTGTTGCAGTAGGAGGAGACGAAGCCGTCGGCCTCGCCGAAGCCGATGGGCGACCAGGTCACGGCCCATTCGACCGCGCCGGCCTCGCCCTTGCGCTCGACGCGGCCCGCGAAGGCCGGGGTGACGGTCTCCAGCGTGCCGATCCGCTCGGCCAGGGCGTCGGCCAGACCGTTGGGGAAGTGGAAGACCGCTTCAGTCGGGGTGTGGTCGGTGATTCGCTCCGCGGCGCAGGTCCAGCGGATCTCGACGCCGCGGAAGAGGTAGGCCTTGGACCGGGCCATGCGGAACAGGCGGGCGGGCTTGAAGGCCGCGCCGACGCCGAAGATTTCCTCGTCCGGCTTGAACCGGATCAGGGTGCCCTTCTTCTTCGAAGGCTGGCCCTGGACGATCGAGCCCAGCGGCAGTCCGCGGCTGAACGACTGTTTCCACTCGTACCCGTCGCGCCAGACGGTGACGTCCAGCTGTTCGCTCAGGGCGTTGACGACGCTGACGCCGACGCCGTGCAAACCGCCAGAGGTTTCATAGGCTTTGCCGGAGAACTTGCCGCCCGAGTGGAGGACGGTCATGACCACCTCGAGCGCCGACTTGCCCGGATGTTTCGGGTGCGGGTCGACCGGGATGCCCCGACCGTCGTCGCGGACGGACAGCCAGCCCTCGGCGTCGAGGTCGACGGTGATCAGCTTCGCATGCCGGGCGACCGCCTCGTCCATGGCGTTGTCGAGGACTTCGGCGAACAGGTGGTGCAGCGCGCGCTCGTCAGTGCCGCCGATGTACATGCCGGGGCGTTTGCGGACGGGCTCCAGCCCTTCCAGCACCTCGATCGAGGAGGCGGAATAGCCGCCGGCGACGGGCGGGGCCGACGGATCGGCGGTCGAGGGCGCGCGAACCGGCTCGGGCGCCGGACGCGGCGCTGCGGCCTGCGGCGTCAGCGCCGGCTCGGGCGCGGGTTCAGGCGTGGCGACGGGATCGGCGGGACGCGGCTGCGTCGGCTCGTCATCGAACAGCGAAAGGAGGTCGGCGGACTGGCCCATGCGGATACTGTGCGGCGATTCGGGAGGGGGTCTGGTAGGCCCCGCGGCGCTTCTCCACAAGCGGAACGACGGCCGGCGCGGGCGAGGGCAGGACGGCGCGGGTGAGGACGGCGAGGAACAGCACCCAGGGCAGGCTCTGGTGCTGCACCAGAATGCTCTCCGACAGGCTCAGCACGAAGAAGGCGGCCAGGAAGCCCAGCGCCCACCAGCCCTCGCGCGCGCCGGAGCCCATGGAGCGCAGGATGGTGATGAAAGCCGTCGACGCCATCAGCACGCCGACCAGCACAGCGCCGGGCCAGCCCAGCTGGACGAGCAGGTCGATCCAGCCGTTGTGGGCGCTGGGCACGCTCCAGCCGGTCTCCTTGCGCACCCAGTCGGCGGGGACGGATTCGCCCTCGCGGCCCCAGAAGGCGCCGTAGCCGTAGCCGGTCCACGGACGGTCGGCGACCTTGCGCATCAGGCTGTCCCAGATCTCGGTGCGACCGGTCAGGGAGGGGTCCTTGCCCAGGGCTTCCAGCACGGCGACCGAATGGGTCTCCCAGGTCCACAGGCCGACACCCGCCAGCACCACCAGCACCCAGATGGCCGCAACGCTGAAGGCCGCGCCGCCGCGCTTCATCGACCAGAAGGCGCCGACAAAGCCGAGGCCGACGATCAGGCACAGCAGGGAGGTCTTTGACTGGGTGGCCAGCACGAGGATCGAGGCGAGGCCGAGGGCGACGGCGGGCAGCAGGCGGCGCGGATCGGGCGAGACAAGGCAGGCGGCCGAGGCCGTGGCCCCGATCACCATGACGGCCCCCATCTGGTTCTTCTCGTACCAGAGGCCGCGCCACAGGCCGGCGTTGTCGTACTGGTGGACCCCGATGGAGGGGAAGGCGAAGACCATCACCAGACTGCCCACGGCCATCAGCAGGGCGGCGTGCATCAGCAGGCGCGGCAGGTGCGGGCCCCGGAACACGGCGCCGAGGTAGAGGGCGAAGACGCAGCTGATGGCGAGGGCGATGACGCGGCGGCTGGTCACGCCATAGTCGATCGACCAGTATTTGGAGGCGAAGGCCAGGCCGATCACGGCGACCATGGCCAGGATCGCCGGCCAGGCGCGCCACAGCCGGTCGATCCGGTACGCCGCCATGCCGAAGATGGCCGCATAGGCCGGCAGCCAGACCAGACGCAGCACCGGCGTCTCTTCCTGCAGCGGCGCGAACACGGGCCCGATCAGGGCGCCGGTCAGCATGGCGATGAGGCCGATCGAGATCGCCCGTTCCCACAGGCTGGGAACCGGTTCGGTCAGGACCGCTTCTGGACGGGACTCATGCACAGAGGCAGGGTCGGGCTTCAGGCTTAACGAAGGGTTGGAATCGGATGGCCGGCGACCTGCTGAGGACCCGGGACGGCGGCCACGCCCGCGTGGGCTTTGTCGAACTGTTCTTCGACCTGATCTTCGTCTTCGCCATCACCCAGATTTCCCACGCCCTGCTGGCCCATCTGAGCTGGATCGGGGCCCTGCAGGGGTTCATGCTGCTGGGCGCCGTCTGGTGGGCGTGGATAGACACCAGCTGGATCACCAACTGGCTGGACCCCGAGCGCGCGCCGGTCCGCGCCCTGCTTTTCCTGCTGATGGCGGCGGGCCTCGTCATGTCGACCTCCCTTCCGGAGGCGTTCGGCGAGAAGGGGCTGATCTTCGCCTGCGCCTTCGCCTCCCTCCAGGTCGGCCGGGGCCTTTTCACCCTGTGGGCGGTGCGTCGGCACGATGTGCTTCGCCCCAATTTCCAGCGCATCTGCATCTGGGCCGGAGTCGGCGCCGCCCTCTGGATCACCGGCGGGCTGATGGAGGGCCAGGCCCGGCTGATTATCTGGCTGATCGCCGTCGCCTTCGAGTTCGCGGGTCCGGCCTGCTATTTCTGGGTTCCCGGCCTGGGCCGCTCGCACACCGAGGACTGGGAGGTCGAGGGCGCGCATATGGCCGAGCGCGTCGGCCTGTTCATCATCATCTGCCTCGGCGAGTCCGTCCTCGTCACCGGCGCGACCTTCGCCGGGCTGGATTGGACGGCCCCGGTCGTCGGGGCTTTCGCGGCGGCCTTCGCAGGAACGTTGGCCATGTGGTGGATCTGGTTCAGCAAGGCGCATGACGCCGCCTCCGACGTCATCTCCCATGCGAACGACACGGGCCGGGTCGCACGCCGCGCCTACACCTATGCGCCGATCCTCGTGGTCGCCGGCATCGTCGTCACGGCCGTGGGGGACGAGATGTCGTTGAGCCACCCGGGAGGCGCGATCGACTTCGCCATGGCGGCCGTCCTGATCGGCGGGCCGATGCTGTTCCTCGTCGGAGCCCAGGTCTTCAAACTCGCCGCCTTCGGGATCTGGTCGCCCTCGAGACTGGGCGGGATCGCCGCGCTGGGCGCCTTGAGCCTGGCGGTCCCGGTGCTGACGCCGGTAGGGCTGGCGGCGTGCGCCACCGCCGTTCTGATCGGGGTGGGGGCCTGGGAGACCGTGGCGACGCATCGGATGCCGGCCGAGGAGGCGCGGACCCCTGAGTAGCGGCGTCTAGAGCGCCGCCAGCGCGGCGGCCTGCCGGCGGATCGACGCCCGCGTGGACTGATCCGTGTCGAACACGCCGTACCAGCCCTGCGGCTCGTGCGGGGGATCGCCCAGCCAGGCCCGGTCGCCGTCGCGGAAGCGGAAGTCCGGATTGCGCGTCCGCCCTTCGCCGTTCCAGGCCCAGAAGTTGGAGCCGACCAAGGGCCCGCCCGCGCGGCTGTCGGCCAGGACGGCGGCGTGGATGTCGGCGTAGAAGCCGTCCCGCAGGGTCGTCGGCGTCGCGGGATCAAAGGCGTCGCCGTCCCGCGGATAGCCGAACTCCTCGATCACCAGCGGCTTGCCCAGCTCCCGGGCGAAGCCGATGTGCTGCTGGATGTATTCCGCGGTTCGCGCCCGCGCCTCTGCGTCGGTGCCCGCCATGTCCCGCCGGTCCAGCCAGCTCCAGTTGGCGGGCCAGATGTGCGCCGTCAGATAGTCGATGTCCGGCGAACGGTGCGCGTCCAGCACGATGTCGGCCCGCTCGACCGCCCCCTTCAGCCCTTCGCTGCCCGTCGAGACGAGATGGTGCGGATCCAGCGACTTGATCAGCCGGGCCGTGTCGGAGATCCAGCGCTGGAAGGCCTGCAGGTTTGCGGCGGCGCGGGAATCTGAGCCGGCCGGCCGGGGCTCGTTGGCCAGCTGCCAGGCCATGATGGCGGGATCATCGGCGTAGCGGACGTCCGTCACGGTATTGGTCCGTGAGACCACGGCTCGGATGTAGTCATGATAGAGGCCGACGGCTTCCGCATTGCCGTAGTAGTCGGCGACGAAGTCCGGAAACTCCGGCCATGGATGGGCCGGGTCGTTCATGTCCAGGTACCGGCCGCCGTTGACCCACGAGAGGTAGGTCATCATCCCGCCGGACCACTCCCAGAAATTGGTCAGATAGAGCACCGCCTTCATGCCGCGCCGCCCGATCTCGGCCAGCGCGCGGTCCAGGCCGACCAGCAGGGTCTCGTTGTAGACCGGGCTCCGGTCGCGGAAGGCGGGCCGGACGGAGTTCTTCAGCGGCGACAGTTCGGCCGAGGCGGCGATCCGGATATTGGTCACGCCGTCGCCGGCCAGCGCATCCAGTTCGCGACCCAGCCGCGCCGGGTCGCCGAAGTCGGCGTCCGCGCCCAGCCAGGCCAGATACCAGGCGTTGGCGCCGACGAAGCGGTAGGGCCGGCCGTCGATCTTCAATCCGATGCCGTCGCGCGTGACGAACCCGGGACGATCCGCGCCGGCGTTGGCGGAGGAGGGCACGGACAGCGCCGCCGCGGCGGCCAGAAGCTCGCGGCGGCTGGGCGTCACGGCGCCTTTTCCACGAAGCTGTCGATCACCTTCTTCTCCCCGGCCTTGTCGAACGCCACCAGCAGCTTGTTGCCCTCGATGCCGGTGATCAGACCGTAGCCGAATTTCTGGTGGAAGACGCGTTCACCCTTCGACCAGTTAGAGCCTGCCCTGGGATCGGCCGTGGCGACGAGGCGGCCGTCGCCCTCGATCAGGGCGTGGCGCGCCGGACGGGCGTCGGGCGCCCGGCCGGCGGTGAAGGACTGGGCGCGCTTCCAGCCGGGCGAGGAATAGCCGGACCCGAAGGTCGGCATGTCGTCCCAGCGGCTCTTGGCGTCCTTCATGCCGGGGGTGACGCCGTAGTAGCCGGTGTCGCTCTCGGCCTCGACATGGGCGATGGGCAGTTCGTCAACGAAACGGCTGGGCAACTGCGAGGTCCAGCGGCCGTAGACCAACCGGTTGGCGGCGAAGCTGATACGCGCGTCCGACTTGGCCCGGGTGACGCCGACATAGGCGAGGCGGCGTTCCTCCTCGAGGCCCTTTTCGCCCTTCTCGTCGATGCTGCGCTGGCTGGGGAAGACGCCTTCCTCCCAACCGGGCAGGAAGACCAGCGGGAACTCCAGCCCCTTGGCGCCGTGCAGGGTCATGATCTG
>NZ_JAKFEB010000238.1:0-2869 GCF_036677305.1 Brevundimonas sp. | reverse complement strand
GCCCGCGCCATCGGCGACGCCTTCGTCGACAAGGCGGCGGACCGCGCCGCGGTGGCCGCATTCCTGAGGGCCGAGGGGGCCGCTTGATTCCGGTCCGGATGATCCTGACGGCCGTTCCGCTGGAAAACCGGTTTGTCCGGCTGGATCCGTTCACGCCGGCGCTGGAAGCCGAGGTTCGCGCCGCGCTGGATTGTGACGCCGCATCCTGGGACATCATGGTCGGCGCCGCCTACGGCCCGCATTTCGACGGCTGGTGGCGCGGCGCCCTGACCGCGATGGAGCAGGGGAGCCGGATCGCCTGGGCCGTCCGCCGCGCCTGCGACGGCGCCGTCGTGGGCACGACGAGCCTGTACGAGATCAGGCCGGACTATCGCCGTTGCGAGATCGGCTCGACCTTCTATCGCCCCGAGGCGCGGGGCGGCCCGGTCAATCCATCGTGCAAACGCCTGTTGCTGGGCCACGCCTTCGACGCGGGCGCGGTGCGGGTCGAGATCATCACCGACGCCGTAAATCCCGCCAGCCAGGCCGCCATCCGCAAGCTGGGCGCGCGGGACGAGGGCGTTCTGCGCAAGCACAAGATCACCTGGAAGGGCCGCATCCGCGACACGGCCCAGTTCGCCATTCTCGATGAGGACTGGCCCGAGGTCCGGGCCCGGCTGGACGCCCGGCTGGCGTCCTTCGCCTAGTCGACGGCGCGGCAGTCCGTCGGATCGCGCCCGTCCGAGGTCCAGGTGGCCATCACGCCCTTGCCGCGCAGTTCATAGCCCGAGGCCCGGTACCAGATGCCGTCCGGGGCCTGCTCCTGGAACAGGTCGACCGCCTCGCCGCTGGAGTTGCGCACCGTCGCCATCTGGCGCGGATTGTCGAAATCGACCGAAAGCCGTTCGCTGTTGTTGCACAGGTAGACGGTGCGGATGACACGGTTCAGGGCGCGATCCTGGGCCTCGGCGCCCGTCCGCCGACGCGCCGTCTGGGCCTCCTGGGCCCGCTCGCGCACGGAATCCCCGTCGGTCGGCGCATCCTTCGGTTTCTGGCCGCAGGCGGTCAGGGCGACAGCGGCGACGGCGAGGGCGACCACGAGCTTCATGTTATTCCCGAACAAGCTGAGCCGTTGGCCCGGGGCCTTAACGTGCATCAGGCGTCGCTGTTCCTTTGCGCCGGGCGCGGAAGAATCCGCGCAGCAGGTCGCCGCCCTGCGTGGCCAGCACCCCGCCCTCGACGGCGGGCTTCCAGTGGCAGGTCGGCTGTTCGAAGAAGCGGGGCCCGTGCGCGACCGCGCCGCCCTTCGGGTCGTCCGCCCCCCAGACAACCCGGCCGATCCGCGCATGGCTGATCGCCCCGGCGCACATGGCGCAGGGCTCGAGGGTCACATAGAGGGTCAGGCCGGTGAGACGATAATTTCCCAGCTTCGTCCCCGCCGCCCGTATCGCCGCGATCTCTGCGTGAGCGGTGGGATCATGTGCGCCGATGGGGCCGTTTCGACCTTCCGAGATCACTTCTCCGGTCGATTCATCGACGATCACGCAGCCGACGGGAGTCTCTCCCGCGTCCGCCGCCGCTTGCGCACACGCCAAGGCCATGTGCATGAACCGCTCATCATGGCCAGCCATCCCCGAGACAACGACAAGAAGCCGCGCCCGCGTCAAGACGACAGCCGCGACGGCCCCCGCAAACCCTACGTCAAGCGCGTCGAGGGCGGCGACGAGCGCGGCCCTCCGAAGGCCGGCAAATCCTTCGGCAAACCGGGCGGCAAACCCTTCCCGAAGGACGGCAAGCCCGCGCCCAAGGCCGACGAGGGTCCCAAGCGCAGCGAGCGCATCGCCAAGGCCATGGCTCGCGCCGGCATCGCCTCGCGCCGCGAGGTCGAGCGGCTGATCGGCCTGGGCAAGGTCGCCGTGAACGGCAAGATCCTCGATACGCCCGCCGTCCTGGTCACTCGCGACGATGTGATCACCGTCGACGGCAAGCCGATCGGCTCGGCCCAGGCCACCCGTGTCTGGCGCTACAACAAGCCCGCCGGCCTGGTGACCTCGCACAACGACCCGGGCGGCCGCCCGACGGTGTTCGACGCCCTGCCCAGCGGCCTGCCGCGGGTGATCTCGGTCGGACGGCTCGACCTGAACACCGAAGGCCTGCTGCTGCTGACCAACGACGGCGAGCTGAGCCGCGCGCTGGAGCTGCCGCAGACCGAACTGGTGCGCCAGTACCGGGCCCGCGCGCGCGGCCGGGTCAGCCAGCTGCAGCTCGACTCCCTCAAGGACGGCGTCACCGTCGACGGCATCCGCTACGGCCCCATCGAGGCCACGCTCGACAAGGCCAAGGACAGCGACGGCAATGCGCCCGCCAACCTGTGGATCAGCGTCTCCATCACCGAGGGCAAGAACCGCGAGGTCCGCAAGGTTCTGGAACACCTCGGCCTGACCGTGAACCGGCTGATCCGCCTGGCCTATGGCCCGTTCCAGCTCGGCACCCTGCCGACCGGTTCGGTCGAGGAGGTCGGGCCCCGCGTGATCCGCGAGATGCTGGCCCAGCATATCCGCCCCGAGAACCTGCCCCAGGGCAATACGGTCTCCACGCCCGCGCCCATCCCCGGCCGCCGCACCTCGGCGCCGATCGTCAAGGGCGCTTCGGGGTCGGCGATTTCCGATCCGTCGCGCAAGCCCAGCCGCGTCCGCGCCGCCGGGGCTGCGGCTGACGCCGCCGCCGAACGCGCCGCCCGTCCGCCCAAGAAGGCGGGCTGGGCCAAGGCCGCGCCGAAATTCGAGCATCCGAAGAAGAATTTCACGCCCCGGGCCCGGCCTGAAGGCGCGGAAGCGGCCGGCGAACGGCCGAAGCGCGTCTTCAAGCCGCGCGAGGACCAGTTCATCGA
>NZ_JAKFEB010000237.1:0-2709 GCF_036677305.1 Brevundimonas sp. | reverse complement strand
AGGGTGGCGCCGGCGAACAGCAGGAAGATCACCCCGATGCCTATGACCGCCCGCTGCAGGCCGGTGTTGGACCGCGCCGTCTCCAGCTGGGTCCGGCGTTCGGCCAGCTGCTGCTGCATATTGCCGGTCACCTGGTGAATGCCGGCGCTGTAGCTTCGGGCCGCATCGATTTCGCTCTCGAGCATATGCGCCCGGAGGATGCGGAACGCCGCCTCGTGCCGGCCCTCTGCGAACAGCACCTCGGCCTCGACGTGGTCGACCTCGGACGGGATGCCCGTCTCGGCCTCAAGGCGGCGCAGTGCATTCACGTCCCGGCGGGCGCCGGCGATCTGCCCCGTCTGGGCCCGGGCGATCGCCCGCAGCGGCAGGGCGTCGGCGGCGACGAACGCGGCCTCGCCCAGCGATTCTCCATAGGGCTCCAGACAGGCCAGCACCGCACGGGGCTCATTCCGGGCGCTGGCGACCATGGCGCAAAGGCTGGCGTCATAGACGGACAGGGTTGTCAGTCCGGCCCGTCGGGCCAAGCGGTGGTGGGCCGCGAAATACTCCGCCGCGCGCTCCCCGTCGCCGACCTTGAGCGCCATCGTGGCCAGATTGTACAGGCTGTCGAAGTCGGGCCGCGGATAGGCCGGGTTGGAATAGTCGATCTCGAATTTCCGGAACGCGTCCGCCGCCCCGGTGGCGTCGTTGAGCTGCTTCAGCCCCATGCCCGTCACTTCCCAGATGCCGGCGTGGGCCGTGGCGGCGAAGGGATCGTTGTCGGGAATGTCGGCCTGGGCCCGGGCCAGCAGTTCCAGCCCCTCCCCGACCTTGTCCTCATCGAACAGCGCCAGGGCCGCCAGACGAACGGCGTGGGCCCGGACGAACCAGTCCTCGCCGGTTTCCGCCGTCCTGCGCATCTCGCCGGCCACACCGGTCTCGCCCTGGTCATAGCGGATCGTCAGGGCGTTCAGACGCGCGATATCCCTGTACCGCTCGTCCCCCTGCCGCGCCGCCGCCGTGATCAGTCGGCGGTTCCACATCGTCGCCTTGTCGAAATCGCCCTGGTTCAGGGTCGTCCACGTCACGTGATAGAGCCGGTTCAGGCCTTCCCGGTCGTTCCGGCGCATGGCGGCCTCGCCGAATCGATCCAGGGCCGCGAAATCGGTGGAGGCCGCGCGAGCCTCGACGAACCGCGCCAGTCTCAGGGCGTCGTCGGGAGCATCCTGCGCCGCTTCCGGAACCGGGCGGGCGTCGACGGAGGGAGCCAGGCCCGAAACGGCGACGGCGGCCAGAAGCGCGACAACGACACGGATAAGCAACATGGGACTTCCGACTGTGTCAGCCGTCGTCGCACGTCATGTGTTGAGCAAGGTTTAGCGAACGGCGTTTCATCCTTGGCGCGCACCGCGCCCGCAAGACTCGCGCTCCGCGATCAGCTACACGCCCGACATGTCCGACACCGATCCCGTCGTCCTGATCAACGTCTACCGCTGTGAGCCGGCGAAGCTGGATCTGCTGATGGACCTGCTCACCGTCATGGTGCGCAGCCAGAGAGGCGCCGATGGCTTTGTGTCCGCCACCCTGCATCGGGGTCTGAACGGCAAGGTCGCGGCGGTGCATGCCGTGTGGCGCTCGCGCGAGGACTGGAGGGCCATGGCCCGGCTGCCTGCCGTCAACGCCGCCATGGAGCCGATCATGGCCATCGCGACGTTCGAGCCGCACCTGTACGAGGCCTGCGAAGTCTTCGAACCGAGCTAGGTGAACCAGACGTCGGCCCTTGCGCCGGCGTCGCCCAGTGTCTGCGCGACCCAGCCGCAGATCTCGCCGGCCGCGGCCTCGGCGCCGGTCGGCGGGTTCAGGATCACGACGGCGCAGCCGTTCATCCGCATGGGATCGGTCAGCGGGCGCAGCCGCGCCTCGGCCACCAGCGCGCGCCGGGCGCCCGCCTGATCGAGGCGGCGCAGGAAGCTGTCAAAGGTCTCCAGGTCCTTCAGCGGCGTCCAGATCGCCACCGTGGCCCGCGCGTCGGCGCGAACGATGGCCGCGCCCGTGTCGGCGGCGCGCAGGTAGTCGTCGGGTTTCTCGAACGGCGGGTCAATGAGGACCAGAGGCCCCGTCGCCTCGGCCGCCCAGGTCCGCGCCTGCTCATAGCCGTCCCCGCCCTCGGCCGCGGCCTCCGGATAGGGTTCCAGGGCCTCTGTCAGCATGTCCAGCACAGGCGGATTCAGCTCGAAGCCGACATAGCGGTCGTCGTCCCGCAGGGTCCGGGCCGCCAGCAGGGGCGAGCCGGGATAGAGGGCTGCGCCGCCCTGCGGATTCAGCCCGGCCACGGCGGCGGCCAGCGCCTCGATCAGAGGCGGCCGCCCCTCGGCCGCCATCAGCCGTGCGACGCCGGCCTCGGCCTCCTTCGATCGCGCCCCGTCGCCGGTCAGGTCGTAGAGGCCCGCGCCGGCGTGGGTGTCGATGACCGTCAGGGGACCGTCGGCGCCGCGCCGTTCCAGAAGCCACAGCAGCAGGGCGTGCTTGACCAGGTCTGCAAAATTTCCGGCGTGAAAGCTGTGGCGATAGTTCATGAGGGCTTCCGTCGTCCGCCGCGCCGCCGCGGTCAAGAGTGCACGGGAACCGTCCATGCCGGTCCGTCGTTCGGCGACGCGACCCGGAGTGCGAAATGATCGATCATCCCGTCCTGTCCGACGACCAGCGCACGCCGCCGAAGGCCGTGGCCGA
>NZ_JAKFEB010000236.1:0-2621 GCF_036677305.1 Brevundimonas sp. | reverse complement strand
TCTTCTGTCTGGTCGACGTGACCGACGACGCCTCGGTCGCCGCCGGCTTCGAAAAGGCCCGCGCCGCCCACGGGCAGGAGCGTCTGACCGTCAACTGCGCCGGCATCGCCACGGGCCAGAAGACCGTCAGCCGCAAGAAGGACACCGGCGAGATCCGCGCCCACGACATGGCCCAGTTCGAGCGCACCGTGCGGGTCAATCTGTTCGGCACCTTCCGCGTCCTGTCGCAGTCGGCGGCGGGCATGGTGACGCTTGAGCCCATGGCCGACGGCGAGCGCGGCCTGATCGTCAACACCGCCTCGGTGGCGGCCCAGGACGGCCAGATCGGCCAGGCGGCCTATTCGGCGTCCAAGGGCGGCGTCTACGCCATGACCCTGCCGGTCGCCCGCGACCTCGCCCAGGAGGGCGTCCGCTGCAACACCATCCTGCCCGGCATCATGTGGACGCCGATGATGGCGGGCATGGACCAGAAGATCCAGGACGCCCTGGCCGCCGCCATCCCCTTCCCGAGCCGCCTGGGCACGCCGGCGGACTACGCCTCGCTGGTGCTGGAGCTGGCCCGCAACGTCTACATCAACGGCGAATGCATCCGTCTGGACGGGGCGATTCGTCTGGCGCCGCGCTGACGCGCGGATGCGCTTCGCGCAGGCGCTATCGCTCGCAACGCGGTTGCTCGCTGCTTGAGCGCCGAATTGTGGGTCGGGGGACTTGCGAGGGGCCGGAGCCCTAGGTATACGCCCGCCTCCGACTGAAGTGCGGGCGTAGCTCAGTGGTAGAGCACAACCTTGCCAAGGTTGGGGTCGAGAGTTCGAATCTCTTCGCCCGCTCCAGTCGTTTGAAGAGGCCCGGTCGCCAGACCGGGCTTTTTTCAATTCCAGCGCCGCCTATCCCGGGCCGTGGGCAGTGCAGCGCAGGCGTTCGTCGGCCCAGATGCGCGGGTCGTACTCGACCTTGAGCCCAACGAGATTGGCGCAGCGGCGCCCGCCGGGCACCGCGCCGGAGCAGCGCGTCCTGCCGCGGGCCTCGATCCAGCTGTCAATGACCTTCGGGTCCACGCCGAAATAGCCTGCAAGGGCTCCGTTCTGGTCGGGGTCCGACGCGATGGTTTCGATCAGACCGATCCAGACATTGCCCATCTCGATGATGAACTCGTCCGGACTCTGGGCGCCTCGATAAGGCGGCGGGGCGGTCTTGCGGTTAACCATTCACACTCTCCGGGTCCGGAAGCGTTGCTGGCCTGAACATGTTCCCGTTCGCGGAACATATTGATGCTTTACGTCTTTCCGGCCCCATGGCTTCCGCGCAGATGACGACCGAAGAGATCGAACTGGATCGCGAATGGCGGGCCAGATTCGGTCAGCCGCTGCCGATGCTGGGGTGCGCCGACATTGTCCGCCGGATCCTTATGCTGCCCGCGGGCGAGGCGACGCCGCTGGCCTGAGGCGGCCGGTCGCCCTGGAAGCGAAAGCGGGCTGGTCCGGTTCGCCGTTTGCAAGGTATCTCCCGAACCGGCGCGCGGGGCGCCAGAACGGGACAGTCGGGTCGTATGTTTCTCGAAGGCCAGGTCAACTGGATGTGGGTCTGGGCCGCCGTCGCGGCCTTCGGATGGATCGTGGCGCTGGTCGCGATCGTCTCCGCCCTGCGCCGGGGCGCCCAGCACGGCAGCGCCTCGGACCAGCTCGATCTGATACAGCGCATGGCCGAGGACTCCCAGAAGCGGCTGTTCGAGACGCTGAACGCGATTCCCGTGGCCCTGGTCGAGACCGACAAACAGGGCAAATTCGTCTTCGCCAACCGCGCCGCGCACCAGCTTCTGGGCCGCAAGGACGCAGAGCTGATCGGCCTGCGTTTCCATTCGGCGACCTGGGGCATCACCTTCCCGGACGGTCGTCCCGTGCCGCCCGACCTGCTGCCCAGCGCCCGCGCGCTGCGGGGCCAGACGGTCAGGGGTTTCCAGCATCTGCTGGCCAACCCGGCCGCGCGCCGCAAGATGCTGGTCTCGGTCACGGCCATGCCGATCGAGAACGAACTGGGCCAGATCACCGGCTCGACCGCCGCCATCGTCGAGAGCGAAAGCCTGCAGACGCCGGAAATCATCATGCCCGAGGCCGCCGCGCCGGCCGCTTCGCAGGACGGTCTGACCCGGCGCGTGTTCGACGCCGCCGCCAGCGCCCTGATCGTCATCGATCGGGACGGGCAGGTGCGCGAGGCCAATCACACCGCCCTGCGGCTGCTGGGCCGCGATGAGGCCGCCGGCGACTTCGCCGACCAGTTCCTGGCCGAGGACGAGCGGATCGAGGCCCGGCAGACCCTGCGCGCCGCCCTGTCCGCTCCGGCGGGCGAGGCCGATCCGATCGTGTCGCGGAACGGCGGCGCCGACGGCGTGCGCTGGTCCATCCTGCCGCTCGCCGCCGCCGACGGGACCGTGGATGTGCTGTTGCTGGCGGGCGAACGCGCGGACTCCATCGTTCCTGCCGAAGACGCCGCCGCGCCGGCCGTCGAGAGCGTTCCGGCGACCGAACCCTCCGCAGAGGTCGACACCCTGCGCGCCGAAGCCGCCGCCGCCCGGGCGCAGGCCGACGAGGCCCTGGCCGCCGCGGCCGCCGCGCGCCAGGAGGCCC
>NZ_JAKFEB010000235.1:0-5618 GCF_036677305.1 Brevundimonas sp. | reverse complement strand
CGGGCCTGCACCTCGCGCGCATAGTCGTCGGCTTCCGAGACGATGGTCGCCACCACGGCCTGGGTCGGCGCCAGCCACAGGGGGAAGGCCCCGGCGTAGTTCTCGATCATGATGCCGATGAACCGCTCGAACGACCCGAGGATCGCGCGGTGCAGCATGACCGGCCGGTGCTTCTGGCCGTCCTCGCCGATATATTCCGCGCCCAGCCGTTCCGGCAGGACATAGTCCAGCTGGATCGTGCCGCAGGTCCATTCCCGGCCGATGGCGTCCTTGACCACGAAGTCGAGCTTGGGCGCATAGAAGGCCCCGTCGCCCTCGGTGACGACCGGTTCGGTCCCGGCCGCGCGGGCGGCTTCCAGCATCTGGGCCTCCGCCTTGTCCCAGAACGCATCCGTCCCGGCCCGCGTCTCGGGCCGGGTGCCGAGGCTGATGTAGGCCGTTTCCATGCCGAGATCGGCGTGAACCGAACGGGCCAGGTCGATGAACTGCGCCGTCTCCTCGACGATCTGGTCCTCGCGGCAGAAGATGTGGGCGTCGTCCTGGGTGAAGCCGCGCACCCGCATCAGCCCGTGCAGGGCGCCCGACGGCTCATAGCGGTGACAGGCCCCGAACTCGGCCATGCGCAGCGGCAGTTCGCGGTACGACCGCTGGCCCTGGTCGAAGATCTGCACGTGGCCGGGGCAGTTCATCGGCTTGAGGGACAGCGTCTCGCCCTCGACCGTCTCGCAGACGAACATGTTGGGACGGTATTTCTCCCAGTGGCCCGACTTCTCCCAGAAGGTCCGGTCCAGCACCTGCGGCGTCTTGACCTCGACATAGCCCGCCGCATCCAGCCGGCGGCGCATATAGGCCTCCAGCACGCGCCACAGCTCCCAGCCCTTGGGATGCCAGAAGACCATGCCGCGGCCTTCCTCCTGCATGTGGAACAGGCCCATGGCCTTGCCGATGCGGCGGTGGTCGCGCTTCTCGGCCTCCTCGACCCGCAGCAGATAGGCGTCCAGATCCTCCTTCGAGGCCCAGGCCGTGGCGTAGATGCGCTGCAGCTGCGGATTGCGGTGGTCGCCGCGCCAGTAGGCGCCGGCCAGCTTGGTCAGTTTGAAGGCCTTGCCGACGAATTTCGTCGACGGGAAATGCGGTCCCCGGCACAGGTCGACCCAGCCGCCCGTGGCGTAGGTGGTGATCGTCTCGCCGGCCGGCAGGTCGCGGATCAGCTCGGCCTTGAACGTCTCGCCCTTGCCCTCGAACAGCCTGATCGCCTCGTCGCGGTCCCAGACCTGACGGACCAGCTTCTCGTCGCGGTCGACGATCTCGGCCATCTTCTTTTCGATGGCGGCGAAGTCGTCCGTCGAGAAGGGCTCCTCGCGGTGGAAGTCGTAATAGAAGCCGTCCTCGATCGCGGGACCGATGGTCACCTGCGTCCCCGGGAACAGCTCCTGAACCGCCTGGGCCAGCACGTGGGCGGCGTCGTGGCGGATGGTCTCCAGCGCCTCGGGATCATCGCGCATGATCAGCTTGAAGTCGCCGGACCCGCCCAGCGGCCGGTCCAGATCGCGCTGTTCGCCGTTCAGGGCGACCAGGGCCGCGCGCTTGGCCAGCGACGGCGAGATGGAGGCGGCGACGTCGCGGCCCGTGGCGTCGTCGGGATACTGGCGCGAGGCGCCGTCGGGGAATTTGAGATCGATCATCGGTCTGTTGTCTTTACAGGTGGAACCGGGTCGTAGCCCGAGGTCCCGAGAGGGTGGCATTTGCAGAGGCGTCTGACCGTCAGCCATCCCCCCTTGATCGGTCCATGCTGGATCAGCGCGTCCCGGCCATAGTCCGAACAGGTCGGCAGGAACCGGCATTGCTGCCCGATCAGGGGCGACAGCGTCAGCTTGTAGCCGCGATGGGCCAGCCGCACGCCGCGTTCATAGAGAGTTCCGCCGGAAGCCATGTCGCCGCGCTTATCCCCTGCAATGGGCGCAGGAGCAACGGGCGTCAGGCCGCGCCGGCGAGGCTAGTTCGGGTGTCGGGGCCCTTTCGGGCGATCGCCTGCCGCATCGCATCCAGCGTCGCCTCGACGGCGACCATGGTCGAGGCGTGGCGCGCGGGATAGTCGGCCACCTGTTTCAGGGCCCGCAGACCCTCGAACCGGCCCGTGGGACCTTCGCCGCCGGTCTTCAGCATGGCCGACAGGGCGTCGCGCGCCGAAACCAGGTCTTCAAGCGAGGCGCCGATCACGCTCTCGCCCAGAACACCGGCCGCGGCCTGACCGAGGGCGCACGCCTTCACGTCCTGTGCGAAGTCCAGAACCCGTCCCGCGTCGTCCAGCGTCACGTCCACGACCGCCTTCGAACCGCACAGCTTCGCGATCCGTTCGCCTGTGCCTTCCGGCGCAGGCAGGCGTCCGCTGTGCGGCAGATTGGCCGCCAGCCTGAGGATGCGCGCGCTGTAGAGCTCGTCGATCATGAGCCGGAATATAGGGGATCAGTTGCCCTGGAGCGAGCGCCAGGTTCGCGCCTGGTCGACCGAGCCGTCCTTGGCCCGGTCCCGCAGCCACTGCAGGTTGGCGTCGGCGGCTTCCGGCGGCAGGTCGCGGCGCAGGATCTGCTCCGCCTCGTCGATCTTGCCCGAGAGGCCCAGCACCATGGCCAGGTTCAGCCGCACCTTCAGCGATGCGCCGGGCTGGGCGGCGGCGCGGCGCAGCAGGGGCTCGGCGGCGACGGAGTCCCCCTGGGTCATGGCCGAGATGGCCATATTGGTCAGGACGGCGGGATTGTCAGGCGAAAGGGCCAGGGCCTGGGCCCAGGCGGCGCGGGCGTCGGCGGGCCGGCGCACCTGCTCATAGGCCGTTCCCAGCAGCGACCAGGCCTGCCAGTCGTTCGGGCGGGCGTTGCGGGCCTGTTCGAGGGCGGCGACGCCGTAGAAGGCCTGGCCCCGCGCGATATGGGCGCGGCCCACCTCCAGCATGGCGTCGACGTTGTTCGGCTGGATCACCAGCACGCCCTGGGCGGTCTCCGCCGCCTGATCGTACCGGCCGAGGTCGCGCAAGGCCGCCGCCGCCTTCACGCCCGCGACCGGGTCACGGGGATCGATGTCGGCCTGATCGGTCCAGAACACCGACCGGCTGAGCGCATCGGACCGTTCGTAGGCGGCGCGCACCTCGGCGCTGGCGGGCTGACGCGGCGTCGCGGCCGCCTGCGGTCGGCCCTGGGCCGCCGCCTGCGCCTGCGCGCTGGCCGTACCGGCGGCGCCCGAAAGCAGGACGAGGATTGCGAGAGAGGCTGTCGTGCGCGACATGGAGGCGCTCCGGAAGTTTCGGGGCCAGACTCGGCGCTTCGCGTCAATCCTTGGTTAAGATCGGCCGTCGCCGGCCGGAAAGGCCGCCGTCCATGTCCGTCCTGCATCCCGACCTGCTGACCGCCGAGGCGGAGGGCGCGATTCCGGTGCGGTTCGCCGGTCCCGCGGACCCGGTCGGCGAGGCAATCCAGGGCTGGGCGGACGCCAACGGTTTCAAGGGCAAGCCCGGCCAGATGCTGATCGCGCCCGACGGCGAGGGCGGGATCGCGGCCGTCCTGGTCGGCGCGGGAGAGACCTTCGATCCGATGTCCGCCCGCGCCCTGCCGGCGAAGCTGCCGCCGGGCCTGTACCGGCTCGAGGCGGAACCGGAGGACGCACGCAAGGCCGCCCTGGCCTTCCTGCTCGGGGCCTATGTCTTCGACCGCTACAAGGCGCGCCCCGACCGCGACCGGGTGCGGCTGGTCGCGCCGGAGGGGCTCGACCTGCCGGCGGCGATCCGGATCGCCTCGGCCTGCGCCCTCGCGCGCGAGATGGTCGACACGCCGGCCGCCGACATGGGGCCCCTGCAGATCGAGACCATCGCCCGCGAGATCGCCCATGAAGCCGGCGCGGCCGTCACCGTGATCACGGGCGACGCCCTGCTGGACGAGAACTATCCGGCGGTTCACGCCGTGGGCCGCGCCGCCGCCCCGCACCGCGCGCCGCGCGTCATCGAGATCGGCTGGAACCTGGACCGCGCCGACCTGCCGCTGGTCGCCCTGGTCGGCAAGGGGGTGGTGTTCGATTCCGGCGGCCTGGACATCAAGGCCGCCGCCGGCATGCGCAACATGAAGAAGGACATGGGCGGCTCGGCCCACGCCCTGGCCCTCGGCCGGCTGGTCATGCAGGCGAACCTGCCCGTGCGGCTGGTCGTGCTGGTCGCGGCCGTCGAGAACGCCATCTCCGCCGACGCCTTCCGGCCCGGCGACATCCTGTCCAGCCGCAAGGGCCTGACCATCGAGATCGGCAACACCGACGCCGAGGGCCGGCTGATCCTGGCCGACATCCTGACGCGGGCGGGCGAGCATTCGCCGGACCTGACCCTCGACTTCGCCACCCTGACCGGCGCGGCCCGCATCGCCCTCGGACCCGAGTTGCCGCCGCTCTATACGGACGACGAGAGTCTGGCCGCCGATCTGCTCGAGGCCGCCCGCGCCGTCGGCGATCCGCTGTGGCGGATGCCGCTCTGGCCCGGCTATCGCGCGGCGCTGGAAACCGAGATCGCCGATCTGCGCAACGACTCCGCCGCCTGGGCCCAGGCCGGTTCGGTGACCGCCGCCCTGTTCCTGCAACGCTTCGCCCCGACCACCGGCGCCTGGGCGCATATGGACATCTTCGCCTGGAACCCGCGGGCCCGTCCGGGCTGGCCGGAAGGCGGCGAGGCCCAGGCCCTGCGCGCCTGTTTCGAGATGCTTTCGCGGCGATATGGCCACAAGAAAGCCTCCGTTCGTTAACGGCCCTTTCGGCTTCTTGCGTTACGACGACGGCTCAACCGGACGAGCCCACGCTTGACTGAAGCCGCCGCCATTCTGGACCCCCGCACCACGCTCGCCCGGCCCGATCTGGCCGAGCAGGCGCTGGAAGGCGTCGTCCGGGCCGCAACCTTCCGCGCCGTCCGGCCCATGCATTGCATCGTGGCGACCGCCGACATCCATGCCGAGGCCGAGGATGGCGAACACCCGATCGACCAGTTGATCTTCGGCGAGGCCTTCGACGTCCTGGACCGCCGGGGCGACCGCCTGTGGGGGCGTGCGCGACGTGACGGCGTGGTCGGCTGGGTCGACCCTGCCTCTCTCGGCGAGGGCGCGCCGCTTCCGACCCACCGCATCGAAGCCGTCGATGCGGACCTGCCGCTCAACGCCCTGGTCTCCGGGGCCGGGAAGGGCGCCGCCGCTATCGGCGTCTTCGCCGACGACGCCGTGGAAGTCGCCCAGCGCCTTCTGGGCGTGCCGCACCGCCCCGGCGAACGCACGCCGCAGGGCACCGACTGCTGCGGTCTGGTCCAGCAGGCGCTGTACGCCTGCGGCCGCGCCGCGCCGCGTTACGCCGATCAACAGGCTGAACTCGGTGCGAGCGTCCCGATCTCGGATGCGCGACGCGGCGACCTGGTCATCTGGCTGTCGCCCGGCGAAGGTCCCTGGAACGGCCACGCCGGCTTCATGCTGGGCCCGGACCGCGTCCTGCACGCCACCGGCCATCACGGCGCGGTGGTGATCGAGGCCTTCGCCGAGGCGAACGCCCGGCACCGCGGAACCGGCGGCGCGGACCCCGTCATCCGCCGCCTCTGACCGCAAGAGAAA
>NZ_JAKFEB010000234.1:0-5532 GCF_036677305.1 Brevundimonas sp. | reverse complement strand
GTCGCCGCAGAGCGAGTACTGCCGCACCAGACCCGGCAGCAGGTGCAGGTCGATGTGCGCACCGGGCGTGTAGGCCGGCAGCTCACCGCCGTCCACCCGCGCCAGCGTCAGTTCGCGCACGTCCAAAGCAAGAGCCGTCATGACCCCCTCCTATAGCTAAAGTTGATGTGCGCGATCCGGATCGCAACCATAACGTTGCAACTTGAAATAGTGGATGTCAACCTTAGAAGGTATCCCTTCCCTTCGAGCGAAATTTGGATCTGCAGGTTCCGGCTGATTACGGCTGCCGCCCCAGGCACCGGCTCGGGTGGTCGCTGAGGGAGCAACGAGGAACAAACGTAACCCTGGTCGGACGCTGAGTCCGACCAGCGCCGTCTCAGCCGCTCGCCCTGTTCTGGATGCCCCTCACCATGGCCTGGGTCAGCTCATCGAGCCTGGGCTTCAGGAGCGGCTCGATCTGTTCGGAGACGGCGAAGAAGCGGGCGACGCCGGGCTGATCCATCGCCTCCGCGATCCCGGCCAGTTCATCGTCGGAAACACTCTGTCTCCACGCGTCTTCCATGAGGGCCAGATAGTCGGCCCTGAAGCTCGTCAGATCGCTCCGGATGGAAGCGATACGATCATTGACCGCCGCAGCCCCGGCTACGGCTTCGATCCCGGCCATCCCCGCCCTGCATTGTTGCAGGATCAATTCGCACAGCACGTCAAAGGATCTGTCGAGCCGGGCCGAGGCGGCGAGACCCTGGAACACGGACGCCACGCTAGCTCCTGGACCCGTTCTGGCGGCGCTTCAGCGCCACGATCGTCAGGATCACGGAAGCGGCCACGATCACCATATAGGGGATGATGGATCCGAGGCGCTCTCCGTCGACGCCGAGGAAGCGGTTGGCGGCGTGAACAACCACAATGGCGGCCATCAGACCCAGGGCCGTCACCACCCAGCCGCGCTCCTTCTTGACAGCCTCTTTCTTGCTGGTCGCGTTGACTGCGAACATCAGCAGAACCATGCCGAGGCCGAGCGCGTAGCCGATCCAAAGCGCGCCGCCCTGCGGGTTGAGATAGATATTCAGGCCGAAGCTCGCCAGCGCCACCGCCGCGAGCCCGCATCCGACCGCCACGAGCAAATTCGATTTCTTCATTGTGATTTCCCTGAATGACGGGGCCCGGCGAACCGGGCCCCGTTACCAGTCTCAGCTGAACGCCAGACCAAACGAGATGCCGGCCGAAGCGCCGCCGGCGACAGCGCCGAGAAGCAGCAGGCTCGTGCCCGCCGTCGCCGGAGCCGTGGCGATCGCCCCCACAGTCACGGCGAGCGTCGCCGCACCCGTCCAGAAATGCCCCCACTCGACGCCGGCGGCGACGAAATTGATCTCTTCAGCCGTCAGCTCGCGCATCAGACCGCTGTCGTTGAATGCTATCGCGTTCATTGAAGGACTCACTCTCAAGGTTGTGTGTTGATTTAACCGAGCACGGCCGAGCCGACCGCCAGGTGGCCGCCGCCCGAGATCAGCGCAGCGCCGACCACGAGGCTGGCGCCGCCCGTCACGGGAGCGGCGGCAAGCAGGAACGCCCCCGCGGAGACGACCGCGAGGCCGGTGGCCACGCCTTCCCACCAGACCGCGCCGGAGACGAGGTCGATTTCATCGAAACTAAGTTCACGCACGTCATTAGCAAAAGCCGTCATGGCTCCCTCCAAGAAGAGATTTGCGATGAGTGCGCCCCGGAACGCAGTCACAGGATTGCAACGTCAATTGGAACCCGTCAACCTTAAAAAAGCCAGAGTTTTTTAACACGGATACATGACCCCTAGAGTCCTTCACTACACCTAAGCTGTGCCGTAACTGACTGCGCCCACCGAACAGTGAAGCTAAGCTTGCTTAATATGTACGGTACCGATCTTTTATGTTTTCACGGTGCGCAAGGGCCGGCAGGAAACGCGATTGCTTCCCGTGCTGCCCCCTGCCAGTATTTTGCCATGAAATGTTTCGCCCTTAACGAGCATGCAAACCCGTGAGCGACCTGTTCCGCAAGGAGGCCGTCACACACGCCACGCGCCGGCTCGCGGGCGAAGTGGTCCTGGCCTCGTCCATTTCCTCCCGGGTCCTCGCCGGCCTCGTGATCGCCATCGTGTTCGGCGGCGCGATCTTCGCCGCCACGGCGTCCTACGCCCGCAAGGAAACCGTGGTCGGCTGGCTGACGCCCGAAGCCGGCATGATCCGACTGACCGCGCGCCAGGGCGGGGTCGTCTCCAGCATCCATGTGCGCGAGGGCGACCGGGTCGTGGTCGGCCAACCCATCGCCACCCTGACCCTGTCGTCGGCGCTGGAGGGGGGCGACAGTTTCGCGGCCCTGTCGCGCAGTCTGGACGCCCAGGGCGCGGCGGCTCAGTCGCGCGCCGCCGCCGCCCAGGCCGCGCTGGCCGCCGAGCAACGCCAGTTGACCGCGCGCCGCGCCGCGCTGAATCGGGAACTCTCCGAGACCCGCCGCAACCTCGGACTCCAGGACGAGCGTCTTGCTCTCGCCCGCGCCGAGGTGGCCCGCGCCGAGACGATCGCGGCGCAGGGCTTTCTGACCCGCCGCGAGCTGGAGGCCCGCCGGTCCGCGGAACTGGCCGTGCGGCAGGAGTCGTCGACCCTGTCCTCCCGGGCCCTCGGCTATGAACGCGAGATCGGCGAGGTGAACGCCCGGCTGGCGGCCATTCCGATCGACATCCAGGCCGCGCGCGCCGACGCCGCATCGACCCGGGCCGGACTGGACCAGCAGGTCACCCAGGCCGAGACCCTGGGCCGCTATGTGGTCGTGGCCACCGTGGCCGGGCGCGTCGCGGCGCTTCCGGTCGATGCCGGCCAGACCGTCGCGCCCGGGGCCGCCGTCGCCGTCCTGACCGCCGGAGACTCCGCGCTGGAGGCCGAACTCTACGCCCCCTCGCGCGCCGCCGGCTTCGTGCGCGAGGGGCAGGAAGTTCGCCTGCTCTACCAGGCCTTTCCGCATCAGAAATTCGGCACCGGCGAGGGCGTCGTGACCTCGGTCTCGCGCACCGTCCTGGCGCCGGCCGAGATCGCCATTCCCGGTCTTCAGGTGCAGGAGCCGGTGTTCCGCGTGCGGGTCAAACTGGCGCGGGACAGCGTCTCGGCCTACGGCGAGACCCTGCCGCTGCAACCCGGCATGCTGTTGTCGGCCGACGTCGTGATCGACCGAAGGTCGCTGCTCGAATGGCTGCTGGATCCCCTGTATGCGGCGGGCCGCCGCGGATGAAGATGCCCTCCGAACTGAATTTCTCGCGCCGGCGCCGGCTGCCCGTCATCCAGGGCGCCGAGGCCGCCGAATGCGGTCTGGCCTGTATGGCCATGGTCGCCCGCTATCATGGCCACGACGTCGATCTGAACGGATTGCGGCAGCGGTTCACCCTGTCGATGTCCGGCGCCACCCTGCGCAGCATCATGGGGTTCGCCGACAGTCTGGGCTTCGCCCCGCGCGCCCTCAAGGTCGAGCTGTCGGCCCTCGAAAAGGTGCGGCTGCCCGCGATCCTGCACTGGGACCTGAACCATTTCGTGGTGCTGAAGTCGGTCAGCAACGGCAAGGCGGTGATCCACGATCCGGCCCTCGGCGCCCGCACCTACACGCTGGCCGACCTGTCGAACCATTTCACCGGGGTCGCGCTGGAGCTGACGCCGTCCGACACCTTCGAGAAGGTCACCGCCCGCGCGCCGATCAAACTGACCAGCCTGTGGTCGAGGATGGTGGGCTTTTGGCCCGCCTTCTTCCAGATCCTCGGCCTGTCGCTGGCGCTGCAGGTGGCCGTCTTCGCCATGCCGTTCCAGATGCAGCTGGTCGTGGACGAGGCCATCTTCCGCGCCGACCGCGACCTGCTGACGGTGCTGGCGATCGGCTTCGGCGCCCTCGTCGTCGTCCAGGCCTCGATCGAGGCGCTGCGGGCCTGGGCCCTGCAGGTGTTCGGCCAGATGCTCAGCTTCCAGATGGTCGGCAATCTGGTCCGCCACCTGATGCGGCTGCCGACCGACTGGTTCGAGAAGCGCCACGTCGGCGACATCATCTCGCGCATCGGCTCGGCCGGCGCGATCCAGGACGTGCTGACCCGCGGCGTCATCGCCGCCATCATCGACGGCCTGATGGCCATCGTGGCGATCATCATCCTGCTGCTCTACTCGCCGATCCTGACCGCCGTGGTGGTCGGCGCCGTGGCCGTCAACCTGGCCCTGGCCTTCGCCCTGTTCCCGGCCCTCAGGGCGCGCACCGAGGAACAGATCATCGAGACCGCCCGCGAACAGTCCCACATCATGGAGACCGTCCGCGCCGCCACCACCATCAAGGTCATGGGCCGCGAGGCCGAGCGCGAAAGCTCGTGGCGCAACCTCTACGCCAACGCCGTCAACGCCGCCGTCTCGGTGGGCAAATTCCAGATCTCCCTCGGCTTCACCCAGGGGCTGGTGACCGGCCTGCAGACCGTCATCGTCATCTATCTCGGCGCCCGCACCATCCTCGCCGGCGACGGCTTCTCGGTCGGCATGCTGTTCGCCTTCCTGTCGTTCCGCCAGACCTTCACCGACCGCGCCAACGCCCTGATCAACCAGGCCATCCAGTTCAAATTCCTCGGCCTGCATCTGGATCGTCTGGCCGACATCGTCACCGCCGAGGTCGAGACCTCCGCCGCCGCCGCGCCGCCGCGCCTCGAGGTGCGCGGGGCCATGACCCTGCGCGACATCGACTTCCGCTACGGCGTCGCCGACCGCGCCATCCTCGAGGGCCTGAACCTCGAGGTCCGGCCGGGCGAGTTCCTGGCCATCACGGGATCGTCCGGCGGCGGCAAGACCACCCTGCTGAAGCTGATGCTGGGACTGCGCGCGCCGACGGCCGGCGCCGTCACGCTCGACGGCCAGACGGCCACGCCCGATCTCTGGCGGGCCTGGCGCGAACAGGTCGGGGTGGTGGCCCAGGACGACCGCCTGCTCAGCGGCACCATCGCCGACAACATCGCCTTCTTCGATCCCGACCTCGACATGGTCCGCGTGCAGCAGGCCGCCATGGCCGCCCAGGTCCATGCCGACATCGCCCGCATGCCGATGCAGTATCTGTCGCTGGTCGGAGACATGGGCTCGACCCTGTCGGGCGGCCAGAAGCAGCGCGTGCTGCTGGCTCGCGCCCTGTACCGCCAGCCGCGCATCCTCATCCTCGACGAGGGCACCGCCAATCTGGACGTCCAGACCGAGGAGGTCATCGCCGACCTGATCGCCCAGCTGCCGATCACCCGCATCGTCGTCGCCCACCGCCCCGCCCTGCTCAGGCGCGCCGACCGGGTGCTGGTGGTCGAGGGCGGAAGCCTGTCGCCGGCCGTGATGGAGCAGCCAAAGGCCGAGCCGGAGGCGGCCCTGGCCTGATCCGGGGCCGCGGCCCCCGCCGGGCCGCCGCCCCTCAACGCCGCCTCAACCGCTCCACCGCCCGATCCATGCTCGCATGCAGCGCAAACGCCGGCGGCGTCAGCCCCGCCGCCCGCACCATCCCCTCCAGCCGTTC
>NZ_JAKFEB010000233.1:0-7589 GCF_036677305.1 Brevundimonas sp. | reverse complement strand
ACCTGACGCAGCGCCCCCTCGGGCGCCGCCTGATGCACGGCCAGGGCGGCGGCGTAGAGCGCCATCGATGCGAGGCTGGAGGCCAGCATGACCCGCTTCTTGCGGTTATGGTCGACCAGACTCCCGAACCAGATCGCCAGCGACGCCGTCAGCACCAGATACAGGCCCGCGATCATCCCGGTCGCGAACACCGACCGCGTCTCGAGGAAAACCCAGAAGGTGACGGCGAACCAGACCGTGAAATTGGTGATGTTGGCGATCAGGTTGTTGGCGAGGATGTGGTGGAAGACGGGCATGAGGGCCGGCTCGCGGAGGGACGCGCAGGGACGGCGCGGGGGGTGAGCTTTTATGGCAGAGGCGGGGGCGGGAGGGGTAGATCTCTGCTTCCGGCCCTTAGCGGACATTGCCAACCGGTGTTAGGCTCGCACGATGAGGCTAAGATCGTTCGCCATGCTTGGAGTGATCGTCGCGCTGGCTGCGTGGTCCGGGTCGGGACGCGAACGCTTTATCGCCAAAGACGAGGCCGGTCAGACGATTGCCAGCGTGACGTTGGAGCAGCCCCTGCCAACGCACGACACCGCACTGGTTTTTGAGGACGGCGAGGCTTCGTTGACTCGCCCAATGACGTTCGAGACAGCGGGAGCCTTCGAGTGCCACTGGTCCGATCTGGTGATGATCTGCCGTTCAGAGGCCGTAGCCCCGGACGAAGCACGAGTTGATGGTGGTGGGTATGTTCGTCGGCTGAGTAGCGACACAATTCTGGTAGCCAACGAGAGCGGCGGGCTTTCTGGCGACTTCTCCCGCTACCAAGATGGCCGACTGGTTTCGTTCGGCGTGATGGATGAAACCGGCACCGTTGGCTGGCACTACGATCTACGGTGAAGGTGCAATCGGGCAGGATCGGCAATGTCCGCTTTCCACCCATCAGCACCAGTTCGCTTCCGATCCTAAATTGACGTTCAGCGATATCTGCTAGAGGTGGGCAATGACCGCTTGGTTCGTAGTTCCATTCGCACTGGCCTTCTTGACTTATGCGGGAGCAACTTATTGGGCCTCTCGGCTGCTCGCCAGAGAGCGGCGACGGCTGGGGGACGCGCGCCCTGTTCCAGATTTGCTCGACCCGCTGACCTCACACCGCTGGCTGCCTATACTGCTGTGGGAGGAAACGAGAGCGTTCCGGCCACCGGCCCGGCGCGCCTTCATGGTTGCGCGTATCGCATTGCTTCTGACGCCGGTGGCCTTCTTCCTCGGCATGATCTTGGCTACCAACTTCCCAAGCACCAGCGATGGGGGGAACGCTGGCGACCAAAGTTCTATTCCATCGGTCACGGTCGCCATTCCTGATTGATGTCCGCTTTCCCCCCATAGCGGACCTTGCGTAGTTCTGCTCCGCGGCGACCCACCCCTCACAACCATCCCACCCTCGGCCCCTTCCCCTCCCGCGCGTCGATCAGCAGATCCGTCACCGCCCACACCAGCGCGTCCGCCCGGTCCAGCGACCCCGCCCCCTCCATCTCGCCGCCGAAGGCCATCAGTTCCTCCTCCAGCGCCGACAGCGGGACGCCGTCCGCCGGCGCATGCCGCACCCGGCCCTGTTCGTAGAGGGCGGCGACGGGTTCGGCGCGGACGCGCTTGCCCTTGGTGGCGCGGACCTCGCGGACCTTGAGCGTGCAGCCGGCGGTCTTGAGCACGGCTGAGACCATGTCGCCGCCCTGGTTGACCTCGGCCACCATGGCGGCGGCGCCGAACTCCTGCGCCGCGCGGACGGCCCGGCGGGCCCACTGGCCGGGGCTGAGGCCGTTGGCCGAGCGGTCGGCGAGGATCACCGCCTCGCGCACCCCGTCGGGGCGGCGGCGGGCGCCGGCGACGACGATGCCGCAGGCGTCGCCGGTCGCGGTGGTCGTGGGGTCGAGGGCGACGATGATTCTTTCCAGCCTTTCCGCGTCTTTTCGGGGCGCTCGAAGAGCGAACCCGGAACCCAGGGGACCGGACTCGCTGTCAACCGCTGCGTCGACGACCGCGCAGCCCTCCTGGGTTCCGGGTTCCGCTGCGCGGCCCCGGAATGACGGGTTGGAGGGGGCAAGCCGGGCCCTCGCCATCATCTCCGCCGTGAACAGCGCCCCGTCGAGATCGACCACCCGGCCCTCGATCTCCTGGGCCTCGCGGCGGGTGCCGCCGTAGAGGGCGCGCAAGGACTCGACGAAGCCGGCGGACAGGTGGTCCGCGTTGTCGGCCGTGCCCGCGTGGGTCAGGACGCAGGAGGGCTCGTCGCGCAGGGATATGAGCGCGCGGGTCGGGCGCGGGGTCGTCGTCACCACCAGCCGGGGCGCGGGCGAACCGGGGAGCGGCAGGCGCAGGCCCATGCGCAGCAGGGCCAGGGTCTCGCCCGCGCCGCGCGCGCCGACGGCGGGCCAGGCGCAGAATTCGTCGGCCCAGGCGGCGCTGAACTGGGGGCCGCGCAGGGAGTCGGGGTCCTCGGCCGAGAAGGCGTGGGCGATGCAGCCGCCGGCGAAGACGAGACGGCGGCGCGAGGGCTCGAACGACGGCCGCGTGGCGCGGGTCCAGCGCGGCAGGGCGCGCAGGCCGGACGGGCCCTCTATCATCACCTCGCGCACGTCGTGCAGGGTCGGGCCGACCAGCGCCAGACGCCCGCCCTCGCCCAGCGCCTCGGCCTGATCGGCCAGCCAGCTGGCGCCGGCGAGGGTCTTGCCGGCGCCGCGCCCGCCGAGGAACAGCCAGGTCGACCAGTCGCGGCCGTCGGGGAACAGGCCGGGGGGACACTGGGACTTCCGCAGGACCAGCCGCGCGCCGGGCTCGTCGTCGGCGGGCGCCGCGCCCCCCGCCAGCCTCGCGCGCACCCTGCCCATCACCCGGACCGTCTGGTCCACCATCCGCAGCAGTTTCGAATAGTGGCCGTCTGCCCCGGCCACGGACGCCACCCGCAACCGGCCGCAGATCGAGGCGACCGTCGCGTCCGGATCGGTCTCGTCGAACCGGAACGACAACTCGGCGCAGACGACCTCGACGGGCACGCCGTCGACCATCTCGATCCGCACCGGCGCCGGTCCCTTGGGCAGCCGCACCGCGTCCCGATGGTCCTTCTTGCGCATCCCCATTTTCTTGGCGTTCCAGTGGATCGCGCTTCGCGACACCCCGTGCTCGAGCGCCAGCGCGGCGATCGGCTCTCCCGCCAGCCAGCGGACCAGCAGCGCATGCCACCGGTTCCACGTCATCCCCGACCGGCTCTGCCGAAACGGCTTGTCCCGCCACGACTCGTCGGTCGGTGAGATGTCTCGCTGTTCGTCTTCGATCCCCATGCCCTGATTATCGGACGGGTCTCACCTAAGGCGCGAAGATGACGCTGGTCGCGGCGGGAAGCCGCGCCGGATCAAGGGTTTGGCGCGTGCAGTTTGTATGGCTGGCGCGCGATTGCTTGCATGCCCACCACCCAATTCCGTCATTCCGGGGCCGCGCAGCGGAACCCGGAACCCAGGAGGGCCGCACGGGCGAGGCCGCAGCCGCAGACGGTCAATCTGATCACCTGGGTTCCGGGTTCGCTCTTCGAGCGCCCCGGAATGACGAAAGCAGAGGGGGTTCGCTCTTCGAGCGCCCCGGAATGACGAAAGCAGAGGGGGTTCGCTCTTCGAGCGCCCCGGAATGACGGAACGAGGGGGGCCCCTACCCCGCCGCCGCCAGCGTCTGAACCGGCGCCGGAACCGTCGCCTCGATGGCCTGCATCAGGGCGCCGGGGGTGATGGGCTTGGCCAGGTGGCTGTCGGCGCCGGCGTCGGCGGCGTCCTGGACGTGCTTCGCCATGGCGTTGGCGCTGAGCATGATCAGGGGGGTGCGGGCGCGGCCCTGCGACTGCTCCACGGCGCGGATGGCGCGGGTGGCGGTCAGGCCGTCCATGACCGGCATCTGCATGTCCATCAGGATCACGTCGAAGGCGCCGGCGGTGAAGGCCGCGACCGCCTGGGCCCCGTCGTCGACGGTGGTCACCTGCATGCCGCCGCCCGACAGGATGGCCTGGACGACGCGCTGGTTGACCGGGTGGTCCTCGGCCAGCAGCACGCGCAGGGGCTCGGCGCCGATCCACGGCGACGGGCCGACGGCCAGGGCGCCGGGATCGCCCGCCCGGGCGCGGGCGGCGTCCCGGGCCGCGTCATGGGCGGCGACCGAGCGGGTGCGCGACAGGGGGATGCAGACGGTGAAACAGCTGCCCTTCCCGGGCGCGGACTCCGCCGTGATCTCGCCGCTCATGATCTCGACCAGCGAGCGGCAGATGGACAGGCCCAGGCCGGTGCCGCCGAAGCGGCGGGTGATGGTGCTGTCGGCCTGGCTGAAGCGCTGGAACAGGGCCTCGCCGGCGGCGGCGTCGAAGCCCACGCCGGTGTCGCGCACGGTCAGGCGCAGCTGGGCGACGCCGGGATCGGGCGTGTCGTCGGCGACCTCGATGGAGACCGAGACCTGGCCCTCGGGCGTGAATTTGACGGCGTTGGACAGCAGGTTGGCCAGCACCTGGCGGATGCGCGTCGCATCGCCCAGGAAGTCGCCGCGCGCGGCGGGGCCGCGCTCGACATGGAACTGCAGGCCGCGAGCCTCGGCCTTGATGCGGGCGGTCTCGATGACGCCGTCCAGCTCGCGCTCCAGGTCCATGTCGCCGATGGCGAAGTCCAGATGGCCGGCCTCGATCTTGGCGACGTCGAGGATGTCGGAGACCAGTCGTTCCAGGGTCACGCCCGACTGTTCGATCAGTGCGACCAGCTCGCGCTGGTCCGGCGCCAGGTCGCTCTGACCGAGGGCGCCGATCAGGCCGATGACGCCGTTCAGGGGCGTGCGGATCTCGTGGCTCATATTGGCCAGGAAGTCGGTCTTGGCCTGGTTGGCGACCTCGGCCGCGGCCTTGGCCTCCATCAGTTCGCGCTCGGCGACGACGCGGTCGGTGACGTCGCGGGCCACGCCGTAGACGCGGTCGCCGACCCGGCGCGCGCGCCATTCGATGGTGCGATAGCTGCCGTCCTTGTGGCGGTAGCGATTCCTGAAATCGACCATCGGGTCTTTCGGCCCGCGGTTCTCGACCTCGATGACGCTTTCGAGCGTGGCGATCTGGTCGTCGGGGTGGAGCAGGCGCAGCAGCTGCAGCCCCTCCATCTCGTCGGGCCGCCAGCCGAGGACGGTCTCCCACGACGGACTGGCCCGGACCACCCGGCCGTCCAGCTCGCGGACGACCAGCAGGTCCAGCGACACGTCGAAGAAGGTGCTGATGACCAGCGCGTCGGCGTCCTGTTCCGGGCGGGACAGCTGGGCTGGCATCAAGCGAAAATCCTGACTGAACTGCGGACGTGCCTGATTCTGCACCGGCGGAGGTTAAGACGGCCCTCCCGGTCTTCAAAGTTCGATCCGGAGCCCGCCGCCGCCGATTGCGGCTGTATCCGGGGCCGGACTTCCGTGTAGGAAAGCGGTGTTCGATCCCGGAAAGCGGTCCGGCCGCGGGATGCGATCGTCGTTCGTGGGGGGCGGCGGAGATCACGACGCCGTCCGGACGGACGGCGGGGGACCGCTGACCATGGGCTCGCTTATCCGCGCCAACGCCGCGCGCGCCGCGTCGAAGTCGACCGCCGCAAAGGTGTCGACCACCAAGGGCCACGCCGGGGACGTCACCCTGGGCGAGCGCCTCCGCTACGCCTTCGACAAGAGCATGGCGGCGGGGCCGGTGGCGCTGGCGGGCTGGCTGGCGCTGGTGTCGCTGGTCACCATCGCCCTGGCGGCGACGGTGCTGGCCCTGACCCGGATCGGCCCGGACGGCGGTTTCGACTTCGGCGAGGCGGCCTGGCAGTCGCTGATGCGGACCATGGACGCCGGGACGATGGGCGGGGACTCCGGCTGGGTCTTCCGCTTCGTCACCCTGGTCGTGACCCTGATGGGGATTCTGGTCTTCTCGGCCCTGATCTCGATCATCTCGGCCGGGCTGGATTCGGCGCTGGAGGGGCTGCGCAAGGGCCGTTCGCGCGTGCTGGAGACGGACCACACCGTCATCCTGAACTGGTCGCCGTCGATCTTCGACATCCTGTCCGAACTGGTCATCGCCAACGCCAGCCGGAAGAACCCGCGCATCGTCATCATGGCCGACAAGGACAAGGTCGAGATGGAGGACGAGATCGCGGACAAGGTGCCGAACCTCGGCAACACCCGCATCATCTGCCGCAACGGCGACCCCACGGACCTGTTCGACCTCAGCCTGGTCAACGCCCAGACCTGCCGCTCGATCATCGTCGTCTCGCCCGAGGGCGCCGCCGACCCGGACAGCCAGGTGATCAAGACCGTCCTGGCCCTGACCAACGACCCCCAGCGCAGGATCGAGCGCTACCGCATCGCCGCCGAACTGCGCTGCGCCGGCAACGCCGAGGTGGCCCGCATCGTCGGCGGCGACGAGGTCCAGCTGGTGCTCGCCGACGACCTGATCTCGCGCATCGTGGTCCAGTCCAGCCGTCAGGCCGGACTGTCGGCCGTCTATTCGGAACTGCTCGATTTCGACGGCTGCGAAATCTACACCACCGAGCTGGAGGAGCTGGTCGGCGTGACCTATGGCGACGCCGTCATGGGCTATGAGGACTCGGCCCTGATCGGCCTGCGTTACGCGGACGGCCGCGTGCGGATGAATCCGCCGATGGACGAGGTGATCGCCGCCGGCAGCCGCGCCGTCATCATCGCCGAGGACGACGCCGCCATCCGCCTGACCCCCATGGCCGAGGACGCCGTCGATCCCGCCGCGATCCGCAAGCCGGCGCCGGTTCGACGCACGGCCGAGCGCGTGCTGATCATCGGCTGGAACCGCCGCGGCCCGATGATCGCCCAGGAGCTGTCGCGCTATGTGAAGGCGGGCTCGGTGCTGATGATCGCCGGCGACGTCCCCGGCCTGGCCGAGGAAGTCCGCACCCTGCCGCTCGGCTCGAAGAACCTGAAGGTCGAGGCCCGGATCATCGACACCAGCCACGCCGCGTCGCTGGAAGCGCTCGAGCCCCTGACCTGGGACAGCATCATGGTGCTGGGCTATTCCGATCACATGGAGGCCCAGTCGGCCGACACGCGGACCCTGATCACCCTGCTGCACCTGCGCAAACTGTCCGAGCGGCTGGGTCAGCACATCAGCGTCGTCTCGGAGATGATCGACATACGAAACCGGGAGCTGGCCGAGGTCACCCGCGCCGACGACTTCGTGGTGTCCAACCGGCTGGTCAGCCTGATGCTGGCCCAGGCGTCCGAGAACGAATACCTGTCCGCCATCTTCGACGACCTGCTGGATGAGGACGGCTCGGAAATCTACATGCGGCCGGTCGGCGACTACGTCGATCTTGACCTGCCCGTCAGCTTCTACACCATCGCCGAGGCCGCCCGCCGGCGCGGCGAAACCGCCATCGGCTACCGCCGCCGCCGCCCGGACGACGCCGACGACGGCCGCAACATGGGCGGGGTCGTGGTCAATCCGTCGAAATCGGAGCGGCTCTCGTACGAGCCTGAGGACCGGGTGATCGTGCTGGCGGAGGACTAGTTCACGCCGTCATTCCGGGGCCGCGCAGCGGAACCCGGAA
>NZ_JAKFEB010000232.1:0-19607 GCF_036677305.1 Brevundimonas sp. | reverse complement strand
CGACGAACTGCTGGCCACCGTCTTCAAGGGCAAGAAGACCGAGATCGGCCGCTTCAAGGGTCTGGGCGAGATGATGGCCTCCCAGCTCAAGGAGACCACCATGGACCCGAAGAAGCGCACCCTCGCGCGGGTCACGGTCCCGGAGTCCGAGGCCGAGATCGAGGATCTGGTCGAACGCCTGATGGGCCGCAAGCCCGAGGCGCGCTTCCAGTTCATCCAGGAAAACGCGCGCTTCGCGGCGGCTGATCTGGACGTCTAGGTCAGGGGCAGGTCGTCGGCGCGCCGTAGCGGGTGACCTGGCTGTGGGTCTCGTCGCCCGCGAGGTGAAGCATGGTCATCCGGTCGTATTCGCACTCGGGCATGTCGGCCGCCTCCGCGAAGCCCAGCGCACGGGCGATCAGCGGGATGGTGTTGCTGTGGCCGACCACCAGCACGACGGCGTCGTCGGGCAGGGCGCGGACGCGTTCGGCGATCGCGGCGACATGGCCGGCGGAGCCGCCGTCGAAGCCGACAGGCTCGATCGCTGCCGAATGGAAGGTCGCGGTCGGCTCGGCCGTCAGGCGGGTGCGCTGCAGGGGGCTGGTGAAGATGTAGCCGGGATGCGCCTCGGCCAGCGCGGCCGACAGCGCGGCGGCCCGGGCCTGGCCGGCTTCCGACAGAACGGGATCGGCGCTGGCGTCGGCCTTTTCGGCGTGGCGCACCAGATAGACCGTCTGGGCCATGGCCGAGGTGGCGGTCAGCAGCGAGACGGCGGCGGCGAGCAGGAGGCGTTTCATGATCTCAAATCCCCGATTTCGTTCGAGATTGACCGCGCCTTGAGCGCCTGTCGAGAGCCAGGTCTCAGTGAACCTTCGACTCGCCGGGCTGAGCAAAGGCCGCCTCGCCGCTGACCTCGGCGTAGACCGAGCCCAGGTCCTCGAAGACGCGGTTCCAGGCGAAGCGTTCGACGGTCCGCACGCGGGCGGCCGCGCCGATGGCCTCGATGTCCCGCGCGAACAGGGCCTCGACCGCGGCGGCGTACTGGACCGGGTTGGCGCTCTTCGCCAGCTGGCCGACGGTGTCGTCGACCGTCTCCTTCACCCCGCCGGCGTTGACCCCGACGACCGGCCGCCCGCAGGCCATGGCCTCCAGCACGATCAGGCCGAACGGCTCCTTGTCGTTGGCGTGGACGAAGGCGTCGCAGCTGGCGATGATCTTGGCGACCGCCTTGGGATTGGCCTCGTACGGCAGGGAGATGACCCGCTCTTCCGCCGGCATGCCCGCGCCCGCGCCCACCAGGATCAGGTGATAGGGATCGCCGAGCCGCTGAACCGCCTCGATCAGGACGTCGATGTTCTTCTCGCGCGCCGGGCGGCCCGCGAAGCAGAGCAGGCGCGCCGACGCCGGCAGGCCCAGCTTCTTCAGCAGCCAGTCGCGGTCACGGCGGTCGGGCCGGAAGGTGTCGATTTCCACGCCCAGCGGGCGGATGACGATATTTCCCACGCCGGCCTCTTCCAGACGGCGGGCGATGAAGCGGCTGGGCGAGACGACCTTGTCGAACTGGCCGAACAGCCGGGCCCAGCGCTTCTCGACGGGCTTCTTGGCCCATTCGCCGAAGTGAAGCGCGGCGAGGCCGGCGGGATCGGAGTGGCAGAAGCCGACGACCGGGCAGCCGGCGCGCTGCCCCGCCTCGAGAGCGCCCTGCCCCGGCGTATAGGGATCGCCCGCTTCGATGATCGAGGGGTTCAGGGACGCCACCCAGGCGCCCCAGCGTCGAACCGAGGTCGGCCAGCGGTAGCCGTCGCCGAAAGGCAATTTGGTCGCGTGCAGCTGGACAATGCCGTCGTCGCCCGCCTTGTGATGCGCGCCCGGCACGACCAGCGAATGGGCGACGCCCGGACGGTTGGCCTCGAGCCAGGCCTTCTTGGACAGCAGATAGCGTTTCACTCCGCCGGAACGGGGCGCATACAGCATGGTGGTGTCGACCAGGCGCGGCCGCCCGTCGTCCCCGGCGGCCTTGGTCGCGGCGAGGGTCTCCGAGACCTCCTCGTCCCAGCCCGGAATCAGGCGCAGTTCGCCTTCCTGCACTTCCAGACCCGCGAGGCTCACCAGTTCGCGTTCGGCCTCGCTGATGCTGGCTGCGCCGCGCGCTATCCGTTTCTGGATGCGGCGGGCCTTGCGGACCTTCGACATGTGCGACTTGACCATCAGCGGCCCCTAGCGCCGCTCGCAGCCAAGCTCAAGCGTCGTCCGATTCCGGCGGGTCTTCGGACGGCGTCACCCCGCGCCGATGCAGGGCTTCCCGAAGCAGGGTTTCCACCTGGGCGTTGACCGAGCGCAGCTCGGCGGCGGCCAATCGCTCGACCGCCGCCATCACGCCCGGCGAGGCGCGCATGAGAAAGGGTTTACGCGGGCGGGCCATGAAATCAGCCGTACAGCGTCCCGGTGTTTACGACGGGCTGGGCCTCCCGGTCGGCGCACAGGACGACCAGCAGGTTGGACACCATGGCGGCCTTGCGGTCCTCGTCCAGCTCCACCACGCCGCGTTCGTTGAGGTCGGCCAGGGCGTTCTCGACCATGCCGACCGCGCCCCTGACGATCAGGCGGCGGGCGGACAGGACGGCCTCGGCCTGCTGGCGCTTCAGCATGGCGCCGGCGATCTCCGGGGCATAGGCCAGGTGAGCCAGCCGCGCCTCGTCGATGGCGACGCCCGCGACGCTGACCCGGCCGACCAGTTCGTCGCGCAGGCGGCCGGCGACATCCTCGGCGTCGGCGCGCAGCGTCATTTCCGGCTCGTCCGTCTCGTCGCCGTGGTCATAGGCGTAGTGCGAGGCGATATCGCGCAGGGCCGTATCGACCTGGATGTTCACAAAGGCCTGGTAGTCGTCGACGTCGAACAGGGCCATGGCCGAATCCTCGACGCGCCAGACGACGTTGGCGGCGATCTCGATCGGGCTGCCCCGTTTGTCGTTCACCTTCAGCTTGTCCGAGGTCAGGTTGCGGACGCGCAGGCTGATTTTCTTGCGGCTGTACCAGGGCAGGACCCAGCGCAGCCCTGTCTTGCGATCGGTGCCGCGATAGTCGCCGAAGAGCAGGATCGCCATCCCCTCGTTCGGCTGCAGCGAATACAGGCCGCAGACCAGCAACAGACCCACGACCGCGGCGACGACCCCGGCCACGATCCGCCAGGCCGTATCCGGATCCTGCGCGACGCTGACGGGGCCGAGAATCAGCAGGGCCAGCCCGATCAGCAGGACGACGACGCCATTGGCGGTCGACGCGGGGCGTTCAATGGATCTGGAATGGGTGGTCGTGGTCATGGAGCCCTCCTGAAGCAATATGAAAGTGATATCACTTTGATGCCATATTGCGCAATAGCCTCGCTTGATGTGTGACCCCCAAGCCCGGCTTCGGCCTTGCATTCGCCTCAAATTCGAGAAACTTGAGGCAGGCTGGCGTGGTCCCTGTTAGAGGATCGCCCGCGTCTCTGGCGTATCGTCCACAGGGGTTTCTACCGAATGCGTATTCTACTCGCGACCGCGGTTGCGATCGCTCCCCTGATGGCGGCCTCCGGCGCGATGGCCGAGGTGGTGATTTCCACTGCCCGCACGACGCCGGTCGCCACCTCGAACCCCGGCGGCTCGGGTCCCGACGACATCCGCATCGCCGGCGCCGGCGCGATCAACGTGTCCTCGGGCGCGGCGATTATCATCGACGCCAGCGAGAACCTCACCATGGAGGCGAGCGGCGCAGTCAATATGGCGACCGCCGCCGACGGTGCGACCGGGGTGCTGGTGAACCCGGGACTGACATCCACCCTGGCGATCAGCGGCTCGATCAACATCGCGGATTCCCTCGGCGACTATCCGGACACCGACAACGACGGGGACCTGGACGGTCCCTGGGCCACCGGCACGGGCCGTTACGGCATCCGTTATGCGGCCGGGGCGCCCGTCACCGGCGACCTGGTCATCGGAGCGACCGGCCTCATTGCCGTGGACGGAAACAACTCCTACGGCATCTCGATCGAATCGGGCCTGAACGGAAAGCTCCAGAGCCAGGGCTCCATCCGGGTGTTCGGCGACAATTCCATAGGCGTCCATACCCTTGGGACCATCACCGGTCCGGTCTCGCTCCTCGGCAGCATCAGCGCCCGCGGCGCGAATGCGTCGGCGGTCTCGATCGGCGGCGACGTGTCCGGCCGCGTGACCCTTCAGGGCGAGATGACCTCGTCCGGCTATCGCTACACCTCGCTCGGAACCGACACCTTCGAAAGCAAGCTCGACGCCGACGACAAGCTGCAGGGCGGCCCCACGGTCATTGTGGCGGGCAACATCACCGGCGGCGTGATCGTGGACCGGCCGCCCCTCGACGCGGACACCGCCAATTCGGACGAGGACGCCGACGGCATTCCGGACGCCGCTGAAGCCACGGGCGCGATCACCAGCTTCGGCTCCGCCCCGGCGGTCATGATCGGCTCGGCCACGCGTTCCACCTCGCTCGGAGCGGTGGGAACAGGCGACAGCGCCTTCGGCTTCATCAACCGGGGCACCATCAGCGGCCAGGGCGTATACGCCGGCGTCGACGCCACCGGCGCCGTCTTCGGCGGCAACGCCGGCCAGACCGTGACGATCGCGGGCGGCATTCGCAACGACGGCGCCCTGTCCGGCCTTGCCCGGGACGCGAACGCCACGGCCATCCGGGTGGGCGCCGGGACGACCGCTCCCCAGATCTTCAACACCGGCAACCTCACGGGCGCCGTGGCCAGCGAACTGGCCGGGTCGTCCGCGACTGCGATCCGGATCGATGCGGGCGCCACGGTCAACAGCCTGGTCAACAACGGCTCGATCCTCGCCTCCTCGGGCGGCGGCGCGGCCACCGTCACCGGCCTGATCGACCTCAGCGGCACCCTGACCTCGATCACCAACACCCGGTCGTTCCAGGCGACGCTCAGCCCGAACGAAGCCGGCGACCCGATGACGGGCACCACGACCGCCATCGACGTCAGCGCCAATACGACCGGCGTAACCCTCCTGCAGACCGGCGTGGCCGCCACGCCGACCGCCGCCAATCCCGACACGGACGGCGACGGCGTGCCGAACGACAACGAACCGCGGATCATCGGCGCCATCAGGCTGGGGTCCGGGGCCGACACGGTCGATATCCGGAACGGCGACGTCCTGGGCGACATCAGCTTCGGCGCCGGCGCCGACAGCCTGGCCATCACGGGCGGCGCGGCCGTTCGCGGCGCGCTGACCGACAGCGGCGGCGACCTGACCATCGACGTGGCCAACGGCACGCTCGACGCACGTCAGACCTCGCGGACGAATATCACCAGCCTGGACGTCGGCGCGGCCGGCAACCTGATCGTCACCCTGGATCCCGCCAACAACGCCAACGGCGGATTCAACGTCTCCGGAGCCGCGACCTTTGCCGACGGCGCCGGTCTGGGCGTCCGCTTCGCCTCGCTGCTGACGGCGCCGACCCGCTTCACGCTGATCGACGCGGCGACGCTGAACTTCGGCGCGATCGATCTGGATTCGATCGAGACCAACTCCCCCTACCTCTTCAAGGTCGACGCGGCTGCGGACATCCCGGCCGGCGAGGTGTTCGTCGACGTCCGCAAGCGGACCGCCGAAGAAGCCGAGCTGATCGCCGTCGAAGCCAATATGTACGACGCCTTCTACACCTCGCTCGGCGACCCCGACGCGGTGGAGATGCGCAACGCCTTCCTGGCCCAGAACAACCGCGACGGCTTCATCAACCTGTACGAACAGCTGCTGCCCGAGCACTCGGGCGGTCCGCTGCTGTCGCTGGCCTCGGGCGTGGATGCGGTGACGCGGGCGCTGACGGGCCGCAACGCCTCGGCCGCGCCGGGCGAAACCAGCGCCTGGGTGCAGGAGATCACCTTCTACGCCGACAAGGACAAGACCGAGACCTACGGCTTCCGTTCGGAGGGCTTCGGCGTCGCGGGCGGCGTCGAGCGCGGCACGGGCCTTGGAAACATCGGCATCACCGCCGCCTTCACCTCGTCGGATCTGGAAGATCCCGAGGCCGAGGCCGAGGAAGTCCTGTCGGCCAATCTGTTCGAACTGGGCCTCTACTGGCGCGCCCAGGGTCAGTACTGGACGACCTGGGCCCGCGCCGCCGCGGGCTATGCGACCTTCACGTCCGAGCGCCGGTTCGTCGGCGGCGGGCAGAACCTGACCAATGAATCGGACTGGGCCGGCCTCAGCCTGGCCGCCGCCGGCGGCGCCTCGTACGAACGGTCCTTCGGACGCTTCAACATCAGGCCCGAGATCTACGCCGAGTATTTCGCGCTCACCGAGGAAGGCCACGCGGAAGAAGGCGGCGGCGACGGCTTCGATCTGGAGATCGACGAGCGCGAAGGCCACCTGTTCTCGGCCACGGCCGCGATCAACATCGGCATGGCCATGGGCGAGAACAGCTGGATGCGCCCCGAACTGCGGGTCGGTTGGCGTCAGAACATCTCGGTCGATCCGGGCGAGACGATCGGCCGGTTCCGCTCGGGCGGTCCGGACTTCGTGCTGGACGGCGCCTCGATCGAAGGGGGCGGACCCCTGGTCGGCTTCCGCCTCAACATCGGCAACGAACTGGGCATGCTGTCCATCAGCGCCGACGCCGAGATGATCGAGGACTATGTCCGCTACATGCTGTTCCTGCGGGCCAGCTTCCGGTTCTAGGTCGGGCGCAAGGGATAGGGCGGCTAGCTCAGCTGGTCAGAGCACCTCGTTTACACCGAGGGGGTCGGGGGTTCGAACCCCTCGCCGCCCACCATGCCCCCATCACGCCACAGGGCCGGGTCAGGATACGTTCACGTCTGCGGGTTAACCCTGACGGTCAGGAGAGATTCGCCATGTCCACGTCCCCGGCCCGCCTCGTCATTCTGTCAGGCGTCCTCGGCTCGGCCCTGATGCTCCAGGGCTGTCTGGTCGGCGCGGTCGTGGGTACGGCCGGCGCGGTCGTCGGCGGCGCGGCCCAGGTCACCGGCGCCGTGGTCGGCGCGAGCGTCGACGCCGTCACCACCTCGGACGAGGAAACCCGGGCCAAACGCGAGCGCGAGCAGCGCGAATACGAACGTGAACAGCGCCGTTGCGAACAGCGCCAGCGCCAGGGGCGCGACTGCTAGGTCCGGACCGCCGAGGCGCTACAGCGTCAGCACGCACCGCTCGTGAATCGTCGGCCGCGCCACGGTGATCCGGCTCAGACCCGGCCATTCCGGCTTCAACCGCTCGGCGAACCACAGGCACAGGCGCTCCAGCGTCGGCAGCTCCAGCCCCGGCTTGTCGTTCAGCAGGCCGTGATCCAGCTCTTCCGCCGCCGCCTTCAGCGCGCGGTCCAGCGCGCCCAGGTCCGCGACCCAGCCATGGCTGTCCAGCGCCTCGCCCCGAACCGTGGCCTCCACCGAGAACGAATGGCCGTGCATGCGCCGGTACGGGCTGCCGTCGGGCTCGTTGGGGAAATGGTGGGCCGCGTCGAAGGTGGCCGCCTTGGTGATCTCGAAAACGCTCATCTTACGCCGATGTATTTGTGGGTCTGGACGCTGAGCCGCCATTTCGGGCGGGTCAGGCAATAGTCGATGGCCGCCGCGGTGTTGGCCGCCTGGTCGGGGCCGTCCATCGGCTGCAGCCAGAAACGTTCGAAGGCCAGGTGTTCGAACCGCTCGGGCATGGCGAGGGCTTGCGGAAAGACCAGTTTCAGCTCCTGCCCGGCGGTCTGAACCACGGGCGCATCCGCTTTCGGGCTGACGCAGATCCAGTCGATCCCCGCCGGCGCGGCCAGGGTGCCGTTGGTCTCGATCGCGATCTCGAACCCGCGCGCGTGCAGGGCGTCGATCAGGGGCGCATCCAGCTGCAGCAACGGTTCCCCGCCGGTGCAGACGACCAGCTTCGGGTCCCCTCCCCGGCCGCGCCACATCGACTGGACATGATCGGCCAGGGCCCCGGCGTCGGCGAATTTCCCGCCCCCGTCCCCGTCCACGCCGACGAAATCCGTGTCGCAGAAGGTGCAGACCGCCGTCGCCCGGTCCCGCTCCAGCCCGTTCCACAGATTGCAGCCGGCGAAGCGCAGGAAGACCGCCGGCCGTCCGGCCTGTCCGCCCTCGCCCTGCACGGTCAGGAACACCTCCTTGGCGGAATAGGTCATGCGGCGGCCCATTCCGTATGGCCCGAGGCCCGGAGCTCGCAGGCCGGGCAGTCGCCGCAGCCATAGCCCCAGGCGTGGCGGTGCGCCCGGTCGCCGCGGTAGCAGGTGTGCGAGGCCTCGACGATCAGCTCGACCAGCGCCGCGCCGCCGATCCGGTCGGCCAGCGCCCAGGTTTCGGCCTTGGTCAGGGCCATCAGCGGGGTCTCGATCACGACCGGCTTGTCCAGGCCGAGGCTGAGCGCCGTCGCCATGGCGTCGATCGTGTCGCGGCGGCAATCGGGATAGCCCGAAAAGTCCGTCTCGCACATGCCGCCGACCAGCACATCCAGCCCGCGCCGGTCCGCCAGCGCCGCGGCGCAGGTCAGGAAGACCAGGTTCCGGCCCGGCACGAAGGTGGTGGGCAGGCCTCGCGCATCCAGTTCGATCGCCCGGTCGGCCGTCAGGGCGCTTTCGGCGATCCGGCCATAGCCGGTCAGGTCGACGACATGGTCGGGCCCCAGACGGCCGGCCCACTGCGGCAGGGTCCCGGCCATCCCCTCGCGCACCTTCAGACGCGCCTCCATCTCGACCGCATGACGCTGGCCGTAGTCGAAACCCACGGTCTCGACGCGCGCGAACCGCTCCAGCGCCCAGGCCAGGCAGGTGGCGCTGTCCTGCCCGCCCGAGAACAGGACGAGGGCGGATTTTTCGCTGGCGGGGCCGAAATCGCTCATGACAAACCTGCGGTCGGCCGTCCGGCCGCGCGCATAAACAAGGGGATGGGCCGCCTCGAGTGGCGGGCGGGCCTTCTACACCAGCCCCGGCCGCAGGGCAAAGACGGCCCGAAAACGGCGGTTTCAAACTTAACCCTTCCGCAAATGGTTCTCAGCCAATGTCCGCCCGTGGCAGTGGAGTTGTGGCCGGATATGCCGACCATCGAAGTCTTGACCGAGCGGGCGGAGGCGGTTTCGCCCCAGACCTTGGGCAGTGCTGTCTTCGCGCGTTTCGAGAGCGAGCCGGACACCCTCGTCATCCCTGTCGTCGACAACGACCGGCCCGTCGGCCTGATCGAACGCAACGCCTTCCTGTTGAAGATCGCGGCCCCCTTCGGTCACGCCCTGTACGCCGGACGCCCCATCCTGCATCTGATGGACGACGAGCCGGCCGTGGTCGAGGCCGGGGTCACCATCGACACCTTCTGCGACATCCTGCTGAAGAGCGGGCCCGGCGCACTGATGCGCGGCTTCATCGTCACCCGGCAGGGCCGGTACCACGGCGTCGGCACCGCCGTGTCCCTGCTGCAGGCCGTCAACGACCAGCAACGGCGCCAGAACGCCGAACTGGCCGAACAGGCTCGCGTCCTCGGCGACGCCCGCACCCAGGCCCTCGCCTCCGCGCGCGCCAAGAGCCAGTTCCTCGCCATCATGAGCCATGAGCTGCGTACGCCGATGAACGGCGTCCTGGCCGTGGCCGAACTGTTGCGCCGCCAGCCTCTGAACACCCAGGCCCAGGCGCATGTCACCACCATCATGGAATCGTCGGAGACCCTGCTTCGCATCCTGCAGGACGCCCTCGACCTGTCCCGCGCCGAGGCCGGCGAGCTGGAGCTGCACGCCGAACCCACGCCGCTGCGGGCCCTGATGGACGACGTCCAGGCGCTCTGGGCGCCCCGCGCGTCCCAGGACGACGTCACCCTGATGGTCAGCTACGAGGGCGACACCGAACTGGCGGCCGTCATCGACGGCGTGCGCGTCAAACAGCTGTTCAACAACCTGATCGGCAATGCGCTGAAATTCGCCCGCAACGGCATCGTCGAAGTGGGCCTGAAGGCCGTGGCCGTGGGCGACCGGGTCCAGCTGGAAGCCCGCGTGCGCGACGACGGCCCGGGCGTCGATCCCGGGCGCGTCGATGAAATCTTCGACCCGTTCGTCCACGGCTCCGGGCCCGACGGCGCCGGCCTCGGCCTGGCCATCTGCCGGCAGATCGTCGAACGGATGGACGGACGTATCTGGGCCGAAAACAACGCCGGCCCCGGCGCGACCTTCGCCTTCGACCTCAGCGTCGCGCGCGCGCAGGTCGCGGTCGCCGTCCCGTCCAATGTCGAAAGCATCGGCGACGGCGAGCTTCTCACCAATCCCCACATCCTGATCGTGGACGACAACGCCACCAATCGCGTGGTCGCCCAGGCGCTGTGTGAAATGTTCGGCTGCACGTCCGAGACCGCCGAGGACGGCGTCGAGGCGCTGGAAGCCGTGCAGGAACGCCGGTTCGATCTGGTCCTGATGGACATCAAGATGCCCCGCATGGACGGCGTCCAGGCGACCCGCGCCATCCGCGCCCTCGACGGCCCGGCCTCCAGCCTGCCGATCGTGGCCCTGACCGCCAACGCCGATCCGGACGACGCCCGCAAATACGTCGAGATCGGCATGGCCGCCGTGGTCGAAAAGCCGATCAAGCCGGAACGCCTGCGCATGGCCATGAACATCGCCCTCGAACAGGCCGCCGCCGCCGCGAGAGCCGAGGCCGAGCCCGCCGCCGGGGCCCGGTCTGTCGCCTAACCGCCCTCGTCGTCCGCCGGGCTGACGTCGTCGTCCTCTTCCTCGTAGCCGACCAGCCGCAGCGCCCTCGCCGCCTGGCCGTTCAGCTCGCACCAGCGCAGCAGACCCTCTTCCCGACCGTGGGTGATCCAGACCTCTTCCGGCTTCAGTTCGGTGAAGGTGGCGATCAGTTCGGGCCAGTCCGCGTGGTCCGACAGAACCAGCGGCAATTCCACGCCCCTCTGCCGCGCCCTCGCCCTGACCCCCATCCAGCCCGAGGCGAAGGCCAGCACCGGATCGGCGAACCGGCGCGCCCAGCGGTCCTGCGTGGCCGACGGCGGCGCGATCACCACCTCGCCGCCCAGCGCATTCGGTTTCAGTCCTGTGGCCGGCAGGATCGGCCCCAGATCGACGCCCTCCCGCTCATACAGGCGGTTCAACCGCTCCAGCGCGCCATGGACATGGATCGGCCGCTCCCATCCCGCCTCGCGCAACAGGCGGATGACCCGCTGCGCCTTGCCCAGGGCGTAGGCGCCGACCAGATGGGCCCGGTCCGGAAACTGCCGCAGGGACTGCACCAGCCGGCCGATCTCCTCGCCGTCGGGGGGATGGGTGAAGACCGGCAGACCGAAGGTGGCCTCGGAGATGAAGACGTTGCACGGCACAGGCTCGAAGGCCGTGCAGGTCGGGTCGCGCCGGCGCTTGTAGTCGCCCGAAACGACCATGGTGACGCCCTTCCAGCGGATCACGGCCTGGGCCGAGCCCAGCACGTGGCCGGCCGGCGCCATGCCGATCTCGACGCCGTTGTGCGTGGTCGTCTCCCCATAGCCCAGGCCCTGCCGCTCGACCGCGAAGTTCTCGCCATAGCGCTCCGCCATGATCGCCAGGGTCTGCGGCGTCGCCAGCACGGTTCCATGTCCCGACCGCGCATGATCGGCGTGGCCGTGCGTGATGACGGCGCGATCCACCGGCCGGACCGGATCGACGTAGAAGTCGCCGGGCGGGCAATACAGGCCTGCGGGCGTGGGCCGCAGCAGGTCTTCGAACCGGATCATGGAGCGGATATGGCGGTCATGGCGCAGCAGACAACGCACCGGACGGACTTGCGCTCATTTCACGACCGACCCAGAAGCGGATCATGACGTCCACAATCCTCGATCTGCTGCCTCAGCTGGCCAGCGGCGCCGCTCACACCCACGCCCTCGGTTTTGTTTTTGACGGCGTTGAAGGCGATCGCGTTCGCATCCGCGCGCCCTGGCGCGAGGATCTGGTCGGCGACCCGGACACCGGCGTCCTGTCGGGCGGTCTGGTCACCACCCTTCTGGACCATGTCGGCGGACTGGCGACCTGGGTGGCGCTCGGCCGGTTCGAGACCCTCGCCACCCTCGATCTGCGGGTCGACTACATGCGCGCCGCCGCCACGCGACGGGACCTGATCGCCGAGGCGCGCTGCTACCGGCTGACCCGGTCTGTCGGCTTCGTCCGGGCCTGGGCCTTCGAGGATACGGCCGAAGACCCCGTCGCGGCGGCCCAGATGGCCTATATGCTGGGGTCCGGCGAGGGACGCGGCGCCGGCGTCAACCTGCGCGCCGGAGGGACGGCGGCATGACCGACCTTCTGGACCGCCTGCCCTACGCCCGGTTCCTCGGTCTCCTGACCCAGGCCGACGGCGACGACCTGACCGTCACCATGCCCTTCGCCGACCGGCTGATCGGCAATCCGATCCTGCCCGCGCTGCACGGCGGCGCCACCGCGGCCCTGCTGGAGCTGACCGCCGTGGCCCAGGTCGCCGCCCTGTATCCGCGCCTGCGCCTGCCCCGGCCGATCAACGTCAATGTCGCCTATCTTCGCTCGGGCCGTCCCGTCGACGTCCACGCCAGCGCCCGCATCAGCCGCGCGGGCCGCCGCGTCGCCCATGTCCTCGCCGAGGCCTGGCAGGACGATCGCGCCCAACCCATCGCGGCTTTGACCGCACACTTCCTACTTGCAGTAGACGACCTGGAGTAGCGTTCTAGTAGCACACATGCTCGGCTCCGCCCGTGACGCTTGGTCACCGGAGGAAGATCATGAGCAGACAATCCATCGGCGAAACCCTGGCCGCGCGACTCTACGCGGCCGAGACCGCCATCGACCTCGCCCTGATAGAGACGGCCATGCTGGCGGCGATGCTGCCGGCGGCGCGCGCTGACGCCTACCTCTCTGCCGTCACCGGCCAGCGCGCCTTCGACGGCGCCGCGGGGAGCCTCAGCGCCCTGTCCGCGGCACGCTCCCAGATGGTCCAGACCCACACCGCCCTCGCCGCCATCGCGCGAAAGCTCGGGCTCGACGCCCTGGCGGTCGGCCCGATCGACAAGCCCGGCGACACGCCCCCTGTCGGCGGCGGCGGCGGAGACGGGCCCGGCGCCCGCCCTGATATGGTGAACGAAACCCTACGAGACACAGTCAACAAAATCCTACCGAAGGAAGCTGGGCTGTGTTAAGGGGTGGTTCACCTAGTTTTTCCTGAGGGAGGCTTTTCGTGACCAAGACCGAAGTCATCGCCAGCGTCGCCGGCGACCTGAATGCGACCGAAAAGGCTGTTGACGAGGCCATCGCCCGCGCCACCACCCTGGTGCAGGCCATGATCGGCGGTCGCACGGCCCTGAACATTTCGCCGGTCGTCGGTGCCGACGCGCAGACCAGCGTTCTGGAAGCGATTGCCAGCCTGAGCGCCGCTCGCCAGGCTATGGTCGCCTGCCACACCGAGATGGCCAAGGATCACCGTCGTCTGGGGTACGGCATCTACGCCGGAGCCGACGAAAAGGGCCCGCGGCCGGACACGATCGGCGAGCACCGCCTGCGCGCGGTCTAAATTCGAGGTAATGTCCGCCAGCGGTCATTCCCGCCGGTGCTGACTTGAGGCAGTATCGCCCCCATGCATGGCGCATGGGGGCGATTCTATGTTTGTGACCATCTACGCCCAGCTTGTCTTGGCGGCCGCGGTCATCGTTGTCGCCTTCGCCTTTTCCAAGGGAGATGAACCGGAGCGAATGGGCGCAGGCGCCTACGCGGTGGCCTTCCTCGCTACTACGATGATCAAGGGCGGTGTCGCGCCGAACCTGCCGCGATGGGGCCCCATGGGGGTCGAGATCATAATGCTGGTGGTCTTCATCGGCATCGCTTGGCACAGCCGGCGGAGCTGGCCCATCTGGGCGGCAAGCTGTCAGGCCGTGGTCGTCACCTGCCACGCCATGGTGGCCGCCAACCTCCGGCCGCCGGCCGATGCCGCCGCCGCCGTCAATAACATGGCCAATTACGGCGTACTGCTCGCTATGGCTATCGGCACGTTCTGGGCTTGGCAGGAGCGTCGTGCGCTTGAACAGATGGAAGCTCCCGGCGCCGCTTCCCGCCGGCCGTAAGAGACGAAGCGCTTGTTTGACACCCTCTACGCCCAGATCGGGACGGCGATATCCCTTGCGGTCGTGGCCTTCGCCTTCCTGAAGGGCGACGAACCGGAACGGGTCGGCGCCGGGGCGTTCGCCCTCGGTCTGCTGGCGTCGCTGCTGCTTCAGGACGACAGCCGGCTGTCCGGCCCCCAGTGGGGCGTGATGGGCGTTGATGTGGTCATGCTGGGCGTCTACGCGACCCTCGCCTGGAAGAGCCGGAGGTCCTGGCCGGTCTGGGCCGGCGCGCTTCAGGCCCTGATCGTCATGAGTCACCTGCTGACCGTCGTCGACCTCCGCCCGCCCCTCGCCGCCTTCTACCTGGTCATCAACCTGGCCAGCTACGGCATCCTTCTGGCCATCGCGATCGGGACCTTCCAGGCCTGGCGCGGACGGCTCCTCGACGATCCGGAATAGGTGGATATTCCTAACTCCGACCTGTAATCTGCGTCCGAATCAGTCCTCCGGTTCCGGCGAGATCCCGTGCCCCTGTCCCATGCCCAGCTATGGAAGGCGATCGACGGCCTGGCCCGGCGCGAGGGGCTGAGCGCCTCGGGGCTGGCGCTGCGGGCGGGGCTGGACGCCACCAGCTTCAACCCGTCCAAACGGTTCGGCGCCGGCGATCCGCCGCGGCCCCGCTGGCCCTCGACCGAGAGCCTGACGCGCATCCTTCACGCCACCGGCCTGTCCCTGGGCGATTTCGCCGCCCTGGCCCTCGACGCGCCCGACCGGCCGTCCACGGCGCCCATGCTGGGCATGGCCCGGGCGGGCGAGGACGGCTTCTTCGACGATGCGGGCCTGCCCGCCGGAGACGGCTGGGAGCAGACCGACCTGCCCCGGGCGAAGGACACCCTGTTCAGCCTTCGCATCGACGGCGATTCCATGGTCCCCCTGTACCGCGAGGGCGACCGTGTCCTTGTGGACCGCGACGCCACCCGGGTGCGCAAGGGCGACCGCGTCGTCGTCCGCACCGCCTCCGGCGAGACCCTGGCCAAGGAACTGGCGGCGATCTCGGCCCGGTCGGTGACCCTGGCCTCGATCAACCCGGCCTATGCGCCCCGCACCCTGCCGCGCAGCGACATCGTCTGGATGGGTCGGGTGCTGTGGGTGAGCCAGTAGCCGCCGCGCTCAAGCAGCGATGCTGCGCGGATCGCGACAACGCCTGACCTCGCTCAAGCAGCGATGCGCCGCGCACATCGCGATAGCGCCTGACCGCGCTCAAGCAGCGATGCGCCGCGCGCATCGCGATAGCGCAAAAAAGAAGGCCGCCCCTTTCGGAGCGGCCTTCGATGTCTCTACGTGGGGCCGATCAGTAGGCGGTGACGTAGTTGGCGTTGACCCAGCCGCCGCCGGCGATCTGGACCCATTCGCCCTGCGAGCCGATCGCCGCGAAGGGCTGGCCGGCGCGCAGCGAGCCCGCCTGGCGGTAGCTGGTGCCGGGACCCGAACGGATGCGCAGGTTCGACGTGGCGCGGTACTGGGCGCCGCTGCTGGCCGTGGATTCGGCCCGGGCGCGCTGCTGGTTGCAGCCGATGTAGGAACCGGCGGCGGCGCCGGCGCCCGCGCCGGCCACGGCGCCGAGGGCGCGTTCATTGGACGAAATCCGGCTGCCGGCCAGACCGCCGATGACAGCGCCGATCAGGGCGCCGGTGCGTTGACGGCCGCCGGGGGCGTCACAGTTGGTGATGCCGTTGGCCTGCTGGGCCATGGAAACGGTCGGGACCGCGGTCACCAGCGCGGCCAGGGCGGCGGCGGTGGCCAGGGTGGTGTTCATGAACTTCGACATGGTCTCTCCAATTCATCGAGGTTGGTCGATGAGGAGCACAATGCGCCACGCCGGATGAAGGCTCCCGGAGGCTCGCCGTTATATTCGGTTCATGTTCGTTACCGGACATTCCTGGGGGCGCTACTGAACGGACCGCGGCGCATGGCTGTTTGAACACCCCGGCCGCCTCGGGTCGGGACCCGAGGCGGCAGTCAGTTCCGGATAGGCCGCCCCTCCTGGGACGCCAGCTCGCCGTTCGCCCCCGCCTCGATCAGCTGGATGGTCTGCGGCAGGCCGTAGATCGCCGCGAACGAGCCGAACCGCGGCCCCTGCGACGCGCCCAGCAGCACTTCGTACAGGGCCCCGAACCACCCGCGCAGCGGCTCGAACGCGTGTTCCTTGCCCACGGCGTAGACCTCGCCCTGGATCAGCTCTCCGTCGGTCGTGTCCGCCGGCAGGGCCTTCAGCCGCCCGGCCAGATCCAGCAACGCCGCCTTCTCTTTCGCATCGGGCGGACGATACGACTTCGTCGGCTTCACGAAGTCCTCGTAGTAGTTCAGCGCCCGCTCCATCAGCTGGTCCAGCAGCGGCTCGTTCTGTGGCGTGGCCTCGGGCAGGTACTTCGCGAAATAGGCCCACAGCTGGTCCTTGTTCGACGCATTGGCCACGCCGACCAGGTTCAGCAGCAGGGCGAACGACACCGGCGAGGTGTGGGTCGGCGGCGCGCCCGAATGGATCGACCAGACGGCGTTGTCGATCCGCTTGGCCGGCTCCTGCGTCTTGAAGGCCTCGATGGCGGCCAGATAGTCGTCGATCGCCCGCGGAATGACGTTGAAATGCAGGCTCTTGGCCGACTTCGGCGACTGGAACATGTACCAGCTCAGCGACTCGGGCGTGCCGTAGCGAAGCCACTCTTCCATCGTCAGGCCATTGCCCTTGGACTTCGAGATCTTCTTGCCCTCGATGTCGAGGAAGAGCTCGAAATTGAACCCTTCGGGCGGAACCCCGCCCAAAGCGCGACAGATCTTGCCGCTCTCGCGGACGCTCTCGATCAGATCCTTGCCGGCCATCTCGTAGTCGACGTCCAGGGCGACCCACCGCATGGCCCAGTCCGGCTTCCACTGCAGCTTCACACGGCCGCCAGTGACCGGCAGCTCCGTCCGCCCGCCCGCGGGGTCATCGAAGGTGATGGTCCCCTTCTCCACATCGCGGTCCAGCGTCGGAACCTGCAGCACATGGCCGGTGACCGGACTGACCGGCAGGAACGCCGAATAGGTCGCGCGCCGCTCCTCGCCCAGCGTCGGCAGCATGATCGCCTGCACCGCGTCGAACCGCTCCAGAAGGGCCAGCAGGGTCGCGTCGAACCGGCCGGACTTGTACTGCTCGGTCGACGACAGGAATTCGTACTCGAAGCCGAAACTGTCGAGGAAGGCGCGCAGGCGGGCGTTGTTGTGGGCCCCGAAACTGTCGTGCGTCCCGAACGGATCGCGCACCACGGTCAGCGGCTTGTGCAGGTCCTCGCGCAGCACCTCCGGATTGGGGATGCCGTCCGGCACCTTGCGCAGGCCGTCCATGTCGTCGCTGAAGGCGATCAGCCGCGTCGGCCAGTGGTCGCCGGTCAGGGCGCGGAAGGCGTTGCGCACCATGGTCGTGCGCGCCACCTCGCCGAAGGTGCCCATGTGCGGCAGCCCCGACGGACCGTAGCCGGTTTCCAGAATGACGGGCCGCTGCAGGTCCGGAAACTTCGCCAGCGCCTCGTCCGCCTTGCCGGCGTCGATCAGCGCCTGGGCCTCTTTCCGCCCGGCGTCGTCCAGCCGCTTCTTCAGCACATGCGCCAGCAGATTGCGGGCCTGTTCGAACGGCCAGGACCTGGCTTCGCGTGCGAGGGTTTCAAGGTTCTGCAACATGAGGCGCGGTTTGACGCGTCACAGGCCGTGGGTCAACGCGGAGAACCCTGGGGCCTCACGGCCAAAGCAACTATGGCGATCCCGGCGGCCACGATCAGGGCGTCCTCGATCAGCCCGCTGCGGGTTTGGCCGATCTCAGCCATCGCGCGTTTGCGCCCCGCCAGTGTCACATAGGCCAGCGGCACGGCGGTCGCGACGGCGAACCCGCCCCCCTCCCGCTCCCGGCCTCGCGGCGCCAGGGCGGCGCCCGCGATGCCCGCGCTCATGATCCGCGCCAACAGGCCGAGGAAGACCGTGCGATCCGGCGCCGACCTCATCTTGTCGCCCAGCAGTTCGCCGACACCCATGACCAGGGCCCCGGCCGTGAACAGCGGATGCCCCAGCAGCAGGAGCCGGCCGGGCGTCCGCCGTCCAGCCAAATGCGCCCCAGCCAAGGCGGCCATGGGCGTCATCGAACGGGCGCTGGCGACGGCGCCGATGAGGATAGAGGGCAGGAAGCTGAAATCGCGCATGAGGATCCAACCCGCCTCGCACCTTCCGGTTCACCGCCGTGATGCAACTTCGCCCGCGCACGGCGGTTGTTGGATTCCCGCACTGAGAGACGCGCCATGACCGATCAAACCACCTTCAGCCTCGACGAAGCCATCAAGGCGCAGCGTAGTCTCCGACAGGCCCTCGGCCTCGGCGAGGAACGCTTCGAGGTCCCGGAGTTCGTCGAGATGATCAGCGACGAGATCGAACAGATGCGCGACGCGGGCAAAACCAATGACGACATCGCCGCCATCGTCGCCGAGGCCACCGGCCAGCGCATGGACCCCGCCGACCTCGACCGCCACTACATCGCCCCCGAAGACCGCCACGGCGGTCAGGAGCGATAGCCCGCCGCACTTGACCGACGGCGACCCCCGTGGCCTTTGCGCCGCCTGATGAAGACCGCCGATTTCGACTTCGATCTGCCGGACGACCACATCGCGCTCCGCCCCGCCGAGCCGCGCGATTCCGCGCGCCTGCTGGTGGTGAAGGACGGCGCGCTCGAAGACCGCATCATCCGGGACCTGCCCGATTTCCTTCAGCCCGGCGACGCCCTGGTGTTCAACGACACCCGCGTCATCCCCGCCCGCCTGTCCGGCGTCCGCCAGCGCATCGGCCCTGAAGGCGAGACCCTGACGGTCGAGGTCGAGGCCACCCTGCATCACCGCGATGCGCCCGACGTCTGGTCGGCCTTCATGAAACCCGGCAAGCGGATCAAGGCCGGCGACCGCATCCGCTTCGGCGCCGAGGCCGACGGCGCCTGCCTGCTGGGCCGCCTCGACGCCACCGTGGTCGACAAGGGCGAGGACGGCCTGGTCACCCTGCGTTTCGACCTGTCCGGACCCATGCTGGACGAGGCGATCCGCGACGTCGGCGTCATGCCCCTGCCGCCATACATTGCCGCCAAACGCGCCGAGGACGACCGCGACCGGTCCGACTACCAGACCATGTTCGCCCACTGGGACGGCTCGGTCGCCGCGCCGACGGCGGGGCTGCACTTCACCCCTGCCCTGCTGGACGCGATCCGCGCCCGCGGCGTCTCCACCCACGCCCTGACCCTGCACGTCGGGGCCGGCACCTTCCTGCCGGTCAAGGCGGACGACACCGCCGACCACAGGATGCACTCCGAATGGGGCGAGGTTTCCGCCGATACCGCCGCCGCCCTGAACGCCGTCCGCGCCGCCGGCGGCCGCATCGTCTGCGTCGGCACCACCAGCCTGCGCCTGCTGGAAAGCGCCACGACGGAGGACGGCGAGATCCGTCCCTTCCACGGCGACACGGCCATCTTCATCACCCCCGGCTACCGCTTCCGCGCCGCCGA
>NZ_JAKFEB010000231.1:0-4389 GCF_036677305.1 Brevundimonas sp. | reverse complement strand
CACTTCATGTCGTGTCCGACCCCAGCACAGCAAACCGTCTCGAAATAGTTGCTGCTCTTATGCGGGAGCGCCTTCACCAACATGACGCATTCGTCTTTCGACGCCACCAGTCGCGACATTCGCCTTCACTCCTAGGTGGCGGACCTTTGATCCAACAACCGATTCTAGGCGATCTGCAACGATCTTACGGTGGCATTCCGTGTAGTCCCGCTCGTAGCACAACAGGCATACGCTCATTTGCGCACTGAGGGCCGCGATCTGATCCAGAGCACTGACAGCCTCGTTAGTCTTCAGAACTCCGGCATAGATTTGTCGAAACTTGGCCAGATCTCCTGACCTCGCAGCCTCCCGCCCCTCCTTTGGATCACCGAGCTCTCGGAGGTGAAGGTATCCAATACCAACCGCCTCCAGACTCTCTCGTAACGCTGACTTCGAGAACCCTGGGCGCCGTGATTGCGCACGATCACGAATGTCGATCACCATCTGAACATCGGCAAGCTGCAGCGTGCTGACGAAGTCGCTAGGCCGAGCACCTTCATAGCCGATCGTTGAAAGCATTGGCGTCCTCCGTTAACCACGTGTGGCTAGAGAGGGATTGAGACTTTCTGAAGATTCGAGGACCTCACCCACCAACAGCGGCATCACCTCCACCGCATAGCAAGGTAGATCATGCAGTGCGGATGGCCCTCGAACAGCCGCCTCACCGCCCCTCCTGTCTCCTCCCTGTCGGCGAAGCCGATGGGGAGGGGGACCGCCCGGGCGACTCAGCCCGGGTGGTGGAGGGGGCGACTTCGGCGGAGGGTGATTGGCGGATGACGGGCTGACGCCTGCGCCGCCCCCTCCGTCACGGCGCGAAGGCGCGCCGCGCCACCTCCCCATTCGCTACGCGAACAGGGAGGAGACGATGCTGGCAATCCGCCGCCTCGCGCCCTCCCACCCCCTGTCCAACCCGCTCCGGTTGCGCCACAGTCTCCCGCATGAGCCAGCCCGCCGCCGACCGTCCGCCGCTGTTCGCCCGCCGACGCGACGCCCGCGGGCGGTTGCGGTCCGGCCCGCCGATCTGGGACCGCCGCACCTGGAAGCTGCTGTTCTCCGCCGCCGGGGCGCCGGCCCTCATCCTGGCCGCCGTCTTCGGCCTGGCCCTGGCCGCCCAGACGGCAGACGGCCCGGCGCCCTGGGGGATTTCGGGTCAGGCGCTGGCGCACGGGCGCTGGCACACCGTCGCCGCGCACATGGTCGCCCATGGGAACCTCGCCCACCTGCTGATGAACCTCAGCGTCCTGCTGCCCCTGACGCCTCTGGCCATGGTGCGGCTGGGCTCCGGGCGCGCGGGTTGGGGCCGGTTCGCGGCGCTGTATGCCGGCTCGGCCCTGGCCGGGGCGGCGATGTATCTCGCCCTCAACCCGGGCGGGCCGCCGATGGTCGGTTCCTCGGGCGCCATTTTCGGCCTGTGGGGCGCCGTCGTCCGCATCGGCGCCGACGGCGGCATGATTCCGCTGCGGACGCGGCGGATCTTCGACGAGGTGGTGCTGTTCGTCCTGCTGAACCTGATGATGGTCGGGCTCGTCTTTGTCATCGTCCAGATGGAGGGCGGCGTCATCGGCAGCGTGGGGTGGGAAGCCCACCTCGGCGGCTTCCTGTTCGGCCTGCTGGCCATGCCCCGACTGGCGCCCCGCACGCCGCCGCCGGCGCATCACTGATCGCGGCGCGCCGAGGGAGGAGAAGGGGGCCCTGTTCACCGCCCCGATCTTCCGCCACACTCAACCCATGATAGACGACGCCGCCGTCACGCCCTCCCGGCTCCAGAGCGCCTCCGACGGGCGGCTGGGCGTCCAGCTGTCCTTTTCCGATCCGGCCTTCTGGCGCGAGACAACCACCCTGCGGGCGGCGCCCGCCTATGCGGTGAGCGCCGTCTGTATCGCCGTCGCCCTCGCCGGCGTCTTCGCCGGCGACAGCGCGCGCGGCTTCACGCCCTCGACCTGGGGCCTGTCGGCCCAGGCCCTGGCCGAGGGCCGCTGGTCCGCGCTCCTGACCCACATGATCACCCACGGCGGGCTGACGCACCTGCTGATGAACTGCGGCTTCCTGCTGGGGGTCACCCCCGTCGTCATGTCGCGCTTCGGCGTCGGGCCGTCCGGCTGGCTGCGCTTCGCCGTCCTGTTCCTCGTCTCCGGCCTGCTGGGCGCGGCCCTCTATCTGGCCCTGCATCCGGCCGGCGTCATACCCATGGTCGGCGCCTCGGGCGCCATCTGCGGCCTGTGGGGCGCGGCCGCGCGGATCGGGCCCGACGGCGGCATCGTGCCGATCCGGTCGGGACCGGTGTGGGAGCAGATCAAGGCCTTTGCGAAGATGAACGTCATCCTGTTCGGCCTCATCTTCCTCCTGATGTGGATGACCGGCGGCCAGGGCGGCTTGGCCTGGGAAGCCCACCTCGGCGGCTTCCTGTTCGGCCTGTTCGCCGTGACCTGGCTGGCGCCGCGCACCCCCTGACAATCGCCGTGGGACAGGGATCACCGCCATGACGACCCGCACCCTGCTCATCACGGCCGGCTTCGCCTGGGTCGTCGCTCTCGGCGGCCTCGTCTGGATGATGATGTTGGGGGGAATGCGCCCCCGCCACACGCTGTATTTGCTGACCGACCTCAACCCCGTGGAGACGGCGTGTGTGGCGCTGTCGGTCGTCTCGGCCGTGATCGGAACCATCAGCCTGTGCGCCGGCGCGCGCCCTCGCGCCGTGATCGGCTTTGCCGCCGCCTTCGGCTGGGGCGTTCTGGGCGCCCTTTATGGCGCGGCGGGCGCACGGAGCATGCTGATCAATATGAACCCGCCGATCCCCTTTTCCGTCTATGCCCCCAACTACGCCGCAGCGCTCCTCGTTCTGCTGGTCGGGATGACCGGCGCCCTCCTCGGTCTCGGCCTGCTCAGCCTTCGAAGGTCTCGTCAGGGTTGACGGCCACGCCCGCCGCCGTGCGCTCAAGGGTGAGCGTCGCCTGTTGGAGGCGGCGCAGCCCAGGCAGAAGGATCGCTCCGGGGAATGAGGACTCTCGCCCCTTCCAATCCGCCCTTTCGGGGACAGGAGTCCGCTACTTTCGCTCCATCGGGTGGTCGCCTGTGTCGATGCAAACCAGCCTGCGACCGTTTTTGACGCGGGCATGTGCAAGATAGTCAAATGCCCGCCGGGCCTGGTCTTTGACACCGTCCACCTGCCGTTACGCGCCCCCTGGCAGACGTAAACGGGTCTCCGCGCGAATGGCGTTCTTTGCGGACTCCGCCGTCCCGCATTTTTTCGAAGGCTGTACGAGACTCTCTGCCCTCGACCGGCCTCGGAAGCGGCGCTCCCCTGCCGGTCTTTGACAACCGAACCCCCACGCCGCCCAAAGAAAAAGGCCCCGGCGTTTCCGCCGGGGCCCCGTTCATTTCAGCAAAGTCGCCCTAGCGACGGCTGCGACCGCGATCACGATCGCCGCCGCCTTCACGCTTCGGGCGGCCGCCCGTGTCGTCCGACAGCGGGGCTTCACCGCGTTCAGCGCGCTCGGCGTTGATCTTGTCGGTGATGTCCTCGCCGGTTTCCTGATCGACGACCTTCATCGACAGCTTGGTCTTGCCGCGGTCGTCCATGCCCAGGAACTTGACCTTGACTTCCTGGCCTTCGGTCAGGACGTCGGCCGGGTTGGCGACGCGTTCCAGGCTGATCTGCGACACGTGGACCAGACCGTCCTTGGCGCCGAAGAAGTTCACGAAGGCGCCGAAGTCGACGACCTTCACGACCTTGCCCGAATAGATGGTGCCGGGCTCGGGCTCGGACACGATCGACGAGATCCAGTTCTTGGCCGCGTCGATCTTCTCCTGGTCCGAAGCAGCGATCTTCACCGTGCCGTCGTCCTCGATGTTGATCTTGGCGCCGGTCTTTTCGACGATCTCGCGGATGATCTTGCCGCCGGTGCCGATGATGTCGCGGATCTTGTCGGTCGGAACCTTGATCGACTCGATCTTGGGCGCGTACTCGCCCAGTTCGGTGCGGGCGCCGTCGATAGCCTTGTCCATCTCGTCGAGGATGTGCAGGCGGCCGGCCGAAGCCTGGGCGATCGCCTTGCGCATGATCTCTTCGGTGATGCCCGCGACCTTGATGTCCATCTGCAGCGAGGTGATGCCTTCGCGCGTGCCGGCCACCTTGAAGTCCATGTCGCCCAGGTGATCTTCGTCACCCAGGATGTCGGACAGGATGGCGAACTCGCCCGAGGGCTCGAGGATCAGGCCCATGGCGATGCCCGAGACGGGACGCTTCAGCGGCACGCCCGCGTCCATCAGCGCCAGCGACGATCCGCAGACCGTGGCCATCGAGGACGAACCGTTGGACTCGGTGATCTCCGACACCAGACGGATGGTGTA
>NZ_JAKFEB010000230.1:0-5345 GCF_036677305.1 Brevundimonas sp. | reverse complement strand
CTGGATGGCCGTATCGCCCGGCTTGTGGAGGAGATCGACGCCGACTGGCCCAACGGTCGAGCCCTGGCGGCGCAGTTCTTCCTCGACCTCGACCCCGCGCTTGTCTTCTTCCTGACGCGCAATCGCCTGCATGACCTCTGGTTCTTCACGGAGTTCTTCCGGCGCCCGGTTGTCCGCCAGGCCTTGCCCGAGGTCGGCGACGTCCGCTGGAGCGAAGACGCCGCGGCGGCGAACCCCCACCTGGCGAGAATGGGGCCGCACCTCGGGTTCGAGCTGACGGACGGCTGGCGATCGCTCGGCGGGCTGGCCAGCCGCCTCAGCCATGGCGGCGTCTATCGCGGGGGCGGCTTTCCGGATCCCCAGGTGATCCAGCTTGTCGACGGTCTGGCCGAGGGCGCCTTCGGCGGGCGCCGCTCCGAGGCGCTGAGCTATCACTCGTGGGCGGCATGGAGCGACTGGTTCGACGGCGAATCCGAGGACAGCAGCTGGTTCTGGCTGGACCGGCGGACGGGGCTGGCCACCGTGCTGCTGATCACCGACGGGCCTTGAGGCCTTCCCACAGGGCGATCCCCGCCGAGACCGACAGGTTCAGCGAGCGCGCCCCGGGCTGGATGGGGATGACCACCCGGGCGTCTGCGGCGTCATGCACGAAGTCCGGGGCGCCTGTGGGCTCGCTGCCGAACAGCAGGGTGTCGTCCGGCCGGAAGACGAAATCGTCCAGCGGCGTCGCCCCCTTCGTGGTGAACAGGATCAGCCGGCCCGGGCCGCGATCCCGCTGGAAAGTCTCCCAGCCGGCGTGGCGCGTCATGTGCCCCAGGGGGCCGTAGTCCAGCGCCGCGCGCTTCAGGGCGCGGTCGTCGAAACGGAAACCCGCGGGCTCGATCACATGCAGTTCCACGCCGAAACAGGCGCTGAGGCGGATGCATGCGCCCACGTTCTGCGGAATGGCTGGTTGAAAAAGGGCGAGACGCATTCTAAGGCCCTCATACGCGCGGCCCGGGGGTCTGTCGCGGCTCGAATTGCGACTGTTTCTCAAGGGACGGCGCACTTTGCGGCGATGAGCCGCAACGCAGGGCCGGGTCAGACCGACGGGAAGCCGCTAGAGCATCCATGCCGATCCTCCGCACCCCGTTCCGGGCGCGGACCGCGGCGCACGAGGAGTAAGACGTGGCCGAATCGGTCGTGACTGAGAACGGTACAGGCGGCGACGCCTCCCGCCGGGACTTCATCCATATCGCGGCCGGCGCGGCCGCCGTCGGCGCCGGAGCCATGCTGGCCTGGCCGCTGATCAATTCGATGAACCCCGCCGCCGACACCCTGGCGCTGGCGTCGATCGAGTTCGACATGAGCAAGGTCCAGGAAGGCCAGCAGGTCGTGATCAAGTGGCAGGGCAAGCCTGTCTTCGTCCGCTACCGCACGCCGCGGGAAATCCAGGAAGCCGTGTCGGCGCCGCTCTCGGCGCTGAAGGACCCGCAGTCCGACGGCGATCGCGTCAAGGCCGGCCACCAGCAGTATCTGGTCCTGCTCGGCAACTGCACCCACCTGGGCTGCATCCCGACCTTCGGAGCCGGTGATTTCGGCGGCTGGTTCTGCCCCTGCCACGGCTCGCACTACGACACCTCGGGCCGCATCCGTAAGGGACCGGCGCCCGCGAACCTCGTCGTGCCGGAGTACGATTACGTCTCCGACACCCGCATCAAGATCGGCTGAGGGCGAGACCGATGAGCGATCACGAATCCACCTACGTCCCCAAGACCGGCGTCGAGAAGTGGCTCGACACCCGCCTGCCGATCGTCCGCTTCGGCGCTGACTACATGTCGCTGCCGACCCCGAAGAACCTCAACTACTGGTGGACCTTCGGCGGCATCCTGGCCCTCTGCCTGGTCATCCAGATCGCCACCGGCGTCATCCTGGCCATGCACTATGTGCCCAACACCGAACTGGCCTTCGCCTCGGTCGAGCGCATCATGCGCGACGTCAACGGCGGCGACCTGATCCGCTACACCCACGCCAACGGCGCCTCGATGTTCTTCATCGCGGTCTATCTGCACATGCTCCGCGGGCTGTACTACGGCTCGTACAAGGCGCCGCGCGAGATGATCTGGATCGTCGGCTGCCTGATCTTCTTCCTGATGATCGCCACCGCCTTCCTGGGCTACGTCCTGCCGTGGGGCCAGATGTCCTACTGGGGCGCCGAGGTGATCACCAATCTGATCGGGGCCATCCCGGTCGTCGGCGAGCCGATCCTGATCTGGCTGCGCGGCGGCCCGGCGATCGACAACGCCACCCTGAACCGCTTCTTCTCGCTGCACTATCTGCTGCCGTTCGTCATCGCCGGCTGCGTGGTGCTGCACCTGTGGGCCCTGCACCACGCCGGTCAGAACAACCCCGTCGGGATCCTGATCCCGAAGGACCGTCAGGCCAAGGACACGGTTCCGTTCCACCCGTACTTCACGGTCAAGGACGGCTTCGCCATCATCCTGTTCCTGATCCTGTTCGCCCTGTTCGTCTTCTTCATGCCGAACGCCCTGGGTCACGCCGACAACTACATCCCGGCCAACCCGCTGGTGACGCCGGCGCACATCGTGCCCGAGTGGTACATGCTGCCCTTCTACGCGATCCTGCGGGCCGTCCCGGACAAGTTCGGCGGCGTGCTGGCGATGTTCGGCGCCATCGGCGTGCTGTTCGTCCTGCCCTGGCTGGATACGTCCAAGGTGCGGTCGATGCGCTATCGTCCGACGATGAAGGTCTTCTTCCTGGTCTTCGTCGCGGTCGGCCTGATCCTGGGCTGGTGCGGCGCCCAGCTGCCGGACGCGCCGGTCATCGGGACCTTCAAGACCTTCACCCTGATCGACGGCGACCTGAACAGCTATCTGTGGCTGACCCGCCTGGCGACGCTCTACTACTTCGCCTTCTTCCTGATCATCATGCCGCTGGTCGGCCTGCGCGAGACTCCGAAGCCGATCCCGGCGACGATCTCGGAACCGGTTCTGTCGGGCGGCGACGCCATGACGTCGGCGGCTCCGGCCTCGCCCGAGAAGAAGGGCTGATCGCGACCATGACCCTCAAGACGAATATCCGCGCCATGAAGAAGACCCTGGTCCTGATCGCCGCCGCCGCCGGCCTGGCGTTCACCGCCGCGCCGGCGATGGCCGAGGGCGGCGCCCATGAACTGCGCGACGGCGGCTTCGCCTTCGACGGCCCGTTCGGCGCCTTCCATCAGGGCCAGCTGCAGCGGGGCTACAAGGTCTACCGTGAGGTCTGCGCCTCGTGCCACAGCATGAACCTCATGCATTTCCGCACCCTGGCCGAGCCGGGCGGGCCCTTCTACGACGCGCATCAGGCCAATCCGGCCGAGAACCGCTTCGTCAAGGCGCTGGCCAAGGAAGTCCAGATCGCGGACATCGACACCGAAACCGGTGAGCCGGTGATGCGTGACGGCACCGCCGCCGACCGCTTCCCCAACCCGTATCCGAACGCCACGGCCGCGGCCGCCGCGAACGGCGGGGCGGCGCCGCCCGACCTGTCGGTGATGGCCAAGGCCCGTCACGGCGGGGCGAACTACATCTATTCGCTGCTGACCGGCTACAAGGAGCCGCCGGCTGATCTGCAGATCCGGCCGGGCCAGTACTATAACGAATATATGGCCGGCGACCTGAGCCCGTTCGTGCCGGAAGGCGCCCATGTGCCCGCCGGCGGTTTCATCGCCATGCCGAACCCGCTGATGGACGGTCAGGTGACCTATGACGACGGCACCGCCGCCACGGTCGACCAGATGGCCAAGGACGTGTCGGCCTACATCGCCTGGGCCTCGGACCCGAAGCAGGTCCAGCGCAAGCAGACGGGCCTGGGCGTGCTGATCTTCCTGTTCCTGTTCGCGGGCGTCACCTACCTCAGCTACCGCCGGATCTGGAAGGGCGTGGCCCACTAGGGACCGCCGGACACGGACGATGCAATGACCCGCCGGGGCCGCGAGGCTCCGGCGGGTTTTTCATGCGCATCGACAGGCTGAAAAACTCGCCCTAGGGTCCCGCCCGTCCTGTCATTGACCGAGGGTGTATCCGTCCATGCGTCTGTTCCCGACCGCCGCCGTGCTCGCCGCCGGCGCCCTGTTGTCCGCCTGTGCGACGATGGACGGAGGGGGCGCGGGCGCGCCCGCCGCCAGCTTCGACACGGCCCGCCTGTCCGAGCATGTCCGCGTGCTGGCCAGCGACGAATACCAGGGCCGCGGCATCGCCACCCCGGCCGAGGACATGACCATCCGCTACCTCAGCGAACAATATGCGGCGGCCGGCTTCGGGCCCGGCGGCCCGAACGGGTCGTGGACCCAGGACGTGGCGCTGAACCGCTTCTCCGCCTCGAACTTCCGCGGCGTGAACCTGAAGGTCGCCGGCGAGACCATTCCCCTGACCCAGGGCCAGCAGATCACCATCTCGACCCGCCTGCCGGGCGATCACGTCATGCTGACCGACAAGCCGCTGGTCTTCGTCGGCTACGGCATCAAGGCGCCCGAACGGAACTGGGACGACTTCAAGGGCGTGGACGTGCGCGGCAAGGTCATCGTCGTGCTGGTCAACGACGCCGACTTCGAGGAGCCGGCGCTGGACACCTTCAACGGCCGGGCCATGACCTACTACGGCCGCTGGACCTACAAATATGAGGAGGCGGCCCGTCAGGGCGCCGCCGGCGTCCTCATCGTGCACGAGACGGCCCCGGCGTCGTATGGCTGGGCCACGGTGCAGAACAGCTGGTCGGGCCCGCAGTTCGACATCGTCCGCGCCAACGCCGCCGCCGAACGCGTGCCGATGGAGGCCTGGATGCAGCGCGACGTCGCCGTCGACCTGTTCCGCCGCGCGGGCCAGGATTTCGAGGCGCTCAAGGCCAGCGCCCGCAGCCGTGACTTCCGCCCGGTCGAGCTGAACGGCGCGACCTTCAGCGCCATGTTCGACGTCGCCACCAGCCGGGTCACGACCCACAACGTCATCGCCCGCCTGCCGGGCAGGACCCATCCCGACGAGACCATCCTGTACACGGGCCACTGGGACCACATCGGCGTCGGCGATCCGGATGCGAACGGCGACCGCATCTTCAACGGCGCCGTAGACAACGCCACGGGCACCTCCGGCCTGCTGGAGCTGGCGCGCGTCTTCGCCGCCGGCCCGCGTCCCGAACGCTCGATCGTGATGATCAGCTTCACCGCCGAGGAGAGCGGCCTGCTGGGTTCCGAATTCTACGCCGCCAACCCGGTCTATCCGCTGGCCACGACGGTGGCGGGCTTCAACATCGACGCCATGAACGTCTATGGCCGGGTCGCCGACGTGGACATCATCGGCTCGGGCCAGTCG
>NZ_JAKFEB010000229.1:0-19619 GCF_036677305.1 Brevundimonas sp. | reverse complement strand
CGGGCGCTGATGGACTATTCGGACCTCGACGCCGACGCCATCGCGCGCCGCGCCATGGCGATCGCCGCCGACATCTGCGTCTACACCAACGGCAATCTGACGGTTGAGACGCTGGACTGAGCTTTCCGCGATTTAACGGGACAGGTCCGCGCTTATGACGATGATCGTCGGCGGGAGGATCACTCATGCGCGTCTTCGTCTTCGCTGCGGCCCTGCTGGCCGCCACGCCCGGCCTGACCCGAAGCCCCGACGTCGCCCCCGTGGTGGCCGCCGAACGGGCCTTCGCGGCGGACTTTCCCGCCCTGGGTCTGGCCGGCAGCTTCCAGAAATGGGGCCGCCCCGACGCCATCCTGATCAACGGCGGCCAGGCCCTGACCCTCGAAAAGGTCTTCGAGGGCGCGCCCCTGACCCGCCAGCCGGGCGAGCCGCTGATCGAATGGCACCCGACCTTCGCCGGTATCGCCCGCTCGGGAGAGATGGGCTTCACCACCGGCCCCGCCGCCCGCGATCAGGAGGGCTACGGCCACTATTTCACGGTCTGGGTGCGCCAGGCCGTCGGCCAGTGGCGCTGGGTCTATGACGGCGGCTCGAACGCCAGTCCGGCGGGTCAGCCGGGGCCCGACACCGAACCGAGGCTTCTGCCCGTCTCCACGGTCGGCACGGCGTCGCCCGAAGCCGCCATGACCGAGGTCCGGGAGGCCGAGGCCGCACTGGCCATGGCCGCCGCGGTCGACCAGAAGGCCGCCCATCTGTCGGTGCTGGCGCCGGACGGTCGGCTCTATGTCGCTCCCCTGCCCCCGGCCGAGAGCCCGGCCGCCTTCGCCGCGGCCCTCGACGGCTGGCCCGCCCGGTTCGAGTTCGGCCCCGCCGAGGGCGGCGGCGCCTCGGAGGCGGGAGACATGGCCTGGACGTATGGCCCGGCGGCCTGGACCCGCGACGGACAGTCGCGCAGGGGCCACTATATGCGGCTGTGGCAGAAGCGGCCCGAAGGCTGGAGGCTGATCATGGCCCAGCTGATCCCCGCCCCGATCGCCGCGCCCCCTCCCGCGGGGGGTTGAGCCGCCCTATCTGCGAAAGATGACCGACCTCTCCCCCCGCGAAATCGTCTCCGAACTCGACCGCTTCATCGTCGGCCAGCACGACGCCAAGCGCGCCGTCGCCGTGGCCCTGCGCAACAGGTGGCGGCGCAAGCGCGTGCCCGACGACCTGCGCGACGAGGTGACGCCCAAGAACATCCTGATGATCGGCCCGACCGGCGTCGGCAAGACCGAGATCGCCCGGCGTCTGGCCCGGCTGGCGGGGTCGCCCTTCCTCAAGGTCGAGGCGACCAAATTCACCGAGGTCGGCTATGTCGGCCGCGACGTCGACCAGATCATGCGCGACCTGGTCGAGGCCGCCCTGGTCATGGTCCGCGACAAGCGCCGCGCGGGCGTCAAGGCCAAGGCCGAGGGCCAGGCCGAGGAACGCATCCTCGACGCCCTTGTCGGTCCCGGCTCCCAGCCGGCGACGCGCGAGAGCTTCCGCAAGAAGCTGCGCGCCGGCGAGATGGACGACAAGGAGATCGAGATCACCCTGGCCGACACCGGCTCGCCCATGCAGGGGCTGGACCTGCCCGGCGGCGGCAATGTCGGCATGATCAATCTGTCCGAAATGCTGGGCAAGCTGGGCGGCGGCCGGACCAAGACCGCGAAACTGACCGTCCGCGACGCCCTCGCGCCGCTGGTCACCGAGGAAAGCGACAAGCTGCTGGATCAGGAAAGCCTGACCACCGAGGCCATGCAGCTGGCCGAGAACGAGGGCATCGTCTTCATCGACGAGATCGACAAGGTGGCCGGCCGGTCCGATCGCTCGGGCGGCGACGTGTCGCGCGAGGGCGTCCAGCGCGACCTGCTGCCCCTGATCGAGGGCACCACCGTCTCGACCAAATACGGGCCGGTGAAGTCCGACCATGTGTTGTTCATCGCCTCGGGCGCCTTCCACGTCGCCAAGCCTTCGGACCTGCTGCCCGAGCTGCAGGGCCGGCTGCCCATCCGGGTCGAGCTGAAGGCCCTGACGCGCGACGACTTCGTGCGCATCCTGACCGAACCCGAGGCCAATCTGATCCGCCAGAACCAGGCCTTGCTGGCCACCGAGAACGTGACCCTGACCTTCACCGACGACGCGGTCGAGGCCATGGCCGACGCGGCCGTGGCGGCCAATGGCGCGGTCGAGAACATCGGCGCGCGGCGGCTGGTGACGGTGATCGAACGGGTGCTGGAGGAGACCAGTTTCAAGGCCTCGGACCTGACCGGCCAGACCGTGGCGTTCGACGGGCCGAAGGTGCGCGATCTGGTCGGCGACCTGTCGCGGGACGCGGATCTGAGCCGGTTCATCTTGTAGGCAGGCAACCGTCGGCGGCTCCGGTCCGTATCTGCGCGGGACGATCACGCGAAGGACGTTCCATGACCCCGATCCGCCGCGCCCTGCTGGCCGCCTGCCTCTGTGCGCTGTCGGCGCCCGCCGCCGCCGCCGCACCCGCCGCCCAGCCCGCAGCCCAGTCCCGCACGCTCGACCTCGACCGGTTCGACGGCCGCTGGTTCGAGATCGCGCGCAGCCCCAACGACGTGCAGAAGGACTGCCGCCGGGCGCAGATCGATTTCAATCCGCAGGCCCGGGCCGACCGCTACGGCATCCTGGTCACCTGCACGCGTCGCGCGGACGGCGCGATCGAGACCCTGAGGGCCAACGCCCGCGTCACCGATCCGGGAACCAACACCCGCTTCCGCTTCACCCTGACCGGCCTGCTCGGCGTCGGCGGTCTGGCGGGACAGAACTATCAGGTCCAGGACCGTGCGCCCGACTACAGCTGGGCCATCCTCTCCCTGCCCGACAGGTCGGACTGGTGGGCGTGGCACCGCAGTCAGAGTCCTTCGGAGACCGAGCGGACCCGGGTCGTCGCCCGCGCCCGCGCCCTCGGGCTGGACGTCTCCAATGTGATCCACACGGGTCGTTGAGCCCGCCCCGTCCCGCTTGAAACCGGAACACAAGCGGAACATAAAGCGGGATGCCCGCCGAACTCCTGCAGATCGACCTCGTCTTCAGCCGTCCGGAGACGACCCTGTCGGTGACGCGGGGCGCGGCGCGGCTGATGGTCGATCTGGGCTATGCGCCCCTGCTTGAGGTCTGCCTGCCCAACGGGCGGCGCGCCGACGTCATGGCCATCGGGCCGCGCGGCGACATCGTCATCTGCGAGGTCAAGTCCGGGATCGAGGACTATCGCGTCGACCGCAAATGGGGCGAGTACGGCCCGTTCTGCGACGCCTTCTATTTCGCGGTCGCGCCCGAGTTTCCGTCGGACATCCTGCCCGAACACCCCGGCCTGATCGTCGCCGACGGCTTCGGCGGGGCCGTGGTGCGCGAGGCGCCCCTGGCTCCGCTGGCCCCGGCCCGCCGCAAGGCCCTGACCATCGCCTTCGCCCGTCTGGGCGCGATGCGGACCCTGAGGGATCAGGCCGCGGGCTGAGCCTTTTCGACCACCGGACCGCTCTCCCCTGTGGACATGACGGCCGCCGAAGAGGCGGCGCAGCCGTTCAGGCTGGTCTCGCCGACCTTGACCATGGCGGTCAGCGGATAGGTGCGGTCGCTCATCCCGTCGGAGCATTCGGTGGCGACCAGGGTGACGCTGAGCGGCGTCCCGGCCCCGGTCTTTCCTTCGAAGGTCGCCGTGGTGCCCTGGAGGACGGCCTTCGGCTGGGGCGCGCGCTGTTCGGGCGGTTCGGGGGTCGTATAGACCATCTCGCTCCCGGTCAGCTCCACGCTCCAGAACGGCTCGGTGCCCAGCGCCCGCACGGGTTGGGTCAGGTCGACGCCGCCCAGCACCGGCGCGGGCTCCGGGACCGCGGGCGGCGGCGCGGCGGACTCGTCCCCCTGGGAACAGGCCGACAGGATCAGGGCGGATACGGCGAGGGCGGTGAGGCGCATGGGGGGCTCCGGTCTATCTCCAGCAACAAACGCGGACCGCGCCGTTCGGGTCAAGTCCGCAGGCCGCCCGCCGTCAGAGCCAGCCCTGCTTCCGGAACCAGGCCAGCGGCAGGATGGCGGACACCACCATGGCGACTACCGCCAGCGGATAGCCCCAGGGCTGCGCCAGCTCGGGCATGTGGTCGAAATTCATGCCGTAGATCGAGGCGATCAGGGTCGGCGGCAGGAAGGCCACCGCCGCCACCGAGAAGATCTTGATGATCGACGACTGCTCGATGTTGATCAGGCCCAGCGCCGCCGACAGCTGGAAATTGATCGAGGCGGCGACCGACTGGTTGTGCGCGGACAGGCTCTCGGCGTCGCGGGCCAGAGAGCGCAGGTGCGTCCTGGCCTCCTCGGTGTCCATCCGCTCGTCGATGCCGACGAAGGCGAAGATCCGCGCCAGTCCGGCCAGGCTCTGCTCGATGCGGGCGTTGCTCATCTGGGCCCGGCCCAGTTTGGTGATCAGCTTGCCGAAGCCGACGGTCTTGCCGCCCGAGAAGACGTGGCCGGCGATGGTCTCGACCCTGAGCACGGTGCCCGACAGGATGTCGGAGACGCGGTCGATGATGGTCTCCATCAGGTTCAGGAAGACATCGGCGCCCGTGGCGCAGCGGTTCGGCTCGCGCTCCAGCTTCTCGATCATCAGCCGGAAGGGCTTGGGGTCGGTGTAGCGGATGGTCACCAGCGGTCCGCCGGTGACCACGAAGGTCACGGGCTCGACGCCCGGAATTTCCTCGTCGCCGTGGATGATGATGTCGGCGGTGGCGTAGGTCGCGCCGTTCTCGCGAAAGACCCGGCTGGAGGCCTCGAGCTCGGCCATTTCCTCGCGGGTCGGCACCGACAGGCCCAGCGCCTTTTCGACGGCGCCTTCTTCCTCGAGGGTGGGAGCGATCAGATCGATCCAGACCGCGTCAGGCGGCAGGGTCCAGGCCGCGGGATCGACCAGTTGCTCGCAGGCGGAACGGCCCGCGCACCAGACGCGGATCATGCCTTGAGCCTGTAGTGAACGGGAGTTTTAGGGCTGGCCGGACGGGACGTCGGCCGAGGCCATGAGGACGGTCTCGACGGTCCGGGCGGCCGGGGCTTTGTAGATGAAGCCATAGGTCGGATAGACGGAGGTGCCGAGGTCATGGATCGGGTTGTACCAGACCTTGACCGCACTCCAATCGCCCGAGGACGAAACGTCGACGACGGTGACGTTTTCCTCGACCCGGCCGCGGCTGCCGCCCCAGTTGGCGTGGGTCACGCGGATCACGCGGTCGGTCAGGATATCGGAAACGACGGCGACGTGGCCGCGGGTCATCCGGCCGCTGGGCTGGAAGGCCAGGACGGCGCCGGTCTCGGGCCGGCCGCCGGTGCGGAACTTGCCCTGGGCCTGCCGCCACCAGGTGAGGGCGTCGCCGAAGATGTTGATGCCCGAAAACATGCGGGCGAAGGTCACGCACTGCCAGTAGGGCTCGTCGGCCTTCGCGACGGGCGCATAGCCCAGCGCAGAAAATCCGAGGGTCGCTGCAACCGCAGCGGCTGTGAGCCGTTTCAACATACTGGCGCGTTTCCCCGACGTCCGAAGACCTATCCCTAGACGATAGTTTTCGAGGGTTGAAGAACCCTTTCGGGCGAATCCGTGTGCGGTTTTGTCGCGGTTGACCGCGCCCGCCGCCCCTCGGCGAATCCCCTCAAAGCCTGTCGGCACGGGCGTTCGACGAGATGATAGGTGGCCATGGCCGCGACCGGGATCGCCGCCACCACCGCCAGCCACACAATGATGTGAAACCGCTTGTCCTCAGCGCCGGTCAGCCGCGCCGCGACATTGGTCATGACCAGAAGCGCCGGGGCGCAGACCATGTAGATCGAATAGCTGATCTCGCCGAGATAGACCCCGGTCTTCGATCCCATCAGCCCGGCGCGGGCGTTGTCCAGCGAGCCGAGGCCGAGGATCATCGCGCCGGCCAGAAGCACGACCACCGGGTCCCACAGACCCAGCGAGGCGCTGCCCAGCAGGGCCAGGCCGCTGATCAGGGCCAGGGGCCCCGCATACGGAACGGGCGCGCGACGGCGCACCAGATAGAGGGCGCAGCCCAGCAGGAAGCAGGGCACGATCCTGAGCGCGCCCCAGCGGAAGGTCGCCTCGGTCAGGGAGAAGCCCGCCAGCGGCTGGAAGGCGGCGTAGACGCCCAGCGCCAGCAGAACGGCGCCGGCCACCGCCAGCCACGGTCGTTCCCGCATCCGCCACGCCACAAAGGCGTAGGCCGGGAAGGTCAGATAGGCGAACCACTCGGCCGAGATCGACCAGGACGGATGGTTGAACGCCGAAGTCGGCGCCAGACCCCAGGCGTGGGTCATGGTCAGATGGGCCGGCAGGGCGCGCCAGTCGGTCAGGCTCCCGTCGATGCTGAGCCCCGCCGCCGTGCCAGCGATCCCGAGCGCGACCATGCCGGACAGGGTCAGCAGATGCAGCGGATAGACCCGCGCGATCCGGGCCCACAGGAAGCCGCCGTAGGAATAGCGCTTCGTCCCCGCCGCCTCGAGATAGACGTGGCTGAGGATGAAGCCCGAGAGGACGAAGAAGACCTCGACCCCGAGATAGCCTTTGGTCACGGCCACCGGGACCCAGCTGACGTCCAGATGCGGCCAGGCCGTGTAGAGCACCACCCACAGGGCGGCGAGGAAGCGCAGGCCGGTCAGGGCGCGCAGGTCTGGAGGGGTCTGGACAGGCGTCATGGCCCGCCAGACTGCCGCAACAGCCTTGGAAAACGATTAAGCCGCCTTAGGGGCCGTCATTACGGCGATTTCACCTCTTCATCCGCATCCGCGCGCCGACGTTCGCGCCTCTGATCCTACGGGAGGCTCACGAAACCCCTCGACAGAAGGATGCGTAAAAATGATCGTCTCGACCCTCATCGCCGCCGTTCTGGCCGCCGGCTCGCCGGAGATGCGCGCGCCGCCCGTCATGCAGGTTCCGGCCGCCGGTCTGGACCTGTCAGACGCCCGTGACGCGGCCGTGTTCGCCGACCGCGTGGTCGAGCAGAGCCGGCGATTCTGCGCCGTGCACGTCGAACGGATCACGCCCGAGCATCCCGCCAATCCGCGCTTCTGCGAGCGCGGCATGGCGGAAGCCGCCGTCCGCGCCCTGCCCGAGGCGCATCGCCAGCGCTTCCTGAAGGCCGGCGGCCTGGGGCTGGTCTATCGCGGCCTGCGTTAGGTCAGGCCGCGCATTCCGCCGGCTTCGTCTCGCCCGCCTTGTACATGGCGCAGGAGCGGTCGATCTCGTCCTGGATCAGCTGGCAGGGGTTCTCGGGGTTGCACGGCGGGTGCGAGGCCGGGCTGACCCTGGTGCAGCGGCTGGCCAGCTCGATCGCGGCGTCCGAACCCTGATCGAGCGTGCACGACATCGACCCGGACTCCACGGGGGCGATGGCCTCTTCCTGCGGCGGGGCGTCGGCCGGCATGACCGGGTCGGGGGCGTTTGCGGCCGCAGGGGCCGCGGCGTCGCCGGCCGCGGGTTCGGCCGGTTGCTGGCAGGCGGCCAGCAGAAGCACGGTCAGCAGGATCGGCAGGCGCATCAGATCGTCTCCCCACGATGAAGGGGCGGACGATGCCCGCTTTCAGCGAACGATGGAACCCCGGACGCCCGTAAGGCGAAGCTTACCGGCCCAGCGCGGCCCGCTGCAGGGCGAACAGTTCGGCGCAGCCGCCCTCGGCCAGCTGGAACAGCCGGTCGAACTCGGCGCGCGAGAAGCCGCGCTTCTCGCCCGTCGCCTGGATCTCGACGATGCCGCCCGCGCCGGTCAGGACGAAGTTGGAATCCGCCTCGGCGGTGGAATCCTCCTCATAGTCGAGGTCCAGCACCGGCCGGTCGCCGCAGATGCCGCACGAGACGGCCGCGACCTGATCGAGGATGGGGTCGGTCTTCAGCACGCCCTCGGCGCGCAGATAGTCAAAGGCGCTGGCCATGGCGACCCAGGCGCCGGTGATGGCCGCCGTGCGCGTGCCGCCGTCGGCCTGGATGACGTCGCAGTCCAGCACCACCTGCCGCTCGCCCAGCAGTTTCAGATCGACCACGGCGCGCAGCGAGCGGCCGATCAGGCGCTGGATCTCCTGCGTCCGGCCCGTCTGCTTGCCGCTGGCGGCCTCGCGCCGGCCGCGCGTGTGGGTGGCGCGGGGCAGCATGCCGTATTCCGCCGTGACCCAGCCCGACCCCTTGTTGCGCATCCAGCCGGGCACGTTCTCTTCCACCGAGGCGGTCACCAGAACCTTCGTATGGCCGAAGCTCACCAGGCACGAGCCCTCGGCGTAGCGGTTCACGCCGGTCTCGAGCGTGACGGTGCGAAGCTGTTCGGGGGTGCGGTCGGACGGGCGCATACGGTATTCCTTGAAGCGGCGGCTGCGGTGCTTATCCTGAAACCGTGACCCTGTCCCCCGCATCTTCGGCCCCCGCGTCTCCGGTTCGCCTGCGTCCGGCCACGCAGGACGACGCCCCGATGCTGGCGGAATGGGACCGCGAGCCGCACGTCATCGAATGCTCGACCGACGATCCCGACGCCGATGTGGCCTTCGGCGGGATCGAATGGCGCGAGGAACTGGCCGACCAGTCCGGGGTCAGCTTCTACCGCATCGCCGAGGCGGACGGCCGCCCGATCGGCGTCATGCAGATCATCGACCCGCACCTGGAGTCGACGCACTACTGGGGCGAGATCGAGCCCGATCTGCGCGCCATGGACATCTGGATCGGACCCGCCGACGCGCTCGGCAAGGGCTACGGCACGCAGATGATGACCCTCGCCGCCGACGAGGCCTTCGCCGATCCGGCGGTGACCGCCATCGTCATCGATCCGCTGAACTCGAACGCCGACGCCCACCGCTTCTACCAGCGCCTCGGCTTCGAGCCCGTCGGGCGGCGCATGTTCGATCAGGACGACTGCCTGGTGCATCGGCTGACGCGCGCGGCGTGGGAAGGACGGCGCGCATGAACCCCACCCTGCTCACCTCGACGGCGATGGGCGCCGGCAGCCTGACCGGTCTGGACCAGCGCGCCCGCGACATCTTCCGCCGCATCGTCGAGACCTATCTGGAGACCGGCGATCCCGTCGGTTCGCGCACCCTGTCGATGACCGGGGTGGCCCTGTCGCCGGCCTCGATCCGCAACACCATGCAGGACCTGACGATGGCGGGCCTGCTGGGCGCCCCCCACACCTCGGCGGGCCGGATACCGACCCATGCGGGCCTGCGCCTGTTCGTCGACGGCCTGCTGGAGATCGGCGACATCGGCGCGGACGAGCGGCGCGAGATCGACGCCCGCCTCGCCGGGCGCGGGCGCAGCTTCGAGGAGGCCCTCGACGCGGCCTCCAGCCTGCTGTCGGGTCTCGCGGGCGGCGCCAGCATCGTCGCCAGCCCGATCCGCGAGGCGGGCGTCAAACACGTCGAATTCGTCGCCCTCGGCCACGACCAGGCGCTGGCCGTGCTGGTCGGGGACGACGGCTCGGTCGAGAACCGGCTGATGCCGCTCAAGGCCGGGGTCACCCCCTCAACCCTGACCGAGGCCTCCAACTTCCTCAACGCCCGCCTCAAGGGCCGCCCCCTGCACGAGGCGCGCACCGAGATGCGCACCGAACTGGACGCCGCCCGGCGCGAGCTGGACGCCGCCGCCGCCCGTCTGGTCGAGGATGGTCTGGCCGCCTGGTCGGGCGGGGCCGAGCGCGAACGCTCCCTGATCGTGCGCGGCCGCGCCAATCTGCTGCACGACCGCGAGACCGCCGAGGATCTGGAGAAGGTCCGCATCCTGTTCGACGACCTGGAGCAGAAGGAACAGCTGATCGGCCTGCTGGACGGGGTGTCCACGGCCCAGGGCGTGCGCATCTTCATCGGCGCGGAAACCAGACTCTTTTCGCTTTCGGGTTCCGCCGTGATCGCGGCGCCCTATATGACGGGCCGACAAAGGGTCCTGGGCGCCATCGGCGTGATCGGACCCGCGCGACTGAACTATGCCCGCATCATCCCGTTGGTGGACTATACCGCACGGGTGCTGGGGCGAATGCTGGACGGACAGGACACTTGAGCGACATTCACGACGAGTTTGACGACGAAGCCGAAGCCAACGCCGAGGCCGGTCTGGACGCCCGCCCGGGCGATGACGACGACATGGGGCCGATCGACGCACTGATCGCCGAGCGCGACCAGTGGAAGGACCGCGCCCTGCGCGCGGTCGCCGAGGCCGAGAACACGAAGAAGCGGGCCGAGACCTCGAACAACGACGCCCGCGCCTACGCCATCCAGAAATTCGCCCGCGACCTGCTGGGCGTGGCCGACAATCTGGAGCGCGCGCTGCAGGCCGCCCCGAAGAACGCCGACGCCGGCGAGGCCGGTCTGGTGACGGGTCTCGAGCTGACCCAGAAATCGCTGCTGCAGGCCTTCGAGTCCAACCATCTGAAACGCGTCGCCCCCGAGCCGGGCGAGGCCTTCGACCCGCACCTGCATCAGGCCATGATGGAACAGCCGTCCGACAGCGTGCAGGGCGGGCAGGTCATCCAGACATTGCAGCCCGGCTACGCCCTGTTCGGCCGCACCGTGCGCCCGGCCATGGTGGTGGTCGCCGCCAAGGGCTCCGGCGCCGCGGCCGGAAACGCCGCCTATGTCGCGGCGGGCGCGACCGGCGGCAATTTCGACGAAAAGGCCTAGGCCCGGGCAACCCACTCCACCACCGTCACCCTCGGGCTTGACCCGAGGGCCAGACTGTCCGGGGCTCCGTCGAGCGGTGCACGGGCGCAATCGCGGGGCCGTCCCTGTCGCACAGCCCGCCTCTCGCCTCTGATCCTCGGGTCAAGCCCGAGGATGACGGCCGGAGGGAAGGGGGGGTGTCCTACCCCTTCAGCCGGACCTCGAAGAAGGCCAGCAGTTTCGCCCATCCGTCCGCCGCGTCGGCGGCGCGATAGCTGTCGCGATAGTCGGCGTGGAAGCCGTGGGGCGCGGCCGGATAGACGTCGATCCGGCTGTTCGTCTGGCCCGCCCGCTGCAGGGCGGCGCGCATGGCCTCGACGCTGGTCAGGGGGATGCCCCGGTCCGCCTCGCCGTACAGGCCCAGAACGGGCGCCTTCAGATCGTCGGCCAGGTCGACCGGCCAGGGGCGGCCCGCGGCCGCCTGTTCCGGCGTGGCGGTCTCCGCGGGGGCCAGACGGCCGTACCAGGCGACCCCGGCGTCGATGGCGGCGAAGCGCGCCGCGGCCTGCCACACCACCTTGCCGCCCCAGCACCAGCCGGTGATCCCGACCTTGTCGGTATTGGCCCACAGTTGCGAACTGGCCCAGTCGAGGGTGGCGGCGATGTCGCCCATGACCTGCTCATAGCCCGCGGCGGCCACGATCTGCTGGATGCGCTGCATGTCGCCGAGCGGAGCGGGGTCCTCGACGCGCACGAAGAAGGCCGGGGCGATGGCGGCGTATCCCGCCTTGGCCAGCCGGCGGCAGACGTCGCGGATATATTCATGGACGCCGAAGATCTCGGACACGACCACGACCACCGGATAGGGCCCGTCGCCGGTCGGTCGGGCGACGTACGCGGGCAGGGCGAAGCCGTCGGGCGCCGGATAGGTCGTCTGTTCGATCGTCAGGTCGTCGTCGTCCGTGGTGATCGGCGCGGCCTGGCGGGCAAGGGCGGCCGGGGCGTAGCCGGCGAAGGCCAGGCCGCCCACGGCGCCGACGGCCAGCGCCCGGCGGCTGAAGCGGAAATCCCCGGCCTCGGGGCCCTCGGGGCGGATCAGGTTGGTCATGACGGGCTCCGGCCTTGGAAAGGCCGGACCTTGGCGCGGCCTCGCCGGGGCGTCCATTCACGTTTGCTGTGAAGCTATACGGCCCGGCGCAGCGTCAGATTGATGCGTCCGCCGCCCGGGATCAGGGTCGAGGAGCCGGGAATGATCCGGTCGACGCCGTGCCGCGCCAGCCGCGCCGGGCCGGTCAGGGCGCAGACGTCGCCCGAGTTCAGCCGCATCGTCTTCGTCGGCCCGCCGCCCGCCGCCCCGATCCGGAACATCGCCGCATCGCCCAGCGACACGGACAGCACCGGCGCCGACATGTCCGCCTCGTCCCGGTCCTGATGCAGGCCCATCCTCGCCCCGTCGCGGTACAGATTGACCAGACAGGCGTCCGGCGGCGTCTCCGCCCCCGTCAGATCCCGCCACAGTTGCAGCAACAGCGGCGGAATCGGCGGCCAGGCCGCGCCCGTCACGGGATGGGTCGCCTGATAGCGATAGCCCGCCCGGTCCGACACCCAGCCCAGCGGCCCCAGACTGGTCATCCGCACCGAGAAGGGCCGTCCGCCCGGCGTCACCGGCTGATGGAACGGCGCGACCGCCTCGGCCGCCAGCACCTCGGCCAGCAATCCCGCCTGTTCGGACGCGGAAAGGGCTCCCGGCCAGAACCGGAAGCCCTCCATTCCCGTATCGATCTCGCGCGCTCCGCTCATACCCTTAAGGTAGGTGCGCGCGACCGGGCCTCAAGTAGTCCGAAGGGCGGTAGGCCCGACAGGCAAGCTGAGGCGCTGCGCGCCTCAGCGCGTGTAGTAGTAGTCGGCGATCTCGCAGACGTTGACGTTGTTGCGGATCAGGTTCTGGCCGTTGGTGAACTCGGCCTTGAAGTCGAACAGGCAGGCGCCGGTGCCGTCGTCGATGTTCATCACGATGCTGGCGTTATTGGCCAGAACGTCGTCGCCCAGGATGTCCTCTTCCCAGTCGCTGCGGCTCGTGTTCGACGCATAGAAGCGCAGCATGGTCCAGCCGGTGTTGTTGTGGATGCGCACGCGGCGGTTCCGGCCATCGCGCGACTGGATCGGCGCGCTGGCCGTGGCGGCCGTGACGGCGACGGCCCGGTCGGGCGCAGCCGTGGTGGCCGAAGCGGCCGCGGTCGTCGCCAGGGCTGCCAGAATCAAGGCGGCGCGGACGATGGTCTTTTGTACGCTCATAGTCGGTTTCTCCCCGAATACCGGCCCCCCCGAGGTCGGTTAACACCCGATTAGTTACACCAATGTTCGGCGAAATCACCCCCCCGGGATCAAAAGGCGAATCTTCGCCCAAAGGCGTTTGGGGCTTGCGGGCGGGGGGGTGTTTCCCATATCGGCCACAACCGTCGTAAATCCCCGCAGATCGTGGGGACTTGCGTCGGAACCGTACCAACCGACCAACGACCCTGACACCGGGGGCGGTCACGCGCGGCGCTTCGCTCTAAAAGGCCGCCGCATCGCCCGCTGAATGGAGTGAAAGACCAAGATATGGCCAAGATCATCGGCATCGACCTGGGCACCACGAACTCGTGCGTCGCCGTCATGGACGGCAAGAACCCCAAGGTCATCGAAAACGCCGAGGGCAACCGCACCACGCCCTCCGTCGTCGCTATCCAGGACAGCGGCGAAGTGCTGGTGGGCCAGCCGGCCAAGCGCCAGGCGGTCACCAACCCGACCAACACCTTCTTCGCCATCAAGCGCCTGATCGGCCGCAATTTCACGGATCCCGTGGTGGCGAAAGACAAGGGGATGGTCCCCTATGAGATCGTCAAGGGCCCGACCGGCGACGCCTGGGTGAAGGCCCACGGCAAGGACTATTCGCCCCAGCAGGTCTCGGCCTTCACCCTCGGCAAGATGAAGGAGGCCGCTGAGGCCTACCTCGGCGAGACCGTCACCCAGGCCGTCATCACCGTTCCCGCCTATTTCAACGACGCCCAGCGTCAGGCGACCAAGGACGCCGGCAAGATCGCCGGCCTGGAAGTCCTGCGCATCATCAACGAGCCGACCGCGGCCGCCCTGGCCTACGGCCTGGACAAGAACGACGGCCAGAAGATCGCCGTCTATGACCTCGGCGGCGGCACCTTCGACGTCTCGATCCTCGAGATCGGCGACGGCGTCTTCGAGGTGAAGTCGACCAACGGCGACACCTTCCTGGGCGGCGAGGACTTCGACCTGCGCCTGGTCGACTATCTGGCCGACGAGTTCAAGAAGGAGCAGGGCGTCGACCTGCGCTCCGACAAACTGGCCCTGCAGCGCCTGAAGGAAGAGGCCGAAAAGGCCAAGAAGGAGCTCAGCTCCACGACCCAGTACGAGGTCAATCTGCCGTTCATCACCATGAACGCCTCGGGCCCGCTGCACCTGAACATCAAGCTCTCGCGCGCCAAGCTGGAGGCCCTCGTCGAGGACCTGGTCCAGCGCACCATCGAGCCCTGCAAGAAGGCCCTGGCCGATGCGGGGATGAAGGCTTCGGACATCGACGAAGTGGTGCTGGTCGGCGGCATGACCCGCATGCCGATGGTCCAGGAAGCCGTGAAGAAATTCTTCGGCAAGGAGCCGCACAAGGGCGTGAACCCCGATGAGGTCGTGGCTCTGGGCGCCGCCGTCCAGGCCGGCGTTCTGCAGGGCGACGTCAAGGACGTGCTGCTGCTGGACGTGACCCCGCTGACCCTGGGCATCGAGACCCTGGGCGGCGTCTTCACCCCGCTGATCGAACGCAACACGACCATCCCGACCAAGAAGAGCCAGGTCTTCTCGACCGCCGACGACAACCAGTCGGCCGTGACGATCCGCGTCTTCCAGGGCGAGCGTCCGATGGCCGCCGACAACAAGGTGCTGGGCCAGTTCGACCTGATGGGCATTCCGCCGGCGCCGCGCGGCATGCCGCAGATCGAGGTCGCCTTCGACATCGACGCCAACGGCATCGTCCACGTGACCGCCAAGGACAAGGCGACCAACAAGGAACAGTCGATCCGCATCCAGGCCAACGGCGGCCTGTCGGACGCCGACATCGACAAGATGGTCAAGGAAGCCGAGGCCAACGCCGCGGCGGACAAGGCGAAGAAGGAAATGGTCGAGGCGGTCAACGCCGCCGACAGCCTGATCCACTCGACCGAAAAGGCCATGGCCGAACACGGCGACAAGATCGGCGGCGACGAGAAGACCGCCATCGAAACCGCCCTGGCCGAGCTGAAGACCGCCAGGGAAGGCACGGACCCGGAAGACATCCGGACGAAGACCAACACCCTGGTCCAGGCCTCGATGAAACTGGGCGAGGCCATGTACGCCTCGCAGCAGGGCGCCGGCGACGGCGCTGCGGATGAAGCCCCCGCCGACGACGGCGTGGTCGACGCCGAGTTCGAGGAAGTCTCGGGCGACGACGACGAGAAGAAGAGCGCGTAAGACACACCGCTCGAACAATCATCCGGCCCCGCTTGTCTGACGACGGGCGGGGCCGTTTCATGAACTTGCATCATTTCCCCGGGCGCCCATCTCAGCCCGGTCAGCCGCACGGTCATTCGCCCGCCAAGAGGCGCGGACCGCCGGCAAGAGTAAGAGGACGACCGCCGCATGGCGACGCGTGACTATTACGAGGTACTGGGGGTCGAGCGGACCATCGACGCCGCCGGCCTGAAGGCCGCCTACCGCAAGCTGGCCATGCAGCACCACCCCGACCGCAATGGCGGGTGCGACGACTCCATGGCGCGGTTCAAGGAAATCTCCGAAGCCTATTCCGTCCTGTCCGACGACCAGAAACGCGCCGCCTACGACCGCTTCGGCCACGCCGGCGTCAACGGCGGCGGCGGCGGCAATCCGTTCGGCCAGGGCCAGGGCTTCGCCGACGTCAACGACATCTTCTCCCAGGTCTTCGGCGAGGCGTTCGGCGACGTCTTCGGCGGCCGACAGGGCGGCGGGGCCCGCCAGCACGGCCCGCGCCGCGGCTCGGACCTGCGCTACGACCTCGAGATCACGCTGGAGCAGGCCTACAAGGGCGCCGACGTCGAGATCTCCGTCCCCACCACGGCGGCCTGCGACACCTGCGAGGGCACGGGCGCCAAGGCCGGCACCAAGCCGACCACCTGCACCACCTGCCAGGGCGCCGGGCGCGTGCGCTCCGCCAACGGCTTCTTCCAGGTCGAGCGCACCTGCCCCCGCTGCGGCGGCCACGGCCAGATGATCGCCGAGCCCTGCACCAGCTGCGCCGGCCACGGCCAGGTGCGCAAGAACCGCAAGCTGCAGCTCAAGGTCCCCGCCGGCGTCGACGACGGCTCGCGCATCCGCCTGTCGGGCGAGGGCGACGCGGGCATGCGCGGCGGCCCGCGCGGCGACCTGTACGTCTTCCTGTCGGTGACGCCGCACGAGCTGTTCGAGCGCGACAACCTCGACCTGCTGGTCACCGTGCCCGTGCCCATGACCACGGCGGCCCTGGGCGGCGAGATCGACGCCCCCTGCCTGACCTCCGAGGCCTGCGACGGCCGCTGCCGCGCGCCCGTCAACGTTCCGGCGGGCTCGCAGACCGGCAAGACGGTTCGCATCAAGGGCAAGGGCATGCCGCACCTGAACGGCAAGAACCGCGGCGACCTGGTGGTCGAGCTGTTCGTCGAGACCCCCACCGAGCTGACCGCGCACCAGAAGGAGCTGCTGCAGGAACTGGCCGCCTCGCTGGGCGAGAGCCAGACGCCGCGCAACTCGTCCTTCGCCGGCAAGGCCAAACGCTTCTGGGCCGACATCGTGGGTTCCGAAACGCCGCAGTAACCCCATCCGCGACCGTCACCCTCGGGCTTGACCCGAGGGCCAGACCATCCGGTGTGCGTTGCCCGTGTGGGCCCTGATTGTGGGGGCCGCCCCGAGCACCCTGCGACACAACGTCTGATCCTCGGGTCAAGCCCGAGGATGACGGGGGTGGTGGTGTTTGGGATGACGGTCCGGGAGAAACCCTTCACAATGCCGCCAATGGTTCGGGGAACGTCATGAGCGCCATCTTCCACGCCGGCATCTCCGGGGCCCGGGGCCGCATGGGCCGGGCCGTCTCGACCGTTCTGGACGCCCGCGACGACGTGGTGGTCGCCGCCCGTTTCGATCGCGGAGAGACGCCCGACCTGTCGCTGTGCGACGTCATCATCGACTTCTCGACCCCCGACGCCTCGGTCGAACTGGCCCAGGCCTGCGCGATGCGCGGCGGTCCGGCTCTCGTGATCGGCTCCACCGGCCTGTCGCCCGAACAGGACGCGGAAATCCTCAAGGCGGCCGGGACGATCGCCATCGTCCGCAGCGGAAACTTCTCGCTGGGCGTCAACATCCTGATCGGCCTGGTCGAACACGCCGCCCAGAGGCTGGATCCGCGCGACTGGGATATCGAGGTGCTGGAGGCCCATCACCGCAGGAAGGCCGACGCCCCCTCGGGCACGGCCCTGATGCTGGGCGAGGCCGCCGCCAACGGCCGCGGCGAGGATCTGGCCGACGTCCGATCCGCCCCGTACGACGGCATCACCGGCGCGCGCGAGGCCGGCAGGATCGGCTTCGCGTCATTGCGCGGCGGCGGGATCATCGGCGAGCACACGGTGCTGTTCGCCTCGGAGGACGAGACCCTGACCCTGAGCCACTCGGCCATCGACCGCTCGCTGTTCGCGCGCGGCGCCGTGGCCGCGGCCGCGTGGGTCCGCAGCCGCAAGCCGGGCCTCTACGACATGCAGGACGTGCTGGGCTTCAGGCAGGCCTGACGGCCTGCCTGGGGCGCTACCGCTCCCGACGCGGTCGGTCGCTGCTTGAGCGCAAGCATGCGCGAAGCGCCAGGCCGCCCCCGGGCCCGACCTTCGGTCGGCCCGACGACAGGCGGGTCGGGAGGTCCCGAAGGGCCGACGACCGCGGCCCGCCAAAGATGCTGAGGCCCTCGGGCCTCAGTGCGCGTGGCGGTGTCGGCTGTGGCCGCGTCCCACGAACAGCGACTTGATGAAGAAGAAGACCGCGATGACGATCGCATAGCCCAGGAACAGGGCCAGCACGGTCATCCAGAAGGTCAGGCTGAGCAGGTTGGGCAGGACCAGGGCCCCGCCGTCCAGCATCGGCCGCACCACCCCGATCAGGATGTGCACGAAGGCCGCGCCCAGCGCCGTCGCCCACAGCCGGCTCCAGGCCGTCATCATCAGGGCCGCGATCACCGCGATCAGCAGGCCCATGATCTGGTTCACGCTGTCGAACCCGCCCTGGGCGAGGCCGAAGATACCGGTCAGAAACGCGCCGATCGAATCGAACAGGGACTCCATACGCTGACCTCCTTGGAACGGCCGAGCTTGGCCGGGAAAAAGGTTAACGCCGTTCGGCTGGATTGGCTCCTTGGCGGATCCCCATGCTAGGCTTGGGTTCGGAGGGGCCATGAGCAGATCGCGGAAAGCGCTCGGAATACTCTGCGCGGCGGCCGCCGGGGTGTTCTCCGGAGGGGCCTCTCCCGATCCCGACTCCATGGCGTTCGGCCGTCGCGGCGAGGGGACGATTTTCGACAGCATCTGTCGCTCGACCGCATCGACGCTGCCGCCGCCGAGGGCGGTGATCGACTTCATAATCGCAGAAGGCGGCAGGACCTGTTTCGCCGGCGGCGAGGGCGTACTGTTCGTCCCCCGGCGTGGAGGTGCGTGCGCGCAGCCGCACGGCCTCGGCCTGACGCAGCCTGTCGTCATTTCCCACCGGCAGGCCCAGTCCGAAATGCGTCAATGCCACGCTGACTATCGTCCGCCGGCGAAAGAGCCTGTCGGAGTGTTGATCTACAGCCCGACAGCCGACGCCGTCGATTTCCTCCAATTCGGACTGGATGTGGGGACCCTGGTCGCATTCGACATGCTGCCCGTGACCCATTTCGGGGCCGCCAACGGGGTCATCTGCCTTGAGGCCCCCGATCCGCAAATGGTCGCACAGCGCGTGATCGCCGCCGAGATCGCCGGACCTGAAGAGTTCGATGTGGAGATCACCCACGGCTCCTGCCGCGAGGCGACCCGGGCACGAACCGGCCGCTCGTGGCCGGAACGTGTCGAGGACGGCGACTAGCGACCGGTAGAGCCGAAACCGCCCGCGCCGCGCGCGGTTTCATCGAGCGTCTCCACCTCGACCATGGCGGCCTGCTCGTGCCGGGCGATGACCATCTGGGCGATGCGTTCGCCGCGTTTGATCACGAACGGCTCCTGACCGTGGTTGATCAGGATCACCCCCACCTCGCCGCGATAGTCGCTGTCGATGGTGCCGGGCGAGTTCAGGCAGGTCAGGCCGTGTTTGAGCGCCAGACCCGAGCGGGGCCGCACCTGGGCCTCGTAGCCGATCTCCAGCGCGATCTTCAGGCCCGTGGGCACCAGCGCCCGCGCGCCCGGCGCCAGCGTCAGGGGCGCGTCCTCTGCCACCGCCGCCCGCAGGTCCATCCCGGCCGAGCCGCCGGTCTCATAGGCCGGCAGGGGCAGGTCCCCGGCATGGGGCAGGCGTTCGACGCGGACGGTGGTCATGCGAATGGGCTCTCAGGCTTTGAAATGTTCGGCGATGCGGGCGGCGAGCTTCCTCGCCACCTCGGTCTTGGACTGGCGCGGCCAGCTCTCGGCGTTCCCGTCCCTGGTGAACAGGGTGACGGTGTTGCCGTCGGCGCCGAAGACGTCGTCGGACACGTCGTTGCCGACGATCCAGTCGCAGCCCTTGCGCGACAGTTTGGCCCGGGCGTTGGCCTCGAGATCCGTGGTCTCGGCCGCGAAGCCGACCACCAGTTTCGGGCGCATCGTCCCGGGCGCCGACACGCCGGCCAGGATGTCCGGGTTCTCGATCAGGGCCAGCGAGGGCGGGCCGCCGGGGGCCTTCTTGATCTTGCCCGAGGCCACGCCGTC
>NZ_JAKFEB010000228.1:0-9117 GCF_036677305.1 Brevundimonas sp. | reverse complement strand
GTCCCCAGCAACAGGGCCAGCATCGCCCCGCCGAACAGGCAGGCCCAGCCCTGTTTGACGCCGAACATCAGGAACTCGAAGCCGTACCGGCTCCACGCCCGCCGGTCGGCCCGGGCCTGGAGGTGCAGCAGCCACTGGCGGCCCCAGGTTTCGAGCGGAAGGCGGCGCGGTGCGGTCATGGGATCACCCATGCCGCATCGGCCGCTCCTGCACATGAGCGGAATGTGAGCAATTCACGCGAGGCGTGAAATCAGCCCCGTCCGCGATAGGTCGGCACGCCCTGGTCCGGCAGCCACAGGCCCTCGGGCGCCGGGCCCGTCTGCCAGAAGACGTCGATCGGAATGCCGCCGCGCGGGTACCAGTAGCCGCCGATGCGAAACCATTTCGGCTGCAGCAGGTCGGCGATCTTCTTGCCGATGGCGACGGTGCAGTCCTCGTGGAAGGCGCCGTGGTTGCGGAAACTGGTCAGGTACAGCTTCAGCGACTTCGACTCGACCAGCCAGTCGCCCGGCGCATAGTCGATGACGATATGGGCGAAGTCCGGCTGGCCCGTCACCGGGCACAGGCTGGTGAACTCCGGCGCCGTGAAGCGCGTCAGATACAGGGTCCCGGCATGCGGATTGGGCACGCGCTCCAGCTCGGCGGTCTCCGGGCTGGTCGGCTGAACAGTGTGCTGGCCCAGCTGGTGCAGGCCGGAGGTGTCGGTGGTCATGCCGGGGATGTAGCGGTTTCGGCGTACGGCGTCATCCTCGCCCCCTCCGCTTCCATTTGCCTTCCCCGGCGACACCCCGCTATCCGTAGCCAAAGACAACTCGGGGAGTTCCGCATGGCCATTCCGGCATCGCTGAAAAACGGGCTGAAACTGCCGGTCATCGCCGCGCCGATGTTCCTGGTCTCCGGTCCGGATCTGGTGGTCGAGTGCTGCAACGCCGGCGTCATCGGCACCTTCCCCTCGCTGAACCAGCGCACCACCGAGGGCTATCGGGAGTGGCTGCACGACATCAAGGCGCGCCTGACCCCTGACGCCGCCGCCTTCGGGGTCAACCACATCGTCCACCCGACCAATCCCCGGCTGATGTCCGACATGATGGTCTCGGTCGAGGAGAAGGTGCCGCTGATCATCACCTCGCTGGGCGCGGTGCGCGACGTGGTCGAGGCCGTGCACGGCTATGGCGGGGTGGTCTTCCACGACATCGCCAACGTCCGCCACGCCCGCAAGGCGGCCCAGGCCGGCGTCGACGGCCTGATCCTGGTGGCCAACGGCGCGGGAGGCCACGCCGGCGTGGTCAATCCCTTCGCCCTGGTCGAGGAGGTGCGCTCCTTCTTCGACGGGACCATCATCCTGTCGGGCTGCCTGTCGACGGGGCGCGACGTGGCCGCGGCGACCATGATGGGCGCCGACTTCGCCTATATGGGCACCCGCTTCATCTCGACGACCGAGTCCGAAGCCCAGGCCGAGTACAAGCAGATGATCGTCGACGCCGGCGCCTCCGACATCACCTACACCCCCGCCGTCTCGGGCATTCCGGCCAATTTCCTGACGCCGTCGCTGGTCGCCAACGGCATCGACCCCAAATCCCTGCCCGAGCACAAGCTGGACATGGGCGAGGAGGCCAAGGCCTGGAAGACCGTCTGGTCAGCCGGCCAGGGCGCCGGCGCGGTGCATGACGTTCTGCCCGCCGGCCAGCTGGTTCGTCGGCTCCGGGACGAATATTCGCAAGCCTGTGATGATTTCGACAAGAAGCGGTTCTAGACCCGGGCCGACAAGAGAGGTCGAATCGCATGCTCCGCACCCTGACGACCGCCGCCGCCGCGGCGACCGCCCTGATGGCGTTTGCCGGTAACGCCGCAGCGCAGGAAGCGCCCTGGCCGGGCGGAACCGTGTCCTTCGCCGCCGGCGCCGCGACCGACAACCGCTCCAAGGACGTCTCCAAGTCGGACGGCGAGGCCTACGTCTGGGGCGAGGCCGAGTGGGCGAGCGCCTCGGGCCTGTTTTACGCCGGGACCGGACTGGAAACCATCAAGAGCTCGACCGGCTCCGAGCTGGAGGGGAAGATCGGCGCCGGCTTCACCCCCGACGTCGCCGGCTTCGATCTCGATCTGAACGCCACCTTCAAACAGCAGTTCAACGCCGATCCGGGCGCGGATGACGACGCCTGGGAGTTCACCGCGGACGTCAAACGCTCCATCGGCCCCGCCAGCGGCCGCCTCCGCCTGCAGCACTCGCCGGACGGCACGGGCTCGACCGAGGCCTGGACCTGGTACGAGGCCCGCATCGGCTGGGACTTCACCAGCAAGCTGGAAGCCACGGCCTCGATCGGCCGCCGCGAACAGGACAACAGCGTCGACTACACCGGCTGGAACGCAGGCTTCACCTACGCCCTGACGGACAATCTGGAAGCCGAGCTCCGCTACCACGCGACCGACGCCGACGTACCCGGCGAACAGTACGCCGACGCCCTTGTGGCCGGGCTCAGCATCGCTTTCTAAAACCTCGCCTTTTTGCGGCGAAGCGCCTATCTATGGTCGATGAGCAACCATCGTCCCACGACCCTCGAACGCGCCTATGAACTGGCCCGCGCCGGGGGCTGCCGCACCGTCGGCGACATCAAGACCGCGCTTCAGGCCGAAGGTTTCGAACGCATCCAGGACTCGCTGTACGGCCCCACGCTGACGGCCGCCCTGCGCAAACTGTGCCAGGAACACTACATCGCGACCCCCGAGGGCGAAGCGGCCGAATAGGCTTGCGGCTTGATTTCGCCGCAACGACAGGTCAAAAGCGTTTTGTCGATCTCTCTGCGAAACGCCACCCTCTGCTTTCGCACTGAGGTCTAGCCGCTCCATTCAGACCCGACAGGCTCCAGGGGCTCTTCCCTGAGGCCAACGCTAACGGAGGTCCTGAAAATGGCTACCGGCACTGTAAAATGGTTCAACTCCACCAAGGGCTACGGCTTCATCCAGCCTGACGACGGCGGCAAGGACGTCTTCGTCCACATCTCGGCCGTCGAGCAAGCGGGCCTGCGCGGCCTGGATGAAAACCAGAAGGTTTCCTACGAAATCGAGCGCGACAAGCGTTCGGGCAAGGAATCGGCTGGTCAGCTGAAGACCGAAGGCTGAGTTCACGCTCCGCTATCGCGGAGTGAACGAGATCAGGGCGGCGACCTCAAGGTCGCCGCCTTTTTTCTTGGCCGTTCCTCGCCCGTCATTCCGGGGCCGCGAAGCGGAACCCGAAACCCGGGGCCACAGCCCGATCCCCTGGGTTCCGGGTTCGCCTGCGACGCCCCGGAATGACGGGTGAGGAACACCGGCCCCGGACCCGCAGGAATCACAAGGCTTGCTATTGGGCCGGAAAGCGCCCACTTGAGGCTTCGTCGATCTCTTGCGAAACGCTGCTGCCCCTTTGCATCGCGCACCGAGGTCCAAAGCCGATCCCATCCAGACCCGACAGGCCGACCCGGAACCTCTTCCGGCGGTCAACGCCTAACGGAGGTCTCAAAATGGCTACCGGCACTGTTAAATGGTACAACTCCACCAAGGGCTACGGCTTCATCGCTCCCGATGATGGCGGCAAGGACGTCTTCGTCCACGCCTCGGCCGTCGAAACGTCCGACCTGGGCACGCTCAACGAAAACCAGAAGATCTCCTACGAAGTCGAACGCGACTCGCGTTCGGGCAAGGAATCGGCCGGTCGCCTGAAGGCCGCCGAATAGTTTTCGATGCCTGCCGGGGCTGATCGCCCCGGCTGATGGGAGGGCCGGCTGCCGAACAGGCGCCGGCCCGACTGTTTTTCAACCTCAGGAGACGCCGATGACCCCGCTTGCCGACATGATCCCCACGATGAGCGACCCGGACCTGAAGGCCCTGCGCCTGAACGCCCTGCGTCTGTCCGCCTCGACGACGGCCTCGCTGACGCAGATCGCCTCGGCCACCGACGTCATTCCGCTGATCGACGACGAGATCGCCCGCCGCGCCGCCGACAAGACCGCCACGGCCGTCAAGAAGCCCCGCGCCCCGGCCAAGAAGAAGGTCGTCCCGGCGTCCGGTCACCAGACCGCCCTGCCCGACTCCAAGGCCGCCTGAGTCGATACACACCCCTCTCCGTCATCCTCGGGCTTGACCCGAGGATCAGACGTGGGGGCCGAGCGCAGCGGCGGCGATAGCCCCGCGAGCGCGACCGCAACGCCTGCCTCCGAGCACCGGATGGGCTGATCCTCGGGTCAAGCCCGAGGATGACGACGTTGGGGGCCGTTGGCGGCCATCACCCCAGCGCCTGATCCAGATCCGCGATCAGGTCCTCGACCTCCTCCACGCCGACCGACAGCCGGATCAGGTTGTCGGTCACGCCGCCCGCCTCGCGCACCTCTTTCGGCACCGAGGCGTGGGTCATGATGGCCGGGTGATTGACCAGGCTTTCGACCCCGCCCAGCGACTCCGCGAGCGTGAAGACCTGGACCCGCTCCAGCACCCGTTTCGTCCGCTCCAGATCGCCGTCGATCAGGACCGTGACCATGCCGCCGTACTGGCCGTTCATCTGGCGTGACGCCAGCTCGTGCTGCGGGTGGCTGATCAGGCCCGGGTAGATGACCTTGGCCACCCCCGACTTGCGGTCCTCCAGCCAGCGGGCGACAGCGAGAGCGTTCTCGTTGTGCGCCTTCATGCGCAGGCCCAGGGTCTTCAGGCCCCGGTTGGCCAGGAAGGCGTCGAACGGCCCCATCACCCCGCCGACGGAATTCTGGAGGAACTTGATTTCCTTGGCCAGGTCGGGGTTCGCCGTCACCAGCGCGCCGCCGATAATGTCCGAGTGGCCGTTCAGATATTTGGTGGCCGAATGCATGACCACGTCGGCGCCCAGCTTCAGCGGCTGCTGGCTCCAGGGCGTGGCGAAGGTGTTGTCGACGATCAGCAGCAGGCCGTGCTTCCTGGCGATCCGCGACAGGCCCTCGATGTCGGCCAGTTTCATCAGCGGGTTGGTCGGGGTCTCGGCCCAGATCAGCTTCGTCTTCGGCGTGATGGCCGCCTCGACCTTCTCGAGGTCGCTGAGGTCGACATAGGCGAAGTCCAGCCCCATCGACCGGCGCCGCACCCGCTCGAACAGCCGCCAGGAGCCGCCGTACAGGTCATCGCCGGTGACGATGTGCGAGCCGGCGTCCAGCAGTTCCAGCGCCGTCGAGGTCGCCGCCATGCCGCTCGCGAAGCCGAAACCGTGGGTCCCGCCTTCCAGATCGGCCAGACAGGCCTCGAAGGCCTCGCGCGTCGGGTTCTTGCCGCGGGCGTATTCATAGCCCTTGTTCACGCCCGGGCTTTCCTGGGCGTAGGTCGAGGTGGCGTAGATCGGCGTCATCACCGCCCCCGTCGTCGGATCGGGCCGCTGGCCGGCGTGGATGGCGCGGGTCGAGAAACCCTGGCTGTTCTTCAGCTTGGTCATCAATTGTCCTGGTCGAGGCGGCCGATGTTGCCGGCGTAGAAGGTGGAGGCGCGCGAGAAGATTTCCGCCCACTCCGGCGGTCTGAACAGATGGCCGGCGCCTTCGATCACTTCAACCCGCGTATTGATGTCGTGTTCGCGCAGGAAGGCTGCCCAGGCGGCCGTGTTGCGGGGCAGGACGTGGGTGTCGTTCTCCGCCCGGATGATCAGCACCGGCACGCGCCGCCGGGGCGGCCGGGGCGTATAGACATCGACTCCGCCGGCCAGTCCCACCGCCGCCGCCGCGCGGCTGTTGCCCAGGGCCCCGTCCACGGCGACATAGGATCCGAGTGAATAGCCGAACATGGCCGTGCGCCGTCGGTCCACGCCGCGGTCGATGAACCAGTCGATGGCGTCCTCGCCCACGTCCCTCCAGGCCTCCATCATCCGCTCGGGACGGATCCCGTCGTCGGGGTAGGCGTCGGTGAACAGCGGCGTCAGCACCTGATAGCCGTCGCCGGCGAACCGCAGCGCCAGTTCATGCCACGGCCCGCGGTTGGCGATGCGGGCGCCCGAGCCGTGCATCATCACAATGGCCGCCCGACGCCCCTCGCCGGCAGGGCGATAGTGGATGGCGCGGATGGGTTTGCCGTTGCTCTCGAAGGTCAGCCCTTCGTGGGTCGGCTCCTGCTGCGCGACGGCCGACCAGGACGCCGCCGGCGTCGCGAGGCTCGCCGCCGCCCCGGCCAGCAGGCTACGACGGTCCATCCGTCGCCTCCATCCGGCTCTCCAGGAAGGCGCGCGTCGTGCTGAACACGCTGCACCAGGTCGGCAGATCGTACTGGTGGCCGTCGAAGGCCAGCTCCTGCACCTCGACGGTCGCCCCGGCCGCGCGCAATTCCTCGGCCAGGGCCCGCGTCGCGCGCACCGGAACGGCCTCGTCGCGCCGTGCGTGCAGCAACAGCGCCGACAGGTCGAGCTCCGCCGCTCCGTCTTCCACCGAGCCGCCGCCGGCCGCCAGGACCACCAGCCGTACGCCGCTGTCAGGAAGCGTGGCGGCGTCGACGGCCACGCCGGCGCCGCGCGAATAGCCCCACAAGGCCACGCGCTCCCCGGGGACGCCCCTCTCCGTCAGTTGCGCGGCGGCGTCCAACGCCGCCCGCCGCCAGGCCCGGGCGTTCACGGTCCGGCGGGTCTGGTCCGGCCTGGCCACGTCGAAATACGCCGGCAGGATCACCCGATAGCCCCGCGACGCCAGCTGGATCGCATGGGCGTCGAACAGGATGGCGTTCATCTCGAAGCCCGTCCCGCCGTGCAGCAGCACGATCCCGGCCCCGTTGGGCGCGCCGCGCGGCGTGTAGAGGTGAGCCCGGACCCTGTCCCCCCGGCTTTCGAAGGTGATCAACTCGCGGGACGCCCGCACCGCCACGTCGTCGGGGCAGCCCGGAATTCCCACCTGGGGCGGGGTCCGCGCCGCCTGCGCCTGCACCGGCCCGCAGAGGGCCAGCGCCAGGGCGAGGGCGGTCGCGGGGATTCGCATGTCTAGCGGTTCAGGCTCAGGTGATTGATCAGGTCGGTCCGGGTGATCAGGCCCACGAACGTCTCGCCGTCCAGCACGATGGCCACCCGGTCGCGGTCGAACAGAGGGATCAGGGCGTCCAGGCTTTCACCGACCTGAACCGTGTCGAGGTCGCGGGTCATCACCGTGCCGACCGGCTTCTTGAACCGCTCCTGGCGCGTGATCTCGTCGGTGTTCATCACATGGACGATGTCGCTCTCGTCCAGGATGCCGACCAGCCGGCCGTCCTGGATGATCGGCAGCTGCGAGACGTCGGCGCCGCGCATCCGCTTGAAGGCGGTGTCCAGGGTGTCGTCCGGCCCCGCCACGACCACGTCGCCCTTCTCGTATTTGCGCGAGATCAGGTCCGACAGGTCGCCGTGCAACGGCTGGTCGCCCAGTCCCTGATCGGCCAGCCAGGCGTCGTTGTAGACCTTGGAGAGGTATTTCGCCCCGGTGTCGCAGACGAAGGTCACTACCCGCTTCGGCTCCGTCTGTTCGCGGCACCAGCGCAGGGCGGCCGCGATCAGGGTGCCCGACGACGATCCGGCCAGCACGCCCTCCTTCAGAAGCAATGCGCGCACGGTGGCGACCGCCTCGGCGTCGGGGATGGAATAGGCCTTGTCGATCAGACTCATGTCGGCGGTGTCGGGCACGAAATTCTGGCCGATGCCCTCGACGGTGTAGCTGCCCTCCGGCCCCGGCACGCCCTCGTTGACGATCCCCGCCAGGGTCGAGCCGACCGGATCGGCCAGGATGACCTTCGCATCCGAGCCGACGCTCTTCAGATAGCGGGCGATGCCGGTGATGGTGCCGCCCGAGCCGATGCCGGCCACGAAGGCGTCGATGTCGCCGCCCATCTGCTCCCAGATCTCGGGGCCCGTGGTCTTGAAATGGGCCAGGGAGTTGGCGTCGTTGGCGAACTGGTTGACGTAGAATCCGCCCGGAATCTGCTGCGCCAGCCGCTCGGCCATGTCGGTGTAATATTCGGGATGCCCGTGCGGCACGTCCGAACGCGTCAGGCGAACATCGGCGCCCATGGCCCTCAAATGCTGGATTTTTTCCTTGGACATCTTGTCCGGGATGACCAGAAGCACCTTATATCCCTTGGCCTGACCCACCAGCGTCAGCGCCAGACCCGTGTTGCCGGCCGTCGCCTCGACGATGGTCCCGCCGGGCTTCAGAAACCCCTCCGCCTCGGCCGCTGCGATCATCGACAGGGCGATGCGGTCCTTGATCGACCCGCCCGGGTTCTGCGCCTCCAGCTTCAGGAACAGACGGCAGGGGCCGGTGTCGATCTTCGTCACCTCCACCATCGGCGTCTTGCCGATCAGGTCCAGCAACGAGCCGGTCGGACCGGACAGGACAGGCGTGGCGGCCAACGACATTCAATCACTCCAGAGGTTCGCGCCGGAAGCTAGGCGCGCCCTCGCACCATCACAACCCGCGCAAGATTTCGCCTCCGAAGAGGTCTCTCGTGCGTTATCAAGGATACAAATGAGCAAATCACCCCGCCGGCCCGTCGCCGGACTCCCCGACGAAGAAACGCTGATCGCCTTCCTCCGCGAAGCCGGGTCGGCCGAGAAAACCGATATCGCCCGCCACTTCGGCCTGAAGGGGGGCGAACGACGCGCCCTGCGCGAAATGATCCGCGCCCTCGAAGAGGCCGGAAAACTGGGCAAGCGCGGCCGCAAGGGCTTCGCCGAGGTGGGCGCCATGCCCGCCGTCGGCGTCGCCGACGTGGTCGAGCGCGACGTGGACGGCGAACTGTATGTCCGCCTGGTCGAGGCCTCGGCCGACGCCCCGCGCGCCCTGCTGGTCCCCGACAACGGCGGCAAGACCGGCCCCGCCCCCGGCATGGGCGACCGCGTCCTGGCCAAATTCACCCGCACCGAGGACGGCTGGGAAGCCCGCCTCATCAAGAAACTCGACGCCGGCGCCAACAAGGTGCTGGGCGTCATCCGCAAGTCCAACAAGGAGGTCCGGGTCGAACCCGTCGACCGCAAGTCGAAGGACGTGTTGATCGTTCCCCACGCCCAGGCCGAGGGCCTGCGCGACGGCGATCTGGTCCTGGCCGCCATCGAGAAGGGCGACCAGCGCTACGGACCCAAACGCGGCAAGATCCTCGAGAAGATCGGCCACGAGGGCGACGCCCG
>NZ_JAKFEB010000227.1:0-5663 GCF_036677305.1 Brevundimonas sp. | reverse complement strand
GCCCTGCGGCTGCTGGCGCAGGTCCGGGCGCGGGGAGCGACGGCGTGAGCGCCCGGGCCGACATCCATGACAACGCCGCCTGGACCGGCGCGCGCCCGGCCGTGTCCGTGCTCATGCCCTTCCTGCGCGACGATCCCGCGGATCTTCTCGCGGCGCTGGAGACCGAGGCTGCGGCGCTGGACGGGGCGGTCGAGGTCATCGTGCTGGACGACGGCACCGCCGACCCCGCCCTGACGCAGGGGCTGAAGGCGCAGATCGAGGCCATGGCCCTGCCCGTTCGCCTGATCACCCTGCCCGCCAACGAAGGCCGGGCGATCGGCCGCAACCGGCTGGCCGGCGCCGCGCGCGCGGGCTCGCTGCTGTTCCTCGACAGCGACATGCGGCCCGACCACCCGAATTTCCTGCGCGACTGGGCGGCGCTGGTGGCGAACAGCGATCCGGCGGTCGCCTTCGGCGGCTTCTCCCTGCTGCAGGCCCCGACCGACGCCCGCTTCCGGGTCCACCGCGCGCTGGCGGCGAAATCGGAGTGCGTGCCCTGCGCCGAGCGGGCGAAACAGCCCGGGAAATACGTCTACACCTCCAACCTTCTGGTCCGCCGCGACGTGTTCGAATCCGAGGCCTTCGATCCCGGTTTCACCGGCTGGGGCTGGGAGGATGTGGAATGGGCCATGCGCGTGTCGCGCCGGTTCGCGGTCGTCCACGTCGACAATCCCGCGACCCACATGGGTCTGGATACGGTGGCGGCGCTGGCGGGCAAATACGAGCAGTCGGCCCCCAATTTCGGACGGATGGTCCAGCGCCATCCCGACGTGGTCGCGGCTTATCCCAGCTACCGGGCGGCGAAGCTGCTGAAGCGCCTGCCCGGCCTGCGGCTGCTGCGCCGGGGGCTGCGCGGCGGCGCCGAGGCCGACTGGCTGCCGGTCGCGACCCGCGCCTTCTCGCTGCGCCTGTACCGGGCGGCCCTCTATGCGGATGCGGTGTGATGGCTGACGTCGCGATCATCGTCCCGACCCTGCGGCGCCCCGAGAGTCTCGAGCGGGCGATGCGGTCGCTGTTCCGGCAGACCGGCGTGGCGGATCGCGTGGCCGAGATCGTCATCGTCGACAACGACCCCCAGGGCTCGGCGGCGGATCTCAGCGACGACCTGCGCGCCTTCTCGCCCTGGCCCATCATCTACCGCCATGCGCCGACCCCGGGGGTGGCGACGGCGCGCAACGCGGGCCTGTCGGCGACCGCGGCGACGCTGATCGCCTTCCTCGACGACGACGAGGCGGCCTCGCCCGGATGGCTGGCGGCCCTTCTGAAGGCGCAGGAGGAGACGGGGGCCGATGCGGTGTTCGGTCCCATAACGGGCCGGGCGCCGGGCGCCGAACCCTGGCTGGAGAGCTACCTGGAGCGGTTCTTCGGGCGCGACGGACCCGAGCGGACCGGCCTGATCGCCGAACCCTACGGCTGCGGCAACTCCCTGATGCTGCGGTCCACCGCCCTGCCCGGCCACGCCCCGTTCAATGTCGCCGCGGATCAGGCCGGGGGCGAGGACGACGCCCTGTTCGCGGCGCTGGCGGCGCGCGGCGGCCGGTTCGGCTGGGCGGCGGACGCCCGTGTCGAGGAGTTCGCGCCGGCGCATCGGGCCACGCTGAAATACGCGCTGGCCCGCGCCTTCGCCTACGGCCAGGGGCCCAGCCAGACGGCGGCGGCGGCCAGGAACTGGCCCGGAGTCGCCCGCTGGATGCTGATCGGCGCGGCCCAGACCGTGGTCTGGGGCGTCGCCGCCGCCGCGCTGACCGTCATGGTCCGGCCCGGACGCGCCGAGATGTACGACCGCGCCGCGCGCGGCCTCGGCAAGGTGTTCTGGACCCGGGGTTTCGAGCCGCATTTCTACGGGGCGCGGGAGCTGGCCCGGCTGGACGCCGCCTAGCCGGTCAGGCGTTTGAGGAAGGCCGGCGGGCTGTAGGTCGAACGGTTGACGACGACGCCGGCGATCTTGCCGCCGACCGCCTCGATCTCGTCGCGCAGCATCAGCGGTTCGTTGGCGGCGGTGCTCTCGGCGGCGACCACCAGCACCGTCGCGTCGACGAAGGGCGCCAGGGTGATGGCCATGTCGCTGCGGTCCGCCGCGGGAGCGTCGATCACCACGGTGTCGGCGTGTTTGCGCAGGGCGTCCCAGTAGCGGGCGTCGCCGACGGCCTCGGCGCGCTGGCCCGAGCGAAGATGCTCGGCGGCGAATTTCGTCACCCACAGCCGCCCGCCCAGACAGGGGCGCGCGACCAGCAGGCGGGCCGGGTGCACGGGCTTGCCGGCGCGGTCCAGCAGGCGCGGCGTCACGGCGAAGAAGATCGAGCCGTCGGGCGTGGCGATCGCGGCCTTGCCGAGCGCGCCGAACCGGTCGCCCTCGGCCGCCACGGCCTCCATCTGACCCTGCTGCGACAGGTCGGCGTCGATCAGCCAGACGGGGCGGCGGGCGCGCACGGCGGCGAGGCGGGCGTATTCGCGGGCGACGGTCGAGACGCCCTCGCCCGAATTGGCGGCGGCGATCTGCACCACGCGGCCGCGATGGCCGGGCGCCGGCCCCAGCGCGGCCCAGAGAGCCGCCATTTCGGATGTCAGATCGACCATCGAATCGCTACGCGCCCGGCTACAGGTCCCTACGCTACCATGCCTTGTGGATTCACCGGGCGGGCTTCATCGGCGCGACGGCCAGCACCGGCATGTCCAGCGTCCGGCCGGTCGAGGCCGGGGTGACATAGCCCTTGCGGGTGAAGATCCGCAGCAGGCCCGCGCACAGGGCGGTGAAGCCGGCGAACAGGAACAGCACGGCCAGCAACGGCGCCTTCAGGCTGGAGCCGCGCGTGGGCGCCTCGGCCCTTTCGATGACGGTGACGTTGTCGGCCCCGGCGGCGACCAGGGCGCTGTCGGCGCGGGCGGCGCTTTCGCGCTGCTGGAAGTCGCGGATGTTGGCGCTCAGCACTTCGCGATTGCCGGCCAGGTTGGCGTTGGTCGATTCCAGCCGCGTCAGCTCGGCCTGGCGCGAGCGGATCTGCGCCAGCTGGTTGTTGGCCACCGCCAGCCGGGCCGCGAGGCCGTCGCGGTCGGCGACGGCGGTGATCCGGGCGGTCTCGATCTCGGTGAAGATGACGCTGGGCCCCGTACGGACTTCCTTGGGCCCTACGGTCGTTCCGGTGGCGACATAGGCCTGGAGGTCGGCGATCTGCTGTTCGATGTCCTTCACCGGCTGGGCGTCGGGCGTATAGCGCGACAGCAGGGCCTCGCGCTGGTTCCGCAACTGCAGGATCTGGTCCTGGGCCGAGATGTTCAGGTCCTGCTGCAGCACCACCTCGGCGGGCTGCTGCGCCAGCTGGGCCTCCAGCGTCGCCACCCGCTGGCTGGCCTGGTTCAGCTGCGCCCGGAGCGACAGGGCCTCGGCGTAGGTGGTCTGGTAGGTCGCGGCCAGCGTCGCCTTGGCCGTCGCGAAGTCGCCGATCTCGTTCGACTGCATGAAGGCGGCGTAGGCGTCGTCGGCCCGGGCCAGATCGGCCTCGAACGCCTCGCGCTGTTCGGACAGCGCCGGCGTGCTGCGGTTCCGGAACACGACGCGGCGCTGGACCAGATACTGATCGACCACGGCGTTCAGCACCTGGGCGGCGCGGATCGGATCGTCGGACTTGTACGAGGCGGAGATGATGGCGCTGCCGGCCGTGGTGCCCACGCCCAGGCTTGAATCGAGAACCTTGAGCGCGGCCGCCTCCTTTTCCGCCGCCGTGCCCGAGGCGTTCGGACCCAGCACCGTGTCGGGGCCGACGGCGCGGACGGCGCGGCGCTTGACCTCGAGGCTGTTCAGGATGGCCGCTTCCGACCGGGCCACGGCGTCGGCCTCGAGCGGCTGGCTGCGCTCGGTGGCGCCGACGCGCGGCTGATAGACGTATTCCGACCCGGCCCCGGCGTAGACGCTGGCGTTCGCGGTGTAGGATTTCTTGAGAGTCAGGATCACCGCGGCGCCGATCGCGAAGACGACGAGGAAGATCACCACCATCAGCCACAGCTCGCGGAACAGCAGGCCCACGACATCGAGGAAGCCGTAGCGCGGGCGGACTGTTGTGTAGGCCGTCGTACGCATGCGGGCGGACTGATTCCATCGGACAGGGCTGACGGAGGAAGCCTTGGGCCAGCGGCGTTAACCACTGGTTACCCATAAGCGGCGACCCTGCCCTCAACGTCGCTTTCGGGAGTGAGTCTTCATGTCCATCGACCGCCGCATGATGCTGCTCGGCCTTTGCGGGCTCGGCGGCGCCGCGCTGGGCGGTTGCGCGGGCGATGCGGACGCACGTCTGGTGGAGATTGCTCCGAGCGGCGACCGGATCCAGACCGTGCCCAAGGCGTCCTTCCGCGAGATCGGCTTCGCCGACTGGAGCGACGCCGAGCCGCAGTACGTCCTGTATCCGGGGGACGAGATCGAGATCGCCACCCCCACCGCCGTCGAACTGACCCGCACCCAGAAGATCGGCCCCGACGGCCGCATCTCCCTGCCGCTGGTCGGCCAGATCATGGCGGCGGACCGTACGATTGCGCAGCTCGAGGCCGACGCCTCGGCGGCCTACGCCAGCCAGCTGCGCCGTCCCGTGGTCGAGGTGACGCTGAAGACCGCGGGGCCGATCAAGGTCTGGGTCGACGGCGAGGTGCGGTTGCCCAACGTCTATGACATGGGCGGCGACATCGACGCCTGGCAGGCGATCATCCAGGCCGGCGGCTTCCTGCCCTCGGCCAAGCGCGACCAGGTGGCCCTGATCCGCCGCGGACCAGGCGGCACGCGCATGCTGCGGGCGGTGGACCTGCGTCCCAATGACCGGGAGATCGTCGCCCTGCGGCGCGGCGACATCATCTATGTGCCGAAAACCGTGCTGGGCGAGGTGGCCGACTGGGTCAGCCAGTTCCGCGCCGCCCTGCCCATAGGCTTCAGCTACGCGATCGGCGGACAGTATCAGAGCTTCTGACGCCGCCGTTGACGGCGGAACAATTGGCGAACATTGTGCGCTGGAAGTGGCTAGCGGCTAGTGGCTAGTGGCTAGTGGCTAGTTTCGCACGAGGCCTGACGCGTCGAGGGGCAGATGAGCGGAGGAGTCAGCAGCTATCGCGACCTGCAAGTCTGGCGTCGGTCGCTGGATCTGGCGGAGGCGATCTACGAAGCGACGGCGCACTGGCCAGCGGACGAGCGGTTCGGATTGATCGCCCAGGTGAGACGCTCGACGGTCTCCGTCGCCTCAAACATCGCCGAGGGCGCCGCGAGGCGAAGCACCGGGGAATTCATCCAGTTCGTGGGGATGGCCCAAGGTTCGCTGGCGGAAGCAGAGACACAGCTCATCATCGCCAACCGATTGGGTTTCCTCCCCGATGCGGACTCGCACGCCCTGCTCCAGGCGTCGGACGACATCAGTCGAATGTTGATGGCGCTATCCGCCTCACTGGGCCGCCGCAAGGCGGCCGCTCACTAGCCGCTAGCCACTAGCCACTAGCCACTAGCCACTCAGCTGCCGCCTTAGGCGGCCAGCGAGACCACGCCAGCGTCGATCCAGCGGCGGGCCGCCTTCTGGGCCTCGGCGATTTCGTCCTGCTCCATTTCCTGGCTCATCTCGCGGCGGTAGACGCGCGCTTCGATGCTGCCCTTCATG
>NZ_JAKFEB010000226.1:0-18329 GCF_036677305.1 Brevundimonas sp. | reverse complement strand
ACATTGGCCTCGATCTCGTCCGTGTCGCCGGTCAGGCGGATGTTCTTGACCAGCGTGCCGCGCTTCAGCGTCACCCCGCCCGAGCCCTTGACCTTCAGGTCCTTGATCAGGGTCACGCTGTCGCCGTCCGCCAGGACGTTGCCGTTCGAGTCCTTGGTCACATCGTCAGTCATGGCGGGGCCTTCAGGGTTGCGAGCGAGGCGCTCTAGCACAGCATCCGCGTCCCCACTAAGAACCTCCTGATGTTTCTCGCCAACCCCGACCGCTTCCTGCGCTTCACCCGGCCGCTGACCCCGGCGCTGTGGGCCTTCGCCGGCCTGCTGCTGGCCGTCGGGACCTGGCTCGCCTTCGCCGCGCCCGAGGACTATCAGCAGGGCGACACGGCGCGGATCATGTTCGTCCATGTGCCCGCCGCCTCGGTGGGGCTGATGATCTATGCGGCCCTGGGCGTCTCCAGCTTCTTCGCCCTGGTGTTCCGCCATCCGCTGGCCGACGCCGCGGCGCGGGCCGCGGCCCTGCCCGGGGCGGCCTACACCCTGCTGGCGCTGGTCACCGGCAGCCTGTGGGGCAAGCCGATGTGGGGCGCCTGGTGGGCGTGGGGCGACGCGCGGCTGATGTCGGTGCTGATCCTGTTCCTGTTCTACCTCGGCTACATGGCCCTGCGCGCCTCGATCGACGACGAGGCCAAGGCCGCCCGCGCCGCCGCCGTCCTGGGGCTGGTGGGTCTGGTCAATCTGCCGATCGTGAAATTCTCGGTCGACTGGTGGAACACCCTGCATCAGCCGGCCTCGCTGCTGCGCGCCGACGGCCCGGCCATGCCCGCCGTCTTCCTGACCCCGCTGCTGACCATGATGGCCGCCTTCGGGGTCTTCTTCCTCGCCGTCTGGATCACCGCGATCCGCACCGAGATCGTCCGCCGCCGGGTCCTGGCCCTGCGCGCCCGAAGAGCCCAGGAGGCCTGAGATGATCGACCTCGACATGGGCGCCTACGCCGCCTTCGTCTGGCCCGCCTGGGGGATCAGCGCCGTCGTCCTGACCGCCCTGGCCGTCCGCGCCGTGGTCGCCGCCCGACGCTGGAACGCCGAACTGAAACAGCTCGACAAGGACGCGCCGAAATCATGAGCCGCTGGCTCTCCGTCATCCCGCTGGTCATCCTCGCCGCGCTGGCCGCCCTGTTCATCGGCTGGTCGCTGAAGCGCGATCCGGCGGTCAAGCCCGACGCCCTCGTCGGCCAGTCGGTCCCCGAGACCGTCCTGCCGATCCTGAACGGCGTCATCCCCGGCCCCGGCCATGTCGACCTCAAGACCGCCGGCGTCGGCAAGCCCATGCTGGTCAATGTCTTCGCCAGCTGGTGCCTGCCCTGCAGGGTGGAACATCCGAAGCTGATGGCGCTCAAGGCCCGCGGCGTCGCCGTCGTCGGCGTGGCCTGGAAGGACGACCCCGCCGACACCCGCCGCTTCCTCGACGAACTGGGCGATCCCTATTCCATGGTGCTGGTCGACCGCGACGGCCGGGCCGGGCTGGATCTGGGCATCACCGGCGCGCCCGAGACCTTCGCCGTCAACGCCATGGGCCAGGTCGTGGCCAAGTCCTCCGGCCCCCTGGTCGACGACGCCGAGATCGAGCGTATGGTCGCCGCCATCCAGGCCCCGCCCCGGCCGCTGCCGACCGCAACATCGCGTTAACCCATTTCCGACGGTTTTGATTAACCCTGTCGGCATGAGCGCGATTCGACCCGACCTGATCTCGACCCTGTTCCCCGCCCACGCCCCCGGCGCCTCGCCCGTGCGCGCCTCGCGCTCGGACTTCTTCAAGGCGGCGCTGGACAAGGCCGAGGGCCCGGCCGCCGAGCCGACGCTGCGCGCCGCCGCGCCGCAGCCGACCCCGGCCGCCTTCGAGGAACGCCCGACCCGCCCGGGCGCCCTGCTGGACATCCGCATCTAGGTCCACCGGCCCTTTCGGCCTTCACGCGAAAATGAGCGGCGCGTTTTCGCCCGCCGTGATTAACCTCCCCGCCATGGTGAGGGGTTTGACCATTCCTGCGGCCGCGCTGGCGGCCGCATTGCTGGCGGCGACGGCGGGCGCCCAGCCGGCGCCCAGGCGCGTCGTCCACCGCGATGCGCCGCCGCCCGAGCCTGTCGTCGTCGAACTGTTCACCGCCCAGGGCTGCGCCGGCTGCCCCGAGGCCAACGCCCGCGTCGAGGCCGTGGCCGCCGAGCCCGGCGTCATCGCCCTGACCTACGCCGTCGACTACTGGGACTACCTCGGCTGGGAAGACACCTTCGCCAAGCCCGAATTCTCCCAGCGCCAGCGCGCCTATCGCCGCCCCCTGCGCCTGCGCGACGTCTCCACCCCGCAGGTCGTGATCGACGGCCGCCGCCAGGTCGTCGGCGCCGGCGGCGCCGCGCTTCAATCCGCCATCGACGAGGAGGCCGCGCGCCGCATCTTCCCGCCCGAGATCGAGTTCCGTGAAAGCGGCGACCGCGTCGGCGTCGGCTCGGGCACGGTTCCCGCCGGCGGAGCCGAGATCGTGGCCGTCATGTACACGCCCGGTCCGCAGACGGTGGAGATCCAGCGCGGCGACAACCGCGGCCGCAGCGTGCGCCACACCAATGTCGTGCGTTCGGTCCGGACCCTCGGCGACTGGACCGGCCAGCCGGGCCTCTACGCCCTGCCTGCGGCGCGCGACCCCGATCAGGCGGTGGCCATTCTCGTCCAGAGCAAGACCGACCGCCGCATCCTCAACGGCGCCGTCCTGCCGCCTCGCTGACTCCAGCGATTGCTGGTTCATCACGAAGGACACAAAGGAAGGGCACAAAGGACACAACGGGTCCTGTGCGACTGTCGGTTCGGAGGGCCCACACCGAGGAACCATAGGCGCGGCGTACGCCGCAATCCGGACATGCGCCGCAGCAGGGCGCTGCTCCCGACACAGCTCCGGTCCCGTCGTGTCCTTTGTGGCCCTTCGTGTCCGTTGTGATGAACCTTCCGGCCCGCGGATCGCCTCAGGCGCCCGCCTTCTTCGCGAAGCTCAAAGCCCCCGCGGCCAGCATCGGCACCTGCGCCGCCAGGGTCCGCGCGTGTTCGCTGGCGGCGGTGCCGTCGCGCACCCGCCCCGCGATCCCCTGACAGATGGCCGCCAGCCGGAACAGATTGTAGGCGAACAGCCAGTCCAGATTCTGCGGCGTCGCCCCGGTCAGCCGCGCATAACGCTCGACCGTCTGCCCGACCGAAGGAATCCCCAGCGCCTCGATATCGGCTCCCGCCAGTCCATTCCGCGCCGTCGCCGGGATCACCCAGGCGATCAGCAGATAGGAAAAGTCCGCCATCGGATCGCCCAGCGTCGACAGCTCCCAGTCCAGCACCGCCCTGACCTGCGGCGCATCCGGGGCGAGGATCATGTTGTCCAGCCGGAAGTCGCCATGCACGATCCGCGTCGGCCCCTCCGGCGGCAGGGTCGCCGGCAGGAATTCGATCAGCCGGTCCATGGCCGGGATCGGATCGATCTCGGACGCCCGATACTGTTTCGTCCACCGCCCGACCTGCCGCTCGAAATAGTTGCCCGGCCGCCCGTAGTCGCCCAGCCCGATGGCGGCGGGATCGAAGGCGTGCAGCGCGGCCAGCGTATCGACCTGCGCCTCATAGATGGCCCGCCGTTCCGACGGCTCCATCCCCGGCAGCTTCAGGTCCCACAGCACCCGGCCCTCGACCTTGTCCATGACGTAGAACATCGAGCCGATCACGCCGTCGTCCGTACACAGAGCATGGGGCCGGGCGACAGGATAGCCCTGCGCATGCAGGGCCGAAATGACCGTGAACTCGCGGTCCACCGCATGGGCGCTGGCCAGCAGCGTCCCCGGCGGCTTGCGGCGCAGCACATAGGTCCGGCCCGGCGTCGTCAGCTCATAGGTCGGGTTGGACTGGCCGCCCTTGAACTGCCGCACCGTCAGCGGTCCGGCGTACCCTTCGACGTTCGCCGACAGCCAGCGATCCAGCGCAGTCTCGTCCAGCGCATAGCGGGGATCGACCTCGCGCGTGCCCGAAAAGGCCGCCTGGGCGTCGGAAAGGTCTGTCTGGGTCATGCTTCGTCCGGGTTGGCGGCGATGATGGCCGCCCGCACCGCCCCGCGCCAGCCCTTCAGCAGCCGTTCGCGCTCGTCCGCCCCCATGCGCGGCGTCCAGCGCGCCGGCGGATCGACCGGGTGGTCCTCCAGATCGCCGATCAGGCCGACGCCCAGCGCCGCCAGCTTGGCCGCCCCCAGCGCCGTCATCTCCTGGAACGCCGGCCGCTCGACCACGACGTCGCAGATGTCGGCCACGAACTGCATGGCGAAGGCGTTGGCGGTCACCCCGCCGTCGACCTTCAGCACCTTCAGCTTCGGGGCCCCGTCCTTGGCCAGGGCGTCCAGCAGGTCGCGGGTCTGATAGGCCAGCGACTCCAGCCCCGCCCGCACCATATGCGCCGGCCCGCTGTCGCGCGTCAGACCGGTGATCGTCCCCCGCGCCTCCGGCTCCCACCAGGGCGCGCCCAGACCGGTGAAGCCGGGCACCAGATAGACCCCGCCGTTGTCCTTCAGCCCCTGCGCCATCGCCTCGGACTGGCGCGACTCGCTGATCACCTTCAGCCCGTCGCGCAGCCACTGGATCGCCGACCCGGCGGAGAAGATCGACCCCTCCAGCGCATAAGCGACATCGTCCCCGACGGCATAGCCGAGGGTGCCCAGCAGCCGACTGGTCGAGCCGACCGGCGCCCCGCCGACATTGGCGACCAGGAACGCCCCGGTCCCGTAGGTGATCTTGGCGTCCCCGGCCTTCAGCGCCCCGTGTCCGACCAGCGCCGCCTGCTGGTCCCCCGCCGCGCCATGGATCGGCAGGGAGCCGCCGAACAGCGACGGCTCGCAGTCGCCCATCTTGTCCGCACAACCGCGGATTTCCGGCAGCACCGCCATCGGCACATGGAACAGCTCGGCCAGATCGGTCCGCCATTTCCGCGTGCCGAGATCCATCAGCGAGGTCCGGCTGGCGTTGGTGGCGTCGGTGACATGGCTCGTCCCGCCGGTCAGCTTCCAGATCAGCCAGGTCTCGATCGTCCCGACCTTGACCTCGCCCTTCGCCGCCCGGTCCCGCGCGCCCGGAACCGCGTCCAGCAGCCAGGCGAATTTCGAGGCCGAGAAATAGGGGTCCAGGATCAGCCCCGTCGCCGCCTGCACCATCGGCTCCTGCCCCGCGGCGGCGAGTTTGCCGGTCGCGGCGGCGGTGCGCCGGTCCTGCCAGACGATGGCGCGGTGCAGCGGCTCGCCGGTCTCCGCGTCCCACAGCACGGACGTCTCGCGCTGGTTGGTGATGCCGACGGCCGCGAAGCGCCAGACGCCCCCCGCCTTGCGGATGACCTCGCGGCAGGTCTGCAGCGTCGCCGTCCAGATTTCCCCGGCGTCATGTTCGACCCAGCCCGAATGCGGGAAATGCTGCTCCAGCTCGATCTGGCTGACGGCCACGGGCCTCAGCCCCCCCTCCGGCGCGGTCTCGAAGGCGATGGCCCGGGTCGAGGTCGTACCCTGGTCGATGGCGAGGATGAGAGACTTCATGGGGGCAGGTTAGAGCGGCGGTCGGCAGACTCAACCGATCATCGCGGCGCAGCCGCAGACCTTGGGTCAGCCCTGGACCGGAGGGTTCACCACAACGAGCACAACGAGGTCACAAAGGACACAACGGGGCCCGCGCCAGCCTCCCATCCCGCCGTGTTCGTCGTGACCTCGTTGTGCTCGTTGTGATGAACCTCCCGGCTGCCGCCTCAAAAGCCCGGCTTCGCCGGGAGGAATTCACGCGGTATGGAGAGACATGCACATCGCCTCCTTCTCCGGCGTTCAGGACGCCGCCCGCCAGATCGCCGGCCACGCCGTGCGCACGCCCCTGATCGAGAGCCCGGCCCTGAACGAACGCGCCGGCGGCCGCATCCTGATGAAGGCCGAGACCCTGCAGGTCGCCGGCGCCTTCAAATTCCGCGGAGCCTACAACCGCATCAGCCGCCTGACCGAGGCCGAGAAGGCGCGCGGCGTCGTCGCCTATTCCTCCGGCAACCACGCCCAGGCCGTGGCGGCCGCGGCCCGGATGGTGGGCACGACGGCGATCATCGTCATGCCCGCCGACAGCCCGAAGGTGAAGGTCGACGGCGTCATCGCCTTCGGCGGCGAGGTGCGGATGTACGACCGCTACACCGAGAGCCGCGAGGCCATCGGCGAGGAGATCGCGGAATCGAGGGGTTCGGTGCTGGTGCGCCCGTTCGACGACCCCTTCGTCATCGAGGGCCAGGGCACGATCGGCCTCGAGATCATCGACCAGGCCAAGGCCCTCGGCATCGCCCCGCTGGACCAGCTGGTCTGCGGCGCCTCGGGCGGCGGGCTGATCGCCGGCATCAATCTGGCCATGGCGGCCCAGGCGCCGCACGCGCCGGTGATCGCCGTCGAACCGAAACACTACAACGACATGCAGCTGTCGATCGCCGCCGGCCAGCGGATGACCTACGCCCCGGCGCCCGGCACCATCTGCGACGCCCTGATGACCGACCGCCCGGGCGAGCTGACCTTCCCCATCAACCGCCGCATTGACCGCGTCGAGACCGTCTCCGACGCCGAGGTCGCCGAGGCCGTCCGCTACGCCTTCCGCGTGCTGAAACTGGTGGTCGAGCCCGGCGGCGCCGTGTCGCTGGCCGCCGTCCTGGCCGGCAAGGTCGAGACGAAGGGCCGCGCCACCGCCCTGGTCCTGTCGGGCGGCAATGTCGATCCGGCCCTGTTCGCCGCCATCATCGAAGACCGCTTCACCCCCATCGCCTGAGGAGACGCCCATGAGCCGCACCGAACGCAGGGGCGCGCCCACGCCCGTCGCCGACCTGCCCGGCCTGATCGGTCAGGAGATCGGCGTCAGCCGCTGGATCACCGTGGACCAGGCCCGTATCGACGCCTTCGCCGAGATCACGGAAGACCGCCAGTTCATCCACATCGACCCGGTCGCGGCGGCGCAGACCCCGTTCGGCGGAACCATCGCCCACGGCTTCCTGACCCTCAGCCTGCTGTCGGCCATGACCTATGACGCCGTGCCGCCGCTGGAAGGCGTGGTGATGGGCGTCAACTACGGCTTCGACAAACTGCGCTTCCTCGCCCCGGTGCGGGCGGGCTCGAACGTCCGGGGACGGTTCAAGCTGCTCTCCGCCGAGGACAAGGGCGGCGGCCGCTGGCTGCTCAAGCACGAGGTCACGGTCGAGATCGACGGCGCCGAAAAGCCCGCGCTGATCGCGGAATGGCTGGGGATGCAGGTGGTGGGCGAGGGCTAGCGGTCCCCCCGCGCCGGCGCCACCCGGCCGGATCCCTCACAGGTCGGGCAGGGCCGGTCGCCGACCAGGCCCGTGCCGTTGCAGCCGGGACAGAGCGCGTCGTCGGCGTCATCGCCGGGCGCGGGCGTGACAGGAATCTCGGTCATGCGCCGATAACGCGTCGGCGGGGCGGAGGGTTCACCCCTCGCCCAGACACCTCAGGGCCACTTCCAGATTGCGCAGTCCGTCCTCGCCCGTCACCGCCGGGGCTTCACCGGTGCGGATCGCATGGGCGAAGGCCTCCAGCTCCTTCTTCAGCGGCTCGGCGGGCCAGCTGTTCACCGCCCGGGTCTGGTACGAGCCGTCGGGCTGCTGGCCGAAATACTCCGTGACCTGACGGGTGATCAGGTCGGCGACCACGAACTTGCCCATGGTGGCGACCTGCAGCGTCCGCACCTTGTAGGGCGTGACCCAGTTGGTGGTGATGTGGGCGATGGTCCCGTTGGCCAGGCGGAATTGCAGCAGGGCCGTGTCCTCGCGCTCGGCCTTCGTCCGGGCCAGCTGCGGCTGGACCTCGACGATCTCCGAATCCGTCAGATGGCGGATGATGTCGATGTCGTGCACCGCCAGGTCGATGACCACCCCGACCTCGCCCATGCGCGGCGGGAAGGGGCCGACGCGGGTGATCTGGATCGAGATCACGTCCTCGCCCTCGATGGCCCGCTTCACGGCGTCCACGGCCGGATTGAACCGCTCGACCTGGCCGACCATCAGCACCCGGTTGTTCGCCTTCGCGGCGTCGATCATCCGCTGGGCGTCGGCGACGGTGGCGGCGATCGGCTTCTCGACCAGGACGTGGACGCCCTTCTCCAGCAGGGCGACGCCCAGTTCGGCATGGTGCCGGTTCGGCGTGGCGACCACGGCGGCGTCCAGCCCTGCCGCGACGAAGTCCGCCGCCGTGGTGAAGGCCTGCGCCTCGTACAGGCCCGCGACCCCGTCGGCCGTGGCGGCATCCGGATCGAAGACGGCGGTCAGTTCGAAGTCGCGGATGTCCGACAGCACGCGGGCGTGGTTGCGCCCCATGACGCCGACGCCGGCGACGCCGACCTTGAGGGGGGTGGGATGATTCATGCTCTTTCCTCGCCGTCATTCCGGGGCGCCGCAGGCGAAACCGGCATGACGGTCCTATCATTTTTTGAACGAGGCGACCGCCGCGATGATCCTGTCCTGCGTCGCCTCGTCGAGGTCCGCGTGCATGGGCAGGCTGATCACCCGCTGCATCAGCCGCTCGGTCACCGGCAGGCCCTGCGGCCCGCGCGGATACATGTCATAGGCCGGCTGCAGGTGCAGCGGGATCGGATAGTACACCGCCGTCGGCACGCCCTGTTCCTTCAGATGCGCCGCCAGACCATCCCGGTCCTCGTGCTCGATGGTGTACTGCGCCCAGTTGGAGACATTGCCGGCCGGCACGTCCGGCAGGGCGGCCACATGGGCGCGCAGGCCCTCGTTGTATCGGGCCGCGATCCGGTTGCGCCATTCGATCTCCTGACCGAACACCTTCAGCTTCTCGATCAGGACGGCGGCCTGGATGGTGTCCAGACGGCTGTTCAGGCCGATGCGCATGTTCAGATATTTGGGATCGTGGTCGAAGGTCTTGCCTTCCAGATCGCGCGCCACCGCCTTGCCGTGCACGCGGATGGAATCGATCAGCTGGGCCAGGTCGTCGTCATTGGTCAGCACCGCCCCGCCGTCGCCGTAGCAGCCCAGCGGCTTGGCCGGGAAGAAGCTGGTGGTGGTGATGTCGGCCCATTTCAGCGGATGCTCGCCGCCGATGGTGCAGCCGAAGCCCTGGGCCGAATCCGAAATCAGCTTGAGGCCGTGCCTGTCGCAGATCGCCTTGATGGCCGGATAGTCGGCGGGCTGGCCGAACAGGTCGACGGCGATGACCACGCGGGGCTTCAGCCGGCCTTCCTTGATGGTCGCCTCGATGGCGGCCTCGAGGTGGCCGGGGTCCATGTTGTAGGTCTTCGCGTCCACATCGATGAAGACCGGCTCGGCGTCGAACCAGGGCACGATCTCGGCGGTGGCGGCGAAGGTGAAGCTGGGCACGAAGACCGCATCGCCTCGCCCGATCCCCCAGGCCATCAGCGGCAGGGCCAGGGCGTCCGTGCCGTTGGCGCAGCCCAGGGCGTGCTTCGCCTGGCCGAAGGCGGCCAGATCGGCCTCGAACTGCCGCACCTGCGGTCCCATGACCCAGGCGCCGCCGACCACGGCCTCGGCCACGGCGGCCTCGATCTTTCCGTCCAGGCGAAGACGCTGGGCCTGAAGGTCGATGAAGGGAATGGACATGTCGGACGCTCTCCGGTCGCGCGGGCGCTGGCGGCGTCAGCCCTCGGGGGGAGACGCTTTGGTCGCGCCTCCTACCAAATCCGTCGCGGCCACGCCAAATCGCGCGCCGTCACTTCGCGTGACGGGTTGCAACGAAGGCGTACGGCGGCGTATGCGACCCGACCATGACCACCGGCGTTCCCGCCGTGTTTCTCGATCGCGACGGCGTCCTGATCGAGGACACCGGCTATCCCCATCTGGAAGAGCACCTCCGCCTCGTGCCCGGCGCGCCCGAGGCCGTGCGCCGGCTGAACCAGCTCGGCTATCTGTGCGTCATCGTCACCAACCAGTCCGGCGTCGCGCGCGGCCTGTTCAGCGAAGACCAGATGAAGGCCTTCAACGCCCTGATCGTGCGGCGGCTGGCCGGCAAGGGCGCCATCATCGGCGCCGTCTACGCCTGCCCCTTCCATTCGGAAGGCCGGGTCGAGGCCTGGATCCACCCCGACCACCCGGACCGGAAACCCAATCCCGGCATGATCCTGCGCGCCATCGCCGACCACCACATCGATCCGGCGAAGAGCTTCATGATCGGCGACCAGCCTTCCGACATGGAGGCCGCCCGCCGCGCCGGCGTGCCGGGCTTCCAATTCGAGGGCGGCAACCTCGACGCCTTCGTCCGGGACCTGCTGGGCCACTAGGGCGACGACCCGATGTGGGATTTCCCGCTCCGATGAAATAGGCTGCGGTACGACGTCCCGGAGCCCTGCATGTCCAAGACCTTCGCCGACCGCCGCTGGACCAGCGCCGACGGCCTCAGCCTCTACGCCCGCGACTATGCGGCGGGCCCCGGCCCGGCGAAGCTGCCGGTCGTCGCCATCCACGGCCTGACGCGCAACTCCGCCGATTTCGACGCCATCGCCCCCCTGATCGCCCAGAGCGGCCGCCGCGTCCTGGCCGTCGACATCCGGGGCCGGGGGCGGTCCGACCGCGCGCCCGATCCGATGACCTACCAGCCCGCGACCTACGCCCAGGACGTGCTGGCCCTGCTGAAACAGGGCGGCGTCGAGCGCGCCGTCTTCCTCGGCACCTCCATGGGCGGGCTGATCACCATGGCCGTCGCCGCGATCCGCTCGAAGGTCATCGCCGGCGCCATCCTCAACGACATCGGCCCCGAGGTGGCGAAGGAGGGGCTGATGCGCATCGCCGCCTATTCCGGCCAGCCCGTCGACACCCCCGGCTGGCCCGAGGCCGCGGCCTATGTGAAGCTGCACAACGCCGTCGCCTTCCCCCACTACACGGACGCCCAATGGGACGCCTTCGCCCGGCGGGTCTTCCGCATCGGCGCCGAGGGCGCGCCGGTTCTCGACTACGATCCCGACATCGCCGTGCCGATCCGGGCCGCGGGGGCCAAGGCGCTGGTCCCCAACCTGTGGCCCATGTTCACCCGCCTGACCCGGGGCCGCCCCGTCCTGCTGGTGCGGGGCGAGACCTCGGACCTGCTGACCGCCGACATCGCCGCGAAGATGCGCAAGCGCGCCCCGAAAATGGACTATGTCGAGGCCCCCGGCGTCGGCCACGCCCCCATGCTGGACGAACCCGAGGTCAAGGCGGCGATCTTCCCGTTCCTGAACGAGCTGCCGTAGCGAAGTGGCTGGTGGCTAGTGGCTAGCGATTGTAGTTTCACGGACGGCGGAAGGGCGACGCGGTCAGCACGGCCGCGCAGGCGGCGGCCAGCCACTAGCCACCAGCCACCAGCCACCAGCCACCAGCCACTCCCTCAGTCCGGAACGTTCGCGTCCAGCTCGTCCAGCCAGACCCGCGCCGTCGCGTCCGACGGGGCGCGCCAGTCGCCGCGCGGCGACAGCGAGCCGCCCGTCACCACCTTGGGCCCGTTGGGCATGGCCGAGCGTTTGAACTGACTGGTCTGGAAGAAGCGGATCAGGAATTTGCGCAACCACGCCTTGATGACCGGCAGGTCGTAGGCGACCCGCTCGGCCTCCGGCATGGCCGTCGGCCAGAGCCCGCCAGTTGTATCCTTCCACGCCTGATGCGCCAGATACGCCACCTTCGACGGCTTCAGCCCGAAGCGCGAAATATAGAACAGGAAGAAGTCGTTCAGGGCGTACGGCCCTACCGTCCCCTCCGTCGACTGGATCTTCCCGTCGGCGCCGGCCGGCACCAGTTCGGGCGAAATCTCGGTTTCCAGAATGGCGTTCAGCACCGCCGCGGCGTCGCCCGAATGCTCCTTCGCCGCCACCCAGCGGATCAGGTGCCGGATCAGCGTCTTCGCCACCCCGCCGTTGACGTTGTAGTGGCTCATATGGTCGCCGACGCCATAGGTCGCCCAGCCCAGCGCCAGTTCGGACAGATCGCCGGTGCCCAGCACGAAGGCGCGGTGCTGGTTGGCCAGCCGGAACAGATAGTCCGTCCTCAGACCGGCCTGCACATTCTCGAAAGTGATGTCGTGCACCGGCTCGCCCATGGCGAAGGCGTGGCCGATGTCGCCCAGCATCTGGGTCGCGGCCGGACGGATGTCGATCTCGGACCCCGTGACGCCCAGCGCCTTCATCAGCCGCCAGGCGTTCGACCTGGTCCCTTCCGAGGTCGCGTATCCCGGCAGGGTGAAGCCCAGGATGTTCGATCGCGGCAGCTTCAGCCGGTCGAAGGCCCGGCAGGCGACCAGCAGGGCCTGGGTCGAATCCAGCCCGCCCGAGACGCCGATCACGACCCGTTCGCCGTTCGTCGCCTTCATCCGGCGCATCAGACCCTGCACCTGGATGTTGAAGGCCTCGTAGCAGTCCTGGTCCAGCCGCGCCGGGTCGTCCGGCACGAAGGGGAAGCGGTCCAGCGGCCGGATCAGGTCGCCCGATGCGGCGCCCTCATAAGCCTCGAACGGCACCACCGTCGCCGGCTCGCCCTCGATGCGCGCGCAGTCGGCGAAGGTGCCGTTGCGCAGCCGGTCCAGGCCGATCCGCTCGACATCGATGTCGGCGACCGTCAGATGGCTCTCCAGCGAGAACCGTTCGCCCTCGGCCAGTTTCGCGCCCAGTTCGTGGATCGTCGCCTGACCGTCCCAGGCCAGGTCGGTGGTGCTCTCGCCCCAGCCCGAGGCGGTGAAGACATAGGCCGCCTGCGCCCGCGTCGACTGGCTGGCGCACAGCACGGCGCGCTCGTCGGCCTTGCCGATGACGATGTTGGACGCCGACAGGTTCAGCAGGATCCGCGCGCCCGCCAGCGCCGCCCGCGTCGAGGGCGGCAGCGGCGCCCAGAAGTCCTCGCAAATCTCGGCGGCGAAGACGAAGCCCGGACGGTTGGCCGCCTCGAACACCAGACCCGGCGCAAAATCGATCGTCTCGCCGTTGAGCACGATCAGGTCCTCGGACCGGCTGGCCGCCGGCGCGAACCAGCGCTTCTCGTAATATTCGCGATAGTTCGGCAGATAGGTCTTGGGCACGACCCCAAGCACCGCCCCCGACCCGAGCACCACGGCGCAGTTGTAGAGTACATCGCCGTTCCGGACCGGCGCGCCGATCACGGCGACCACCCCCGCCTCGTCCGCGACATCGGCCAGCTCGACGATCTGGCGCTCCACCTCGGCCAGCAGGGCGTCCTGCATCAGCAGGTCGTCGATGGCGTAGCCGCTCAGCGACAGCTCCGGAAAGACGATCAGATCCACGCCCTGTTCGCCCGCCTGACGGATCAGGGCGGCGTGCTCCTCCGCATTGGCGGCCGGATCGGCGATGTGCACGACCGGCGTCGCGGCGGCCACGCGCACGAAGCCGTGGGTGCGGGAGGAATGGAACGGGTGGGTCTTGGGCAAGGCTGTGATCCTGAGCTCAGGGCGTTCTAGCGTGACAACGCGCCGGGGTCACTCATGGTGTCCTTGCGCCCCGCTCCCCTCCTCCGCACCGTCACCCTCGGGCTTGACCCGAGGGCCAGACCGTCCGGTGCTCCGTCGGGGACTGCCGGACCACCCTCGCCCGGCCGCCCCCCGGCGCACAGCCCGGCACGACGTCTGATCCTCGGGTCAAGCCCGAGGATGACGGGGTTGGAGGGTATCGGGATTGAGCGGGTGACGCGCCCGCATTGCCCCGCTAAAGCCAAGACATGAACGATACGCCGAAAAAGGGCTGGCTCTCGCGGCTGAGCGAGGGACTTTCCCGCTCCTCCAAACAGATGACCGAGCAGGTCGTCGCCGCCTTCGTCAAGGAACCGCTCAGCGAGGCCGCGCTCGACCAGCTGGAAGAGCACCTGCTGGAAAGCGATCTGGGGCCCGCCGCCACCGACCGCATCGTCGCCCGCTTCCGCGAACTGCGCTTCGGGGGCGGCGCCAACGAGCGCGAGGTCAAGGAGGCCCTGGCCGAGGCCGTCGCCTCCGAACTGGTCAACCACGAGGCCCGCTACGAGCCGCTCAACGGCCCCCGCCCCTTCGTCACCCTGTTCGTCGGCGTCAACGGCTCGGGCAAGACCACCACCCTGGGCAAGATCGCCGCCGATCTGACGTCCCAGGGCGCCAAGGTCATGATCGTGGCCTGCGACACCTTCCGCGCCGCCGCCCGCGAACAGCTGAAGGTCTGGTCCGAACGCGCCGGCGCCACCTTCGAAAGTCGCCGCGACGGCGCCGACCCCGCGGGCCTCGCCTTCGACGCCTACACCCGGGCCAGGGCCGAGGGCTTCGACGTCGTTCTGATCGACACCGCCGGCCGGCTGCAGAACAAGTCCGCCCTGATGGACGAATTGCTCAAGATCGTCCGGGTGCTGAAGAAGATCGACCCCGAGGCCCCGCATGAGACGCTTCTCGTGCTCGACGCCACCGTCGGGCGCAACGCCCTCGCCCAGGAACAGATCTTCGGCCGCACCGCCTATGTCTCCGGACTGGTCATGACCAAGCTGGACGGCACCGCGCGCGGCGGGGTCCTCGTCCCCGTCGCCCAGGCCTCGGACGCCCCGATCAAGCTGATCGGCGTCGGCGAAGGCATCGACGACCTGCAACCCTTCGACGCGCGAGCCTTTTCAAGATCTCTGGTGGGGCTCGAGGACTGACATGACCGACACGCCGCCCGCCCACTCCGAGGGATCGTCCGCCAACAATCGCGCCTGGATTCGTCAGGCCGTCGACTTCGGGGCCCTGGTCGCCTTCGCCGGCGCCTATGTCTTCCTGCGCGTGCGCGGCCTGGACGGGCGCGAGGCCATGGTCCAGGCGACCTGGGTGCTGGTCGCCGCCTCGGCCATCGCCCTGATCGTCGGCTATGCGGTCGAGCGGCGTCTGGCGCCCCTGCCCCTGCTGGCCGGCGGCTTCGCCCTGATCTTCGGCGGCCTGACCCTGTTCTTCCACGATCCGTCGCTGCTGAAGATCAAGCTCAGCATACAGAACGGCCTGCTGGCCGCCGTGCTTCTGGGTTCGCTGCCGCTGGGAAAATACCCGTTCAAATATCTGCTGGGCGACTCCATCAAGGTCACCGACGACGCCTGGCGCGGGCTGACGCTCCGCTACGGCCTGTATTTCGCGACGATCGCCGTCGCCAACGAGATCGTCTGGCGCACCCAGACGGATGACACATGGGTCGCCTTCCGCGGCTTCATCTGGATCGCCGCCTGCGTCTTCGGCCTGCTGCAGATCCCCTACATCCTCAAACACCTGATCAGGGACGAGGAACCCGGACCCGTCTCTCCGGACTCCGGCCTATAGGCGGGGTTTCGGCCCGGGCGTATCGTCCGTCGTCAAACCGTAAAACGCGGCTGCTACCTGTAGCGTCACACCGAGGGGATACGGTCGATGGTCAAGTCCGGAAACAAGGCGAGACGCAGCGGCGGTCTGGGCGGCTCGCCCAGCCACCTGATTCACCGCGCATTGCAGCTGGCGCTCGACATCTATTCGGAAGAGACGGGCGCGGATGGTCTGACCCAGCGCCAGTTCGCCGTCCTTGAGGCCGTCAGCCACAAGTCCGGCCTGACCCAGACCGATCTGGTCCGCGCCACCGGCATCGACCGCTCGACCCTCGCCGATCTGGTCTCGCGCATGACGGTCAAGGGCCTGCTTGACCGCGAGAAGTCCGTGGTCGACGCCCGCGCCAAGGCCGTGCGCCTGTCGGCCGCCGGTCAGGCCGCCCTGGACGCCGCCCGCCCGAAGGTCGAGGCCGCCGACAAGCGGATCCTGGCCCTCCTGCCCAAGAGCAAGCGGGACGGCTTCCTGGACCTGCTGTCCGAACTGGCCGGCGAGGCGGACGCCGCCCCCGACAAGGCCCGGGCCGAGGCCCGCGCCGCCAGGAAGGCCGCCCGCGAGGCGAAGAAGGCCGAGAAGCTGGCGAAGAAGGCGGACAAGTCCGGCAAGGCGCCCAAGGCCGAGAAGCCGGCCAAGGCGGCCAAGCCCAAGAAGGCCAAGGTGCTGGAACCGGCCTGAGTCTTCCCGGGCCGCCATCCCGTTTCACACCGTCATCCTCGGGCTTGACCCGAGGATCAGACTGTCCGGTGCTCCGCAGGGATTGCACGACCACGCTCGCAGGGCCGTCCCTGCCGCACAGCCCGCCACCCGCCTCTGATCCTCGGGTCAAGCCCGAGGATGACGGCCGGGAGGGCTGCGCGGAGTTTCCTCAGTCCATCAACTGCTGGCTCAGATACACATAGTGCCTTGCCCAGCGGCGCGCGTTGGCCACCGGATCGGCGTCGTTGGAGTGCCCGCCCGACGTCTCCTCGTAATAGAGGTGGTCGTGCCCCTGCTCGCCCAGCCGCGCGGCGAATTTGCGCGCATGCCCCGGATGCACCCGGTCGTCCCGCGTGTTGGTGGTGATGTAGACGCGCGGATACTCCGTGTCCGGACGAAGCTGCTGATAGGCCGAATAGCGGGCGATATAGGCCGCCTCTTCCGGGATGCGCGGGTCGCCGTATTCGCCGATCCACGACGCGCCCGCGGGCAGTTCGTGATAGCGCAGCATGTCGATCAGCGGGCTTTCGATCACCGCGGCATTGATCAGCTCCGGATGCTGGGTCACGGCCACCGAGGTCAGCACCCCGCCGTTCGACCGGCCGTAGATGCCCGTCCGGCGCGGCGAGGTGATGCCCCGCGTCTGCAGGTCGCGCGCGACGGCCGCATAGTCGTCGAAGGCCAGCTGGCGGTGTTCCTTCAGCACGCTCTGGTGCCAGGCCGGTCCGAACTCGCCGCCGCCGCGGATGTTGGCGTTGACATAGACGCCGCCGTTCTCGAGCCACAGCTTGCCCATCTCGGGGATGTAGATCGGCGGCTTGGACACCTGGAACCCGCCGTAGCCATAGATGATCGTCGGCGCATGGCCGTCCATCACCAGATCCTTCGGCCGCACCACGAAATAGGGAATCTTCGTCCCGTCCGACGACGTCGCCTCGAACTGCTCCACCACATGGGTCGAGGCGTCGAAGCGGGCGGGGGCAGCGCGGAGCGTTTCCGTCGCCCCGGTCTGCGTATTGGCGAGACTTAGCGTCGAGGGCGTCAGGAAGCCTTCGACGGAGTAGAAGAACCGGCCGGTATTGCGTGACGTATCGCCAAGGCTGACGGCCACATTGTCCGGTACAGGAACATTCCGCTCATGCCAGCCGGCTTGGCCACGCTCGAACACCACCAGCCGCCCCCGGACGTTGTCGTACAGGGTCGCAACGACATCGCCGTCGTCCAGCACCGCCACGTCCTCGATCGACTGCCGCTCGTCAGGCGCGAACAGGACCTCGTCAGGGATTCGGGAGGGCAGATCGCCGGGGCCGGGAACAGTGCGCAGCCGGGCCAGATCGGCCGCGACCAGAGAGCCCGCCTTCCACGACCGGCCGGCTCGCGACCAGTCTTCGTCGAGCGTCAGAACCAGCATCTGACCGAGAACTCCCCGGACATTGACCCGTTCGGGAAGCTGCAGCCGGTGCGCGATCGCGCCCCGAAGCTCCCAAGTCTCCGCCCGGAACGTATCGAGGGGCCGCTGGATCAGAACCGCCAGCACGGCGCCGTCGCCGTTCCGGTAGACATTGGGACTGACCCCATACCCCCCGTCGCCGATGTCGCCGCGATAGACCTCCGTCGCCTGCGCCAGCGTCTGGCCGCGTTTCAGCGATTTGACGATGAAGGGGTAGCCCGACTCCGTCAGGGTGTTGGGGCCGAAGTCCGTGGCCACCAGCAGCGTGTCGCGGTCCAGCCATTCCAGCCGGTGCTTGCCCTCGGGCAGGATGAAACCGTCCTCGACCCACAGCCCGGTGGCGGTGTTGAACTCGCGCACCACGACCGCGTCCTTGCCGCCGTCGGACAGGCTGACCAGGCACCGCGTCTCGTCCGGCGCCAGGCAGTCGGCGCCCTTCCAGACCCAGTCCTTGCCCTCGGCCCGCGACAGGGCGTCGATGTCCAGCATCGTCTCCCACCGTGTATTGGCAGAGCGATAGCTCTCCAGCGTCGTGCGCCGCCAGATCCCCTTCGGATTGGCCGCGTCCTGCCAGAAGTTTCCGATGCCCTCGCCGAGGAAGCTCGGACCCGGAATCCGGTCGGTCGCCGTCAGGATCGCCTCCGCCTGCCGCCGCCGCATATGCCGGCCGACCTGACGCCTGCGGGCGTGCGGGCCGCGGACGATCATCTGGCGCTGGAAGAGGTTAATGGGGCCGAGGCCATGGCCTTCGTGGCGGAGTCCAACCGCCGGGCCCTGGCGTCGCTGGAGGGCGACCGGCGCTATGAGACCTTCCGCCAGCAGGCG
>NZ_JAKFEB010000225.1:0-3264 GCF_036677305.1 Brevundimonas sp. | reverse complement strand
GGACCACCCCATGACCAGACACAGGATCGCAATCGTCGTCGGCAGCCTTCGCAAGGACAGCATCAACCGGAAGATCGCGCGCTCGATCTGCGCCTTCTCGTCGGACATGCTGGACTGCAGTCTCGTCGAGATCGGCGACCTGCCTCTCTACAATCAGGACTCCGACGCCGACTCGCCGCCCGAATTCGTGCGCTTCCGGCAGGAGATCGCCGCCGTGGACGGCGTCCTGTTCTGCACCCCCGAGTACAATCGCGGCGTCCCGGGCGTGCTCAAGAACGCCATCGACGTCGGCTCCCGCCCCTATGGCGCGAGCGTCTGGGACAAGAAGCCCGCCGCCATCGTCAGCGCCTCGCCGGGCGCCATCGGCGGCTTCGGCGCCAACCATCAGCTGCGCCAGGCCTGCGTGTTTCTGAACATGCCCGTGATGCAGCAGCCCGAGGCCTATCTCGGCCACGTGTCGGCCGACCAGTTCGACGAGGACGGCTGCCTTCGCGACGGCCCGCTCAAGGACGTGGTCATGACCCTGGCCGGCGCCTTCGCCAACTGGGTCGACATCATCGTCCGCGGCCGCCGGCTGCTCGCCGAGGACGCGGCCCACGCCGCCGGATCATAGCCGGCGGCTCCCGCCCTATTGCGAGAACAGCAGCAGGCTGTGGTCCGGGCCCGAGATCAGGATGCCGTTGTTGGGTGTCCGGGCGATGCGGTCCGCATTGTCCAGGGCGCGGATCACCTCGTCGAGGCGCGGCGGCAGGCCTATCTCGCAGACCGGAGCCGGGGGCGAGCCCGCCGGTCCAGCGGGCCTGATCGAGGCGAAGGCGATGCCCGGCCCGTCGATGCGGTAGGCGCGCGCCATCCCGGCGCATCGCGGCTCCCACCACAGCTGCCGTTCGTCGCCCGTCAGCGACAATCCGACCGGCTCGTCGAACTCGCGACCGTCGATCCCCGCCACCCGCCACGCCCCGGCGAGACTCCCAACCTGCGTGGACGGATCCGCCGCCGCCGGCGCAGGGGCGGGCGGCGCTTCCTGCGAGGGGGCAGGCGTCGCCGGATCCTGACCCGGCTGCCCACAGGCCGCCAGCGCCATCATCAGGACCAGGGGGGCCGCGCGAAATCGTCTCATGGCCGGGAATCTAGAGGGGGGCGGGCCGCTCCGCAAACAGCGGCGCCGTAAATGCGTGAAGAGTGTAACGGATCGACAACCTTGAATGGTTAGACCTGCGGCTCTCTGCAAAAGGCGGAGGCTTTGGGGGCTACCAGATGAAGAAGACCGCTGCCGTCGCGCTGTGCGCCGCATTGAGCCTGGGCGCCTGCGCCACCCACCCGAACGACATTTCGGCCAGCTACGTCTCGCCGATGAACTATGCGCACTACACCTGCCCCCAGCTCGGTGAAGAGAACCGCCGCGTGGCGGCCAAGGTCAGCGAACTGACCGCCAACCAGCGCAGCCGCGCCAACAACGACACCGCCGCCATGACGGTCGGCCTCGTGATCTTCTGGCCGGCCCTGTTCCTCCTCGCCAACGGCGACCAGAAGGAAGAACTCAGCCGGCTGAAGGGCGAGTATGACGCCATCGACCAGGCGGCCATCCAGAAAGAATGCATTCGCGGCTCCGCCATCCGCGGCGCCTTCAGCTCATAATGAACCGGCGGGCGGGGCGCGCCGCGTCCCGCCGCCCATCCTGTCGCACCGCCACGGGCCCGCCACTTTCGCGGCCTCTCTTCTCTCCGGGGCGATTTGCGGGACGGGTCATGAAGCGGATCGGACTGGTTTTTCTCCTGCTGGCGGCGGGTTGCACCCAGCCGCCGGATCCCCGCGGCGTGCGCCCGGACGAGGTGCTGCTGCAGGTCGCCGCCACCGGCCGCGCCGAGGCCCGCCCTGACGAGGCCCGGCTGACCGTCGGGGTCTCGACCAGCGCCCCGTCCGCCGCCGCCGCCAGCGCCGGAAACAACGCCGCCATGGCGCGCGTCTCGGCCGCCCTTGCACGGCTCGGCGTGAAACCCGACGACATCCAGACCCGATCCGTCACCCTCGGCCGCGTCGACTACGGCCCGGGCCGCGGCGGCTATCGCGCAGAGAACATGGTCGAGGTCCGCATCCGCGACGTCCGTCAGGCGGGCCCCGCCATATCCGCCGCCACCGAGGCGGGCGGCAACGTCGTCTCCGGCCCCGACCTGCAGGCCTCCGATCCCGAGCGGGCGAAGAACGCCGCCTACGCCGCCGCCTACAAGGCCGCCCGGGCCCGCGCCGAGGCCTATGCCGCGGCCGCAGGCCTGAAGGTCGAGCGGGTCATCGCCATCCGCGACGGTTCCGGCCAGCCGCCGGTTCCCTGGTACGTGGGCGACGCGCGCAACATGGCCGTCGCCCAGAGCGTGGCGCCGGCCCCTCCCGTCCACGCCGGCGCCGGCGCCTATGAGGTGCAGGTTCACGCGGACTTCGCCCTGGCGCGGTGACCGGCGAGGGCTACTGCCGTCGCCCGGCCGAAGCCTGCCGCGCCGTCTCGAACTCCGCGCCCGGATTCCATTCCGGCCAGTCGCCGCTGTCGGCCAGGTCGCGGCCCACGGCGTACAGCAGGTCCACGTCCACGGCCGCCGCGTCCATCACCCACGCCGGCGTCCATTCGTCCGACGGCTTGTGATAGCGGTTCGCCACATAGTCGCGGCTGGCTTCGTTGTGCCCGGTGAAGCCCGCCGCCCCGAACAGGGCCGGCACGCCCTTCTTGGCCAGCGGGAAGTGGTCGGAGCGGTAGAAGCCGCCCGCCTGGGGCGCCGGATCGGGGATCAGGGTCCGGCCCTGCTCCGTCGCCCGCCGCTCCAGCCACGTATCCGTCTGGCTCTTGCCCGCCCCCATGACCACGATCTGCGGCGAGACCTCGGTCCCGGGCAGGAAGCTGTCCATATTGATGTTGGCCACCGTCGTCTCCAGCGGCCAGACCGGATTGGCGGCGTAGTATTCGGCCCCCAGCAGCCCGGCCTCCTCGGCCGTCCAGGCCGCGAACACCACCGACCGCTCGGGCGCCGCGCCGGCCTTGAACAGCCGCGCCAGTTCGATCAGCCCGGCCACGCCGGTCGCATTGTCGACGGCGCCGTTATAGATGTCGTCGTCCCCCACCGGCGTCGCGCGGCCGTAGGCGTCCCAGTGGGCGCCGTACAGCACCGTCTCCTCGGGATGCGTCGCCCCCGGGATCCGCGCCAGGATGTTGCGGCTCTCGATCCGGTCGGCGGTCTGGCCGAAGTCGATCGACATCGTCACCCCGTCCAGCGTCAC
>NZ_JAKFEB010000224.1:0-2983 GCF_036677305.1 Brevundimonas sp. | reverse complement strand
CAGGCCACGCCCGCGGCCCAGTCGCTGGTGGAGCGCTTCAGCCCGTTCTGACCGGTCCACGCCTTGCGCGCCATTTTCGCCACAAGGCGAAATCTGCCGGGCGCCGGCCAAGCGGAGCCGTGAACCGTTAATGAAAAGCAGCGTTTGCCCATCAGACGCGAGTGTTTTTCATGTTCAGGTTCGCCATCCCCGCCGTCGCCGCCCTCGGACTGGTCGCGTTCGCCGCGCAGTCGCAGGCGACGAACCCGGACGCCCAGGCGGGCGTATCGCCGATGGCCTGGCACCTCAGCCATGAGGGCGACATGGCCAAGCTGGCCTATGGCGTGGCCAATTCCGACCAGCTGGCGCTGATGATGACCTGCGAGCCGGGTGCGGCCCGGGCTGTGCTCTACGGCGACGTGAAGCCGGCCGGTCCCCGGATCCAGAAGGCGTCCCTGCGCGCCGTCGCCATCGATCCGCTGAGCGGCGGGCTGGAGGACGAGGTCGTATTGTCGTTCGACGACCCGTCGCTGAAACAACTGGCCCACAACGGCAAGATGGCCGTCGAGGGCGACGCCGGCGTGTTCGAGTTGGCGGCCACGCGCGACGAGCGCAAACTGATCGACGAATTTTTCGCCCATTGCGGACAGCGCGGCATCTGACCACATTCGGTCGAACCTTCAGCGGGGGCTGAACCATGATCGCCTTTCTCGCCGCCCTCATGGCCGTGCAGACCACGGCGCCCGCATGGACGTGGACGTTGTACGCCGACACCGCGCCCGTGGTGCTCGCCAATGAGATCCCCGACACCGCCAACCTGCGGGCGACGCTGGAATGCGATCCCGGATCGAGCGTCGCGCGGCTCACCCTTTACGGAATCCCCCTCACGGGCATGGCCCGCGTCACCGCCGGAGACGCCGCCGCCATGACCGAGGCGGCGCCGACGCGGGACGACGCCACGCGCCTGACGCTGCGCACGGACCACCCCGCCTTCGCGGCCTTTGCGGCGGACGGCCGGATGAACGTGCTCGTCGGCGATCACCGGCGACCGGTCGAGGTTCCGGCGGCCCATCTTGCCAAGCTGCGCCGTTTCTCGGAACTGTGTTCCGGCTGAACCCCGGAGCAGACATGCGCAGCCGCACCCTCATCGTCCTGGCCGTCATGGCGCTGACGGCGTCGGCCTGCGCCACGGCCGCGCCTGAGGCCCCGGGGGGCCCGGGAGCCGCGTCCAGCGGGGCGCCGGTTCCGGTCGAGGGCTATGACTGGTTCTTTCACGTCGACGACGGCGCGGCCCGTCTCGCCTACGGTCTGGCCGAGAGCGATGACCTCCGGCTGGGGCTGGACTGCGCTCGCGCGTCGGGCCGACTGTCCCTCAGCGGCGTCGCCCAGGACGGTGCGAAACCCGAGTTCCACATCGAGTCCGGCGGCGAGACCGGACGTTTTCCGGCCGAGGCGGAACCGTCCCAGATCCACGACGGCGTTTTCCTGAGCGCCGAGGCCCCGGCCGACGCCCCCGTGTTCCGGCGGTTCCGTCAGCTGGGCTGGCTGGCCCTGTGGCAGGACGGGACGCGGCAGGCCTATGCGCCCCACCCTGCCTCCGCCCCCGATATCGAGCGGTTCTTCGCCTTCTGCGGTTGACGCGAGGCGCGGGCTCCGGTGCAGTCCCCCTTCCTCGGAGGGACCTCATGAAAACCGTCATCGCCGCCAGCGCCATCGCCCTGCTTGCCGGATTCGCCCAGCCGGCGCTGGCCCAGACGCGCGCTCCCGTCGCGGCGGCCCCCGCCGCTCCCAATGCGGCCCTCGCCTCGGTGCTGGCGGACTATGAGACCTATTTGCGCTCGGTCGATCCGGTCACGGCGGGTCTCGAGGGCGACCGCGCGGCCCTCTCGCGGCTGGGCGACGCCTCCCGCGCGTTCGAAGCGGCGCAGGAGCCCGTCCTCAAGGGGTTCGCCGATCGGCTGGCGGCGATCGACCCGGCCGTCCTGACCGACGACGAGCGCCTGAACCACGCCTTCATGACCTATGTCGTCAAACGCTCGCGGGACCGCATCCCGCTGGACACCGGCCGCATCGACGCCTTCAACTCGGAAGGCGGCCCGGGTCAGGGGTTGAGCTATGTCGCCACGGTCACCCGGATCACCACCGCAGCGGATGCAGAGGCCTGGATCGCGCGGCTGGAGGCCATGCCGAAAATCTACGCCGATCAGCTGGCCAACGCGCGGCGCGGGCTGGAAACCGGGATGGTTCAGCCCCGCTCCATCGTCGAGAACGCCCTGACCCTGATCGAGCCCGAGGCCGCGCTGACGCCCGGCGCCGATCCCCTGCTCAAGCCCCTCGCCGCCCTGCCCGCCTCCATTCCCGTGGCCCAGCAGAACGCCTTGCGCGAACGCGCGGCCCGGGCGGTCGCGGACGGGGTCATGCCGCAGCGCCGCGAATGGGCGCGGTTCCTGCGCGAGGACTATCTGCCCCGCGCGCCCGAGACCCTGGGCCTGATCAACCGGCCGGGCGGGCGCGAGACCTACGCCTATCTGGTGCGCGGCTTCACCACCACCGAGCTGACGCCCGACGAGGTGCACGCCATCGGTCTCGAGGAGGTCGCCCGCATCCGCGCGCGCATGGACACCGAGATGCAGGCCGCGGGCTGGACGGGGGATTTCGCCGGCTTCCTTCGCTTCCTCCGCACCGATCCGCAGTTCTACGCCACAACGCGCGAGGACCTGCTGGAGAAGGCGTCGGAGATGGCCAAACGCGCCGACGACGGCCTGCCGGCCCTGTTCGGCACCCTGCCCCGCCTGCCCTACGGCGTCCGCCCGGTGCCGCGCGAGATCGAGGCCAACTACACCACCGGCCGCTACAACCAGGGCTCCATCGAGAACGGCATCGCCGGCGGCTATATGGTCAACACCTCCAGCCTCGACCAGCGCGGCCTGTACGAACTGCCGGCCCTGACCCTGCACGAGGCGGTGCCCGGCCACCACCTGCAGATCGCCCTGCAGCAGGAGGC
>NZ_JAKFEB010000223.1:0-22917 GCF_036677305.1 Brevundimonas sp. | reverse complement strand
GCCAGGGGCCATCTGACCCCGCGCCGCTTCGCCCAGCTGCTGGATCAGGCCGCGGTCGACGCCGGGATCGATCCGGCCCGGGTGAGTCCCCATGTCCTGCGGCACGCGTTCGCCACCCATCTGCTGGACGGCGGGGCGGACCTGCGCGTGGTCCAGACCCTGCTGGGCCATGCGGACATCGCCACGACCCAGATCTACACCCATGTCGCCACCGACCGGCTGGCGCAGGTGGTGAAAAGCAAACACCCTCTTGCGCGGGACGACTGAACCGTAGCTTGCTCCCCGGCGTTGACCTGACTAGGTTCCGCCGCCTTCCGATGCGCCAAGGGCGCGCCTGTTCCGGACGCCTTATGGCCGTGCACTACCTCGAGTTCGAAAAACCGATCGCCGATCTGGAGGCGAAGATCGAGGAGCTGAACCTGCTCTCCTCGACCTCCGGCTCGTTCGACGCCGAGGTGGAAGGGCTGCGCCAGAAGGCCGAGCAGCTTCGCAAGAAAACCTACGCCGGCCTTGACCCGTGGATGAAGACCCAGGTCGCGCGCCACCCGCAGCGGCCGCATTTCGTCGACTATGTCGACGGCCTGTTCACCGACTTCGTCGAGCTGAAGGGCGACCGGCAGTTCGGCGACGACCAGGCCATCCTGGGCGGTCTGGCCCGGTTCCGCGGCGCGCCCGTCGTGCTGATGGGCCACGAGAAGGGCTACGACACCCAGACGCGGGTCGTGCACAATTTCGGCATGGCGCGGCCCGAGGGCTATCGCAAGGCCGTGCGGCTGATGGATCTGGCCGAACAGTACGGCCTGCCCGTCCTGACCTTCGTCGACACGGCCGGCGCCTATCCGGGTCTCGGCGCCGAGGAGCGAGGCCAGGCCGAGGCCATCGCCCGCTCGACCGAGCGCTGTCTGACGCTGGGCGTGCCTTCGATCGCGACCATCACCGGCGAAGGCGGCTCCGGCGGGGCCATCGCCATCGCCGCGGCGGGCCGCGTGCTGATGCTGGAGCATTCGATCTACTCCGTGATCTCCCCGGAGGGCGCGGCGGGCATCCTGTGGCGCGACGGGGCCCGGGCCCGCGACGCGGCCATGGCCATGAAGATCACCGCTCCCGACCTGCTGGAACTCAGGATCATCGACCGGATCATCCCGGAGCCGATCGGCGGCGCTCACGCCGACCGCGACGCGGCCATCGCGACGGTGGGCGACGTCCTTGCCGAAGAGTTGAAGGCCTTGTCCGGACTGACGCCGGAACAACTGCGCAAGGCGCGCGCGGACCGGTTCTACGCCATCGGTCGCGCAAGTTAGTGTTAACCGCCCCTTCTACTCCTGCGTGCCATCTGCCACAGTTGCATAGGCGGTTCAGAATCGCCGGTTAGCCAGGTCCAGTATGAGCGGTGTTGGTGAGTCCCTTCGTGAGAGCGCGGTCATCAATCTGACTGCGGCCACGACAATGGTTGTCGATGATTCCGCATTCGGTCTCGATCTGACCTGCCAGGCCCTCAGAGGGTTCGGCATCCGGACCAGCTACACCTGCCAGAGCGCGGCCGAGGCCATGGAAATCCTGGCGGAACAGCCCATCGACCTTCTGGTGGTGGACTGCGAAATGCCCAGCGTTGACGGCTATGAGCTGGTCCGTTGGCTGCGCCGGTCGACGAAGGCGAACGCGCTGGCGCCCGTTATCATGACCGCCGCCCACGTACGCCGGTCCAAGATCGCGGAAGCCCGCGACTGTGGCGCGAATTTCGTGGTCACAAAACCGTTTAGCGCCGCGACCTTGCTTGAAAGAATCGTCTGGGTAGCCCGTGATACGCGTCCGTTCCTCGAGGTCGGCGACTATTTCGGCCCGGACCGCCGCATTCGCGATCTGGATCCGCCGGCCGAGGAGCGGCGCGCGGCTGTCCTCCGCAAGGCGGCTTTTGAATCGGAACAGGCCTCGCGGGCGGCCGCAAGACACGACCAGTAGATGGCAGTAATCACCCACGCCCGGAAGAAGTCGAACCTCTCCAGGATGATCGACTCCCCGGGCGGCGTCAGCGTCGGCGTCGCCCTGGCCCAGGCCCGGGCCAATATCGAGGCCAAACGCGCCGAGGCGATGGCGGTCGTCGAAACGCAGATCGCCGCCTTGGAGGCCGTGACGCCGCCGACCGGTCTCGAGGATCAGGCGTTCCGGCTCAACGAGGCCTATCGCGCGGCCAACGCCGTCATCGACGCGGCCAGTCCGTTCGAATTGCTGGATCTCTGCAGCGCCGCCAGCGGCCTGTGCGACCTGATCGACGGCGCGCCCGCCGACAAGACCTTCGACTGGCGCATCGTCACCGTCCACGCCCGCTCGCTCCGCCTGCTGCAGACGCTGCCGGTCGAGGAGACCGCGGCGCGGGCCACGGTGCTGGACAGCCTCAGGATGGTCTCCCGTCGCAAACTGCCGCCGGCGGACTGAGCGTTCAGGCCGGCTGGCGCTCGGTCCGGCCGCCGCGGGTCTGTTTCCGCCACAGCGCCGCATATTCCCCGCCCTGACGCGCCACCAGCTCATGGTGGGCGCCGCGCTCGACGATACGGCCGGCCTTCAGCACCAGGATCTGATCGGCGTCGGCGATAGTCGACAGGCGGTGAGCCACGACCAGCGTCGTGCGGCCGGTGCGGGCGCGGCGCAGCGTCTTCTGGATCGCGGCCTCGGTGCGGCTGTCCAGCGCGCTGGTCGCCTCGTCGAGGATGAGGATGCACGGATCCGCCAGCAGGGCGCGGGCGATGCCGACCCGCTGGCGTTCGCCGCCGGACAGTTTCAGCCCCCGCTCGCCGACCTTCGTGTCCATGCCGTCGGGCAGTTCGCGGATGAAGTTCGACAGTTCCGCGGCCTCGGCGGCGGCCCAGATGGCCGCCTCGTCCGCGTCGGGACGGGCGAAGCCGATGTTGGCGCGGATGGTGTCGTTGAACAGGGCCACGTCCTGCGGGACCAGGGCGACGGCGGCGCGCAGGGACTCTTGCGTCACCTGACGGGCGTCGAGGCCGTCGATCAGGACGCGCCCTTCCTGCGGGTCGAGCAGGCGCAGGGCCAGTTTGACGATCGTCGACTTGCCCGAGCCGGAGGGACCGACCAGCGCCGTCGTGGTGCCGGGAGGGGCGATGAAGCTGACGTCCTCCAGCCCGTTGGCGCGGGAGTCATGGCGGAAGCCGACCTGTTCGAAGGTCAGGGAGGCCCCGTTGGCGTCCGTCGGGCGCGGCAGGGGCTGGGCGTCGGGAGCATCCGCGACCTGCGGCGTCTGGCGGGTCACCTTCAGCATCTCCTCCATGTCGATGAAGGACTGGCGGATTTCACGGTAGGCGAAGCCGAGGATGTTCAGCGGCGCATAGAGGGAGATCATGATCAGCACGGCCGCCGTCACGTCACCGGGCCCCATGCGGCCGGCGGCGGCCTCGAAGCCCGCCATCACGCACATGATGGCGAGGCCGACGTTCATGATCACCGCCTGCATGATGTTCAGCAGGGCCAGGGAGCTGTTCGCCTTCAGGGCGGCGCGGGTGTAGTCGCCCAGCGCATTGTCATAGGTGCGGGCGGCCCGGGCCTCGGCCCCGAACGACTTGACGGTCTCGTAGTTGAGCAGGGCGTCGACGGAGACGCCGGCGGCCTCGGTGTCCGCGGCGTTCATCTCGCGCCGGTGCTCGAGCCGCCAGTTCGACAGGGCGAAGGTCGAGGCGGCGTAGACCACCACCACGCCGACGGCCACGGCGCCGAAACGCCAGTCGTATTTGCCCGCCAGCACGCCCGCGGCCAGCACCAGCTCGACGCCGGTGGGCACCAGGTTGAAGGCGAGGATGCGCATCAGGAAATCGACGGAGCGGGCGCCGCGGTCCATCGTCCGCGACAGCGAGCCCGAACGCTTGGTCTGGTGGAAGTCCAGCGACAGGCTGAGCGCATGGGCGAAGGTTTCGGCGGCGGCGGTCCGCTGCGCCGCCGATCGAACCGGGGCGAAGATGACGTCCGAGGCGTTGGGGGCGATGGCCGACAGCAGGCGCACGAAGGCCCAGCCGAGGGCGAAGGCCGCGAACCCCATGGCGAAGGCGACGCCTGTCCCCTGCCCCGCGGCCAGATGATTGACCGCCGCGCCCAGGACCAGCGGCGCCAGCACGCCCAGGGCCTTGCCGCCGAGGGTCATGGCGATGGCGGCGACCAGACGAAGATGGAGCTGCGGGGCGTTGGAGCGGCCGACCAGCCTGATCAGGTCGCCCAGCGCCCGCCATGTCGGCGGCCCGTCGGCGGTGGCTGGAGCGGCCCCCGCCTGCGCCGCCTTCGCTACTGAATCACCCCGTCGTCCCGACCGTTCACCGTGCATCGCCATGGGCGGACATATGGACTGCGAGGGGCGCAGCGCAAAGGGCTCTGCGTTCGCCCTCCCCTTTATGGGGAGGGAGAAGCCGGGTTCCCTATCCCCGCCGACCGCCGTGTTTCGCATACTCCAGCCGCGCCACGGTGCGGTTGTGGACCTCGTCGGGGCCGTCGGCGATGCGCAGGGTGCGGACCATGGCGTACATCTCGGCCAGGGGGGTGTCGGCCGAGACGCCGGCGCCGCCGAAGGCCTGGATGGCGTCGTCGATGACCTGCAGCGCCATGCGCGGGGCCGCGACCTTGATCTGGGCGATCTCGGACTTGGCGTTCTTGGCCCCGGCCTCGTCCATCATCCAGGCGGCCTTGAGCACCAGCAGCCGGCACATCTCGATATTGGTGCGGGCCTCGCCGACGCGCTGCTCCCAGACAGAATGTTCGGCCAGCGACTTGCGGAAGGCGGTGCGCGACAGCAGGCGCTGGACCATCAGCTCCAGCGCCCGTTCCGTCATGCCGATGACGCGCATGCAGTGGTGGATGCGGCCCGGCCCGAGGCGGCCCTGGGCGATCTCGAAGCCCCGCCCCTCGCCGGCGATCAGGTTCTCGACCGGGACGCGGACGTTCTCGAGCACCACCTCGGCGTGGCCGATCGGCAGTTCGTCATAACCGAACACCGACAGCATCCGCTCCACGCGGAAGCCGGGCGTGTCGACGGGGACGATGATCTGGGACTGCTGGGTGTGGACCGAGGCGTCGGGGTCGGTCTTGCCCATGACAATGGTCACCGCGACGTTCGGGTGGGCCATGTTGGTCGACCACCATTTGCGGCCGTTGATGACGTAGTGATCGCCATCGCGCTCGATCCGGGTCTGGATGTTGGTGGCGTCCGAAGAGGCCACCTCGGGCTCGGTCATCAGGAAGGCCGAGCGGATGTCGCCCGCCATCAGGGGCTTCAGCCATTTCGCCTGCTGGGCCTCGTTCCCGTACATATGGAGCACTTCCATATTGCCGGTGTCGGGGGCGTTGCAGTTGAACACCTCGGCCGACCACAGGTGGCGGCCCATCAGCTCGGCCAGCGGGGCGTATTCGAGGTTGGTCAGGCCGGCGCCGTGTTCTCCGGGCAGGAACATGTTCCACAGGCCGGCCTCGCGCGCCTTGGCCTTCATCTCCTCCATGGCCGGCGGCTGGCGGCGGGGGTTCTCGCGCACCTGGGCGCGGTATTCGTCCTCGCGCGGCAGGACGTGATCCTCAAGGAACCGGGCCACCCGCTCCTGCCAGTGCAGGGCCCTGTCGCTGTGGCGAAATTCCATGAGGTGCTCCAGTGCGGATCGAAAAACGGCGCGGCATCATGGGACGCCGCGCCGTGGTGGTCCTTGTCTCAGGTCAACGTCAGCGCTTCAGCAGCGGCGCCAGCTTCTGGGCGATCATCATGTCGCCGGCGATCTTCAGCTTGCCCTGCATGAAGGCCATCATGGGATCCAGCTGGCCGTTCGACAGGGCCATGAAGTCGTCCCAGCTGATCGACACCGTGGCGTCGGCGGGCTTGTCCTCATTGGTGACGGTGTTCGGCACGGAGGCGCCGTCGATGAAGATCTTGCCGGTGTCGCCCAGGTCGATCTTCACGGTCTTGCCGAGACCGGAATTGTCGCCCACGGCGCCGCGGATGTGTTCGGTGACTTGAGCCAGGTCGGCCATGGATCTCTCCCTGAAGGACGTTGAACCATCGACCTAGACCGCGCGGGAGGCGGCGCCAAGATCACGTCAGGTCAAGTTGGCGCGACGACGGGTGGATCAGCCGACCTCGGGGCCGTAGGGGCCGTCTCCGACCTCGTCGACGGGCCTTTCGTCGCGGGGCGGATAGTCGTTGCGCCCGGCGTCGCGCGGCGGCTGATACCGTGAGGGCTCGGACGAATACCGGCGCCGGTCCGCGCGGTCCTCCAGCTCGGCTCGCCGCTGATCCTCAAGCGCGTCCAGACGCGCCTGTCGGGCGCGGCGCTCGGCGCGGAAGTCCGGCAGGGGATTGTCGAAGCCGAACCAGCGTCGCTCGCGCTCGCGACGCGGCGGCTCCGACCCGGACGGGGCCGGCCCGTCGGACTCGGAGACATAGCGCCGCACAGCGGGCGGGCGCGAGGGCGGCTGATAGGGCGCGAAATCCTCATCGCCGCCCGGGACCATGTCGTAATAGGCGACCCGTGCCGAGGGAGGCGGCGGCACATAGCGGAAGCCGTCGACCAGCTCGCCGACGTCCATCACCGATCCGGCGACCAGATTCGGTTCGACCGGAGCGACAACCTCGATCCTGAGCGCTTCGTCCGCGGACACCGGCGCCGCATCGGGCAGGTCGACGAATTTCAGCCCCATCAGGCCGAGGGCCGCCACGCTGACCGCGGCGATGGCCGCCACATGCACGGGGCGAACCCGACGCGGTCCGGGACCAGATGCAGGGCGGGGCGATGACGGGTCGGGATACATGGGGGGCACCAGAACTGAAGCGGCGCTCCTGCAACCCCCCAGAGCGGGTCTGGTTCAAATTGGCGCCCGGCCGATCACCGGGCTCAGGCGAAACCCTGAATCCAACTCCTAGCTTCCAGCGAAGCGCGTCGGGTTTTGGCTGATTGCCGCCAAAGAGCGAGGCGTCAGAATGAATCATCTTCAAGTTTTCCCGCCCGGGGCCTGACAGGAGAATTCTGATGCATCGTCGTCTTTTCGGACTGGGACTGGCCGTTCTCGCGCTCGCCGCCTGTGAATCCACGCCCAGTATTTCGTCGGACACCGCGCCGGGCACGAATTTCGCCAACTACCGGACCTATGAATGGGTCGAGATCGCTCCGGGCGCGGGAATGAACCCGGTCGCGCTGGAGCGGATGCGGCGCGGCATAGAGGCCGCCATGGTGGCCAAGGGGTACACCCCCGCCAAACCCGGCGACCTCACCCTGATCATGACCGTGGGCGGCCAGGAACGGGTGGATGTTCACTCGTGGGGCCGGTTCGGACAGAACGTCGACACCTACCGCTACACCGAGGGCCGGCTGGCGCTGGACGTGTTCGACACCCGCACGACGCGGCCGGTCTGGCATGGCGAGGCGACCCAGATCATCGATCCGGGCCGGACGGATGCGGCGGCGATCGACGCCGCGGTCGCCGGCGTCATGGCGCAGCTCCCGCCGCGGGGATGATCGCGTCGTGACCGATCACCTTGCGATCGTCGCCCCTGACGAAGAGTTCTGGGAGGGACTGGAGTCCCTGTTCGCCGCCGCCGCCATCGACCTGACCATCATCAGGAAGCTGGACCTGTTCGGGGAACACCACCTGGAGCCCGCGAACACCATCGTCCTGGTCGACGCGGACCAGAACGTCGACCGGCGCGCCAATTTCGTCTCCGGCCTGGTGAGAAACCGGTTCGCCGGCGTCGTCACCGTGTCTCGCAACCTCAGCCTGTCGGAACGGGTGGCCCTGTTCTACATGGGCGCCGACCATTGCCTGGTCCGGCCGATCGACGGCGAGGAACTGGCCGCCATCACCAGCAATATGTTCCGGCATTCGCGGCTGGCCGCGCCGCTGCCGCGGGACGAGGCGACGCCGCCCTGGAAGCTGGATCTGCGGCAATGGCGGCTGACCACGCCGGGAGGCCATGACATCGGTCTTTCGGCCGGGGAGATGAGTTTGCTCGCCACCCTGTTCCGGGATCCCGGCAAGACGCATCTGCGCAACGATCTGAGGACCCAGCCGGCGGGGGCTTCCGAGGCCTGCGTCGGCAGAAGCCTGGACGTCCAGATCAGCCGCCTGAGGCGCAAGGTCGAGGACGCCAGCTCCATGACGCTGCCGCTGCGCTCGTCGCGGGGCGCCGGCTATGTCTTCGCCTCGCCGGCGACGATCATCCACGCGGACGCCGTCCCGAACTGAGCGTTCAGAGGATCTGGACGACCGCTTCGACCTGCACGCAGTAGTTTCCCGGCAGGCGCATGACGCCCACGGCCGAGCGGGCGTGCCGTCCCCGATCCTCGAAGACATCGACGATCAGGCTGGAACAGCCGTTTATGACCAGCTCGTGGTCGAGGAAACTGGGCGCCGCCTGGACAAAGCCGACGATCTTCAACACCCGGTCGACCCGATCCAGATCGCCCTGGCAGGCCGCCTTCATGGCGGCGATCAGATTGACGCCGCAGAGCCGGGCCCCGGTGATGGCCATCTCGAGATCGACATCGTCCCCGACCACCCCCTTGATGCCGAAATCCTGGACCTGCGACCGCTGGCCCGAGATGTAGACCAGCTGGCCCGACTGGGAGAAGGACATGTGGTTCCTGGCCGGCGAGGCGAGCGGGGGAAGGTCGATGCCCAGATCTTTCAGGCGCGCCTCTATCCGGGACATGACCCTGCCCTCCGCCGGCAGGCATGCGGATGGGGTCCCGTCAGGAGGCCGGCCGGCATTCCGCCCGCCTACTTCTTGATGCAGTAGACGTGATAGGCGCCGTCGATCTCGATCGCCCCCTCCACTTCCTTGGCGAAGCCGGGGAAGGCCTCGCCCCATTCCTGCAACACCCGGACAAAGGTCAGCCAGGCGCCGTCGGCCGGGCCGATATTCTCGCCCGGCATGACGATCGGGATGCCCGGCGGATAGGGAATGACCCCCACCGTCACCACGCGGTTCGCCATCCGGTCCAGCGGGACCAGTTCGGCCTCGCCGGCCATCAGCTTCTGGAAGGCGTGGCGCGGGAGCATCTCGGGCGTGGGCAGCTGGGCGTAGGCCTCGGCTTCCCAATGGCCCATCCGGCTTTCCCGGAGCCGGGCCCACATCTCGTCGCCGAGATCCTTCAGGCCCATGCCGGCGTAACGGTCGGGCGCGCCGGCGACCACCTTCGGCACGACCTGATCCAGCGGCGCATTGCGGTCGTAGTCGCGTTTGAACTCCAGCAGCGCATTGATCAGCGTGCCCCACTTGCCCTTGGTGACGCCCATCGAGAACAGGAACAGCACCATGTGGGAGGTCGTCCGGGACGGCACGATGCCCTGCTCGCCGAGATAGGCGGTGACCAGGTCCCCCGGGATGCCCTCGGCCGCCAGCTTGCCGTCCTCGCCCATGCCCGGACAGACGATGCCGAACTTGATGGGGTCCAGAAGGCACCAGCCCTCGGGCACGTCCTCGAAGCCGTGCCAGTGCTCTCCGGCTTTCAGGACCCAGCAGCTCGGGTCGTGGGTCAGCAGTTCGGAGGGTGCGTCGGCGAAGGCGTATTTCTTGCCGGTCTTCGGATCGACGACCTCGGGCGGATTCCAGGGGGCGAAGAACCATTCGCCCTTCTTGTCCAGGTCGCGGTGATAGCGGGCCATGGTCTGACGGCAGGCGATGGCCTCGTCGATGGTTTCCTGGGTCAGGGTCTCGCCGGCGGGGCCGTCCATCATGGCCGCCGCGACCTCGTTGCTGGCGATCAGCGGATACAGGGGCGAGGTCGAGGCCTGGGCCCCGTAGGCCTCGTTGAACCGGCCGTGCTCGATCGCGCCGCGGCCGTTGCGGACGTGGATGTAGGAGGTGAGCGACAGGGCGGCCAGCAGCTTGTGCGTCGAATGGGTGGAGAAGACGGTCGGCCCGCTTTCGTCGTGGCTGGACGGATCGCCCCGCATGGCCAGACGGCCCTCGTACATCGGATTGAAGCGGGCGTAGCCGTACCAGGCCTCGTCCAGATGCAGACGGTCGCAGCTCTGGCCCAGCAGCTTCTCGACGCCTTCGGAGTCGTAGCACATGCCGTCATAGGTGCAGTTGGTGACGACGCTGTAGACGGGCCGGGACTTCTTCGCCTTGCTGGCCAGCGGGTGGGCGGCGATCTTGGCGGCGATGGCCTTGGGGGCCATCTGGTCGGGGTGGATCGGGCCGATCACGCCGTAGCGGTTTCGCTTGGCCTGCAGGAAGACGGGGATGCCGCCGGTCAGGGCCAGGCCCTGTTCGATCGACTTGTGGCAGTTGCGGTCGCACAGGGCGATTTCGCCGTCGCCGATACAGGCGGTCATGATCGTCCGGTTGGACCCGGACGTGCCCGCCAGCACCGTATAGCTGCGGTCCGAGCCGAAGACCCGGGAGATGTAGTCCTCGCTCTCGCCGATCGGACCGAGGTGGGACAGCAGCGATCCCAGGGCGCCGCGTTCGATGCCCATGTCGGTGCGGAACAGCGCCTCGCCATAGGCCTCGTAGAACAGCTTGCCGATGGGCGATTTGGTCAGGGCGACGCCGCCCTGGTGCCCGGGCGCGGCCCAGGAATATTCCGCGTCCCGATTGTAGTTGATCAGGGCCCGGGTGAACGGCGGCAGCAGGGAATCGAAATACTTGTCCGTGGCCACGCAGATGCGCGAGGCGATGAACTCCGGGCTGTCCTGGAGCACCCAGATGAACTCGTTCACCAGGCCGGCGATCTCGACGTCGATGTTTTCGTGGATGGCCTTGCGCGCCAGGATGAAGATCGGCAGGCGCGCGTTTCGCCGCCGCGCCGCGCGAACCATCTCGGCCCCCTCGGCGTGGCTGGCGGCGTCGTTCTTGCCGAGGGTCCAGTCCACCAGAAGGGTCTGGATCGAGGAGTCGGAGCCGACGATCGCCGCCCCCTCCTCGAACGTCGGGGCCATGACGATCCTGACGTTGCGGTCGGCCAGGGCCGCGCCGATCGCCTCGATCCGGTGTCCTCCGTCGCCCACATAGAGGACGCTGGAGTGCAGTTGTCTGGGCTTGTTCGTGGCCATCGGACCTACCTTGTGCTCGCGGCGGCGGGAGCGGCGGGAGCGGCGGGCGCCGCTCCGGAGCCGCCGGCGAATGTTGCTGTCGAGTCGAAGAGCCGGCTGTCGTTGATGAAGCCCATGCCGCGCGCGGCATGGCAGCTCATGCAGGTCTCCCGGACCGCCGCGAACGCGGTGCGGGATCGCGCCTGATCACCGGATTCAAGCGCCGCGATGAGCTCGGTCCATTGGCGCCGGCCCATGTACTGAAGGCCGGCGTCCCCGGTGAAGCCGGGCCGTTTGAGCATGGCGATACGGGCGGTCTCGATGCTTTTTTCCGCCTCGAGGGACGCCAGTCGCAGGTTTCCCCGCTCGATCGCGTCATGCATGACGTCGAAGCGGACGCCGATCTCGGCCATGTGGATATCGAGGCCGCGCAGGGCCACCTCGATGCGCTGGAAGCGATCGCGGTCGCTGTCGGCGTCGAGCAGCCAGCTGTCGGACGGCGGCCGGCGTTGGGTGGTCAGGCCCAGGGCGCGGGGGGGATAGTCCCCCCGCTCGCGTTGAACCCGGTCGATCTCCTTCAGATCGAAATTCCGTTCCAGTCCCGCCGCCGGCGCGGGTCCCCGGTTTACGGCGGGGCCCTGCTGGTAGTCGTTGTCGAACGGGTGGGCCATCAGACCCCACACGAGGATCAGGCCGATGACCAAAGAGACCGCGAGGTAGTTTCCGATCTTTCCCATGGCGTCCTCCTCACACCTTGACCGGAGCGGGAGAGTCCGCGGCGACGCCGTGGATGCCTCCGGCCGCGATCCTGTCGTGCGACCGGGCGTAGAGCAGGGTGGTCAGCAGCAGGAAGATGAAGGTCCAGAACACCTGGGTGGAGTCGGAACCGATGACCGCCCACATGGCGTAGACCGTCGCGACCAGGATGATCCCGCGCCACAGCCACACCTTGTTGCCGAAGTGGGGCGAGCCGAGATCCCGAAGCGCCGCGCAGGTGTAGATGTACGGCAGCAGGGTCATGATCACGGAGATCGAGGCGATCATGCCGAACTGCTTGGCCGCGGTCGGCGAGATGGTCAGCAGCACGATGGCGGTCATCAGGCCGCCGACGATGATCAGACCCATGTAGGGCGTGCCGTTCTTGTTGACCTTGCCGAAGATCGCCGGGAACAGGCCGTCGTCAGCCGCAGCCTTGGCGGACTGACCCACCACCAGCGTCCAGCCGCCCAGGGAGCCCAGGCAGCCGGCGGCGGCGCAGAACGACACGATGGCCCCGCCGATCGGACCGACCGCGATGGTCACGGCGTCGGCGAAGGGCGCGCTGGAGTTCACCAGCACATCGTTGGGGATCATCCCCATGATGGCGGTGCTGGACAGCACATAGGAGACGGCGGCGATGCTGACGCCGCCCATGGTGGCGATGGGCACGTTCTTCTGCGGGTTCTCGACCACGCTGGCGACGACCGCCGCCGTCTCGACGCCGATGAAGGCCCACAGGGTGATGTTGAGCGTGCCCTGGACCGCGCTGATCGTGTCCTTGCCCGTGACGTTCCAGGCCTCGAGGTAGGTCTCGGGGCTGAACCAGAACCAGCCGAACAAGGCCACGCCGAAGATCGGGATGAAGACCAGGGACGTCGTGTACGACTGCACCTTCGTCACCGCGGCCGGTCCGACCATGTTGAGGAAGGTGAAGGCCCAGATGACGGCGATGGTGGCGATGGCCGCCATCATCGGGTCCTTGAGGAAGGGGAAGAAGTAGGCGAGGTAGCCCACCCCCACGACCGCCATGGCGATGTTGCCGATCCAGCCGGCGAGCCAGTAGACGGTGTTGGTCTGGTAACCCATGTAGGGCCCGAAGGCCTTTTTCACATAGGCGTATGACCCGCCCGCCCCGGTCTCGAACGACGCGAATTTCGCGTAGACGAGCGACAGGGACATGGCCCCGAGGATGGTGACGGCCCAGCCGTAGATGGCGATGCCGCCGGTGCCGGCGAGACTGGCGGGGAGCATGAACACCCCGGATCCCATGATGTTGCCCGCCACCATCAGGATGGCTGGAACAACCCCCACTTTCTTCATGTCGGCCATGACGCTGGATTCCCTTTTGTCTCGCTAGTCCGTTGAAATTGAATGGAACTGACAATCGGCATTCGGCTGGGCGCGCGGGTCATGGCGACTCCTTCAGGACCAGAAGGGTGGCCACGCCGTCCCTGACCTCGATCCCGTGCGTGTGGTGTTCGAAGCCGGGGAACAGGGCGTCGTATTTTTCCAGCCCGCGCAGGTAGCCGACGATCGGGCCGTCATCGGCCCCCGCCTGCTCGCCCGGCATCAGGATCGGAATTCCCGGCGGATAGGGCACGACGCCCGTGGCCGCCGTCCGGCCGGCCAGCTGGTCCAGGGTCACGCGCTCGACATTGCCGCGGACCAGTTCCTCATAGGCGGCGACGGGCGGAAGCGTCGGCACAGGCAGGGCCTCATAGGCCTCGCCCATCAGCCGGGTCGTGCCCAGGTCGCCCATCGCCTTGAACATGCTGTCGGCGAGGTCGCGCAGCCCCATCCCGGCATAGGTCTCGGGCGCGTTCTGCACCAGTTCCGGGAGGACCTGTTCCAGCGGCGCATTGCTGTCGTAGTCGCTGCGGAAGTCGAGCAGCGCGTTGAGCAGGGTGCCCCACTTGCCCTTGGTGATGCCCATGGAGAAGAGCACCAGCATGGTGAAGTCGGTGGTCTTCTCGACCACCACGCCGCGGTTCCCCAGATAGGCCGTGACGATCGGGGCGGGAATGCCGGTCTTCGCAAGCTTGCCGTTCGGCGACATCCCGGGCGCGACGATCGACACCTTGATCGGGTCGAGCATGCACCAGCCGTCCTCGAGATCGGCGAAGCCGTGCCATTCGGCCCCCGGCTCCAGCAGCCAGGCCGAGGACGTCGTCGCCAGCATCTCCGGATCGGCCTCGTGGAACGGAACCTTCTTGCCGGTTTTGGGATGGGCGGCCGTGGTCGGCTGCCAGCAGTTGAAGAACCAGCCGTCGGCCTCCGCCGAGTCGGCGGCGATGGACGCGACCTTCTGGCGGAAGGCGATGGCCTCGGAGATGCATTCGCCCGTCAGCTTTTCCCCGTCCTTGTCCATCATGGCCGAGGCCACGTCGCAGGAGGCGAGGATCGCGTAGTTGGGCGAGGTGGAGGCGTGCATCATGAACGCCTCGTTGAAGCGCGCATGGTCGATGGGACGCCGGCCGTCGCGGATGTGGATCATCGACGCCTGGCTGAGCGCGGCCAGCAGCTTGTGCGTCGACTGGGTCGAGAACATCGTCGGCTTGGTCGCCGCGTGGTCCTTCGGGTCGCCGTGCATGGCGAACCGGCCGGCGTACAGCGGATTGAACCGCGCATAGCCGAACCAGGCCTCGTCCAGATGCAGACGGTCGACGGTCTCGCCCAGCAGATCCTCGATCCGCGAGACGTTGTAGCAGAGCCCGTCGTAGGTGGAGTTGGTGATGACCGCATGGACCGGATTGCGGTCGACGTCGGGGCCCATCATGGCGTTGTCGGCGACCATCTTCTTGATCGCCTTGGGCGTCAGACGGCTGGGCGGGATGGGCCCGATCAGTCCCAGGGCGTTGCGGTTGGGGACCAGATAGACCGGCGAGGCGCCGGACATGGTCATCGCGTGCTCGACCGACTTGTGACAGTTGCGGTCGCACAGGGCGACCTGGCCCCGCGTCACGCTGGCCATCAGGATGACCCGGTTGGACATCGAGGAGCCGTTGGTCACGTAGTAGGACCGGTGCGAGCCGAACACCTTGGCGGTGTAGCGTTCGCCCTCCCCGATCGGTCCGGAGTGATCCAGCAGCGATCCGATGTCCCCGACCGAGATCGACAGGTCGGTGCGGAACATGGTCTCGCCGAAGAAGCGGAAGAAGGCGTTGCCCGCGACCGACTTCAGGAAGGCGGTGCCGCCCGTGTGGCCGGGCGTATGCCAGCTGTATTTGTAGACCCGGCTGAACTGCGCCAGGGCGCGGAACATCGGCGGCAGCACGGAATGGCGGTAGCGGTCGATGGCGGTGCGGATGCGGCCGCCGATGAAGTCGACCGTGTCCTCCAGCACCCAGATGTAGTCGTCCGCCTGGGTCAGGATGTCCGCGGACATGGTCGAGATCGAGGACCGGTCCGAGGTCAGGAAGATCGGCATCTGGTGATTGGCGGCGCGGGCGGCCGAGATGACCTCAGAGGCCTGGGCGCCGTCGTCGTCAGCGAGGTCCCAGTGCACCAGCACGCACTGGATCAGGGTGTCGGCGGCGAGGATCGCGCGCGCATCGTCCACCGACGAGGAATTGAGCACCTCGATCTCGCGCCGGTCCAGTTCGTTCACCAGCGACCTGAAGGCGCGGCTGGTGGCCGTGTCGCCGCCCTGTTCGGGGCGGACGATCAGGGCGCGCATGGGGACGCTGAGGCTGGAGTGGGTAGCGCTCATGTGAATGGCTCCAGGGCTGGTTCAGGCCGGCGCCGGGCCAGCACGACGTAGATCGGGAGGGCGAGGAACATCAGGATCAGGGTCCACATCGCCGCGGTGGCGCCCGAGCCGAAGACGACCCACACCGAGAAGCCGAAGGCGATCACGGCGGCGGGCGTATAGGGGCCGATCCGCCAGCCCCCGCCCCGGTCGACCAGGGACCTGACCAGCATCGCCTCGGCCATGGTGCAGAAGATGTAGGGGACCATGTTGGCGGTGGTGCTGAGCTGGACCAGGACCTCGTAGGCGGCGGCCAGCGCCTGCCCGCCTGTGCCCTGGAGCACCAGCAGCACCGACGAGAACGAGAGCGAGACGGCCACGCCCGCGGCGGGCGCCCCCTTCGCATTGATCCGGTTGAAGACGCGCGGGAACGCCCCGTCGCGCGCCGCCGCGAGCGGCACCTGTCCGAGAAGGAGGGTCCATCCGTTCAGGGCGGCGAAGGATGAAATCACCACCGCCAGCCCCATCAGCGTCGCCGCCCACGGCCCCCACATGACGCGCGCCGCATCCGTGAAGGGCGAGGACGACGCCGCCAGCGCCTCGCGCGGAATGACGCCCATCACGGCGATGGTGCAGAAGATGTAGAGGAGCGCGCATACGCCCGTGCCGATCAGGGTGGCGCGCGGGATCGTCACCTTCGGATTGTCGACGTCTCCGGCCGGAACGGTCGCGGATTCAATTCCGAGGAAGGCGAACATGACCAGCGGCGCGAGCGTCGAAAGCGCCCCCATGACGGGCATGCCCGACGGGTTCAGCGGCACGAGGTTTTCCGGCCTGATCCAGAACAGGCCGATGGTGCCGACGGCGATGAAGGGCAGGATTTTGAGCGCCACGGCCCAGCGCTGCAGCGACCCGACGGTCGCCGTGCCGCGGAAGCTCAGCAGACCGACCGCCCACATCGCCGCGAGGGCGACCCCGACCGTCATCCAGGGGTCTTTCGGCGCGCCGGGAAAGAAGGCCAGCAGATAGCCGGCCAGCGTCAGGGCGATGGCCGGCAGGGACGCCCAGATGGAGATCCAGTAGGTCCAGGCGACCATGAATCCGCTCAGCGGTCCGAACGCCTGCCGGGCGAAGGCGTAGGGCCCGCCGGTCGCGGGGGAGATCGACGACAGTCGGGCGAAGACGATGCCGATGCACATCGCGCCGATGGCCAGCAGGAACCAGCCCAGCACCGCGACCATGCCGAACGGCGCCAGGGCCGCCGGCGAAAGATAGAAACCTGCGCCCACCACATTGCCGATGATCAGGCAGATGCAGGTCACCAGGCCCAGCGGCTTGGGGGGCGCGGCGGCTGCGGTCATTGCCGGCCCATGATCGTGACGCCGTAGCTGTAGCGCAGCGAGAACTGCACCCGCACGTCCTCGCCCTCGTCCCCGTTGTTGTCCTCACGGGTGCCGTAGAGAAGTTCGCCGCCGATCAGCAGGGCGTCGCTGGGCTTGTAGAGAAGGTTCACGGAGGCGTAGTCGCCCCGGTGGAAGGCGTCGCCTGCCTGGAGGTTGGTGTTGTTCAGGTTGGTCCGGCTGACGCCGATCGCGCTGGACCACTGGTCGTTCCAGCTCTGCTCGAAATAGGCCATCACGCCGTAGATTTCGGCCGGCTGCGCCTCGACCGTCAGGCTCGCGGTGTCCAGCTCGGGCGCCAGGTCGGTGCCGCCGTCGTTGAAGTAGCTGGCGATGCCCTCGCCATAGACGCCGCCGGCGCGGAAGACGCTGTTCTCACCGAGGTTGAAGACGCCGGTGAGGTTGAGGCCCCAGCCCATTTCGCCGCCGTTCGGCTCGCCGCCAGGCGCGCCGGCGGTTTCGAAGCCGACGCGCCGCACGACCCCGCCCAGCCGGACGTGGCCCCAGTCGCCGCTGAACCGCCCGGCGAGGAGCAGGTCGGGATATTTCTGGGTGGAGGTCAGATTGGCGCCGAGCGCGGGATCGAGGACCCTGATCAGGCCCGGGTCCACGTCATTGCCCGGCAGTTCGAGCGAGGCGGCGAAATACGTCGAGTCCGAGTTGACGAACGCATAGCGGATGCCGGCGTTCTTCACATAGATCATCCCCGCCGGACCCCAGTAGTCGATGATGTTCGGGAACAGGTCCGGATCCATCAGCAGGGTCTTGTCGTAGCCCGCCAGCACCGGCCCCCACTCGACCGACGCGCGCTGCAGGTGGAAGGTGGTTTCACCCTCGTTGGAGCCCGATCCGAACAGGTCGAACTCGAAGGAGACCTTTGCATCCCGACCATTGACCGGGGCCGCGCCCGAGATGCCGAACAGGGTCTGGCGGGCGCTGAAATTGGCCTGGCCGTCCTCGCCGAAGAGGTCCGGCGTGGTGGGAATCTTGGAGGGGCGGAAGGCGCCGACCCAGTTCGGATCCATCCGGTTGAAGTCGTAGATGGCGTCCAGTTGCACCGAGCCGTAGAGCTCGATCGTCACATCGTTGGTCACGAGGGGCGGCCGATCCTTGCCGCCGGCCTCCGTCTGGGCCTGGGCCAGGCCGGGCGCGGCCAACGGAACCAACAAGCCAAGCGCGATCGCTGCTGTCTTTAGCATGGACGACTTCCCGATAATTTCGTCGCAACTGGATCCTTCCAGAACAGCGCGAGTTCACTATTCGGCCCATGCTCCGGTCAATGTTATTGTATGTAATTGATTGAAACATCTCGGTATTTTTTGCCTTTTGTTACGCTCAATTACCAATTGTAACGTCGGCGCAACCGGCGACTGCCTGTAGTTTACTTGTTACGGGCGGCTCTCCCCTCGGACGAGCATGACGGATACATGCGCGAAGCTTGACGGCTCGCACCTACTGACAGGCGACGCGATGTTCGACACACGGTTCAGCGGGGCATGAGCGAAGACCCGTCAGCGGCGCGCATGGGATCCGCCGAGGCCCGCGTCCTCGGCGCGTCGCTGGCGCTGACGGTCGTGGTGGCGATCGGCGGGATTATCTGCGGCCTCATTTCCGGATCGATGGCCATCATCTTCGACGGCCTGTTCTCCGGCATCGACGCGGCCATGACGGCGGTGGCGCTGCAGGTCGCGCGACTGGTCCGGCGGGAAACCGACATGCGCCACCAGTTCGGCTACTGGCATTTCGAGCCGCTGGTGCTGGCGCTCAACAGCAGCGTCCTCACGCTTCTCTGCATCTACGCCTTCGTCAACGCGGTCGCCGGGCTGATCAACGGCGGACACGCCACGGAGCTGGGTCTCGCCCTCGTCTACAGCGGACTGGTGTCGGTCGGCTGTATCGCGATGTACGTCTATCAGCGCACGGCCAACCGGGCGCTGAAGTCGGACCTGGTCAGCCTGGACATGCAGGGATGGCTGATGTCGGGCGTCATCTCCCTGGCCCTGCTGGGCTCGTTCGGCCTCGCCATCCTGCTCCGCGGCACGCGGTTCGAGGGCTTTGCGGCCATCGCGGACCCGCTGGTCCTCGCCCTCCTGGCGCCCCTGCTGCTGATCGGTCCCGTCCGCGCCGCCCGCAAGGCGTTCCGCGAGGTCTTCATGATCACGCCCCCCGCGCTCGACCGCCATGTCAGGGCTGTTCTGGACGACGTGGCGAGCCGCGAGGGCTTCCTCGACTACACCAGCTACAGCACCAAGGTCGGGCGGGCCGAGTTCGTCGAACTGTACATTCTGCTACCCGCGGACAGTCAGGGCGGCATCGGAGAGCTGGACGCCCTGCGCGAACACATTGAAACGGCCCTCGGGAAGTCCCGGAACGAACGCTGGCTGACCGTATCCTTCACCGCGGATCCGCGCTGGATGAAGCCCCGCTCGTGGAGCCCTCACACGGGCCGGACGTAGGCGGACGCCTCCGGTCCGTAGCCCTTGGCCGGATCGGGGCGATAGCCGTCGTAGCGCGTGAAGCCCGTCCGCTCCCAGAAGCCGTGGGCGTCGCCGACCGCCATCAGGAAGACGGTCGCGAAACCGCCCGCCCGGGCCTGCGCCGTCACCATGTCCAGGGCCACGAGCGCATGGCCGTGTCCGCGCACCGACGGCAGCAGCGCCATGTCGTGCAGATAGAAGCAGTCGGGCTTGTCCGGCAGCGCGCCCAGGGCCGTGTTCAGGGCCGGAGGCTCGCCGAGGAGCCAGGGATGGGAAACGAAATAGCCGTACAGCCGCGAGTCGTCGGCGAGGACGAAACAGCCCTCGGGATAGACCGCGAGGCGATCGCGCACGACAAACGGGTCCTCGGGATAGGACAGATGGATCGCATTGGCGACATCGGACGCCGTGGCGGCGTCGTCGGATCGCATGGGACGCCATTGCATGTCCGAAACTCCTCGACCGGACCGGAACCCGCCGCTCGCGGGCGGCATCCCGGTGTGTTCGCAGACCGAACGCGCGAGGGGAAGGTCTGGCGGAGACGCAGGGATTCGAACCCTGGGTACCCCTTACAGGGTACGACGATTTAGCAAACCGTTGCCTTCAGCCACTCGGCCACGTCTCCGGCAGGCGGCGTGATTAGCCGAGGCCGAAGGCGGACGCAACGGGGGACGGACGCCCTCGTGCGTTAACGGGACAGTGAGAGCGGGCGTGCAAGGTGTCCGGGAACCCTTCGCGAGCCCCATGTCAGACGCCGCCACCCGCCGCCCCCTGTTCGACGCCGGCCTGTCAGGGCCGGAAGGCCTGGACGCGTCCGGGCTTCAGGCGCTGGCCGCCTCGGCGGTCGCCGGGCCGGAGGTCGAGGGCGCCGCGCGGCGGGGTCCGTTCCGGCCGGACGTGTGGCGCAACGCCCGGCAGAGACACGCCTCACGGCTGGCCGCGCACTATTTTCGCGCCCTGGACGTTCTGGCCGTGGCCGGCGTCACCCTGTTGTGCGCATGGGCCGCGGTGTCCGGCCCCCTGCTCCATGCGCCGCTGTCGCAGATTCTGCCGTTCGCCCTGGGCGCCCTGACCATTCTGGGCCTGTTGCGATCGCTGGGGCGATACCGGTTCGCGCGCGGCCAGCAGACGGCGCTGCATCTGGCGTCGGTAGCGGCGATCGTCGCCGCCGGCGCCGCGGTCGCCATGACCTCCGGCTGGGCGCTGCAGGGCGCCGGAGCCCAGTGGGCGGCATGGCTGGTCTGGTCGGGCCTGGTGATGGTCACGCTGAACGCCCTGCACATGGGATGGAGCGACATCGTCTCGCGGTGGCGCGCGTCCGGCGCCCTGACGCCCAACATCGTGCTGGTGGGGGCGACCCGCCACGCCGAGGCCCTGATCCGGGAGGCGCTGAAGCGGCGCGACCTGAACGTGCTGGGCATCTTCGACGACCGGCTGGCGCGCAGCCCGCGGGCCATCGAGGGCGTGCCGGTTCTGGGCACGGCCGACGACCTGCTGACCCACAAGATGACGCCCTATGTCGACCGGATCGTGCTGGCCATCAACCCGAAGGCCGAGGCCCGCGTGCGCGACCTGACCGCCCGCCTGCGGACCCTGCCCAACGAAGTGACCCTGCTGGTCGAGCCCAAGGACGAGGCCGAGACCCGGTCGGCCCTGAACCGTCTGGCCGCCGCGCCGCTGGCGGACGTGCAGGGCCCGGTCGACGACGACCGTCGGGCCTTCAACAAGCGGCTTCAGGACATGATCGTGGGCCTCGCGGCGCTGGTGCTGCTGGCCCCGGTCATGGCCGGGGTCGCGCTGGCGATCCGCATGGACAGCCCGGGACCCATCTTCTTCCGCCAGCGCCGCCACGGCTTCAACCACGAGGAAATCGTGGTGTGGAAATTCCGCTCGATGAAGCAGGAATCCGCCGACGCCACCGCCAGCCGGCAGGTCACCCATGACGACGACCGCATCACCCGCATCGGGCGGTTCATCCGCAAGACCAGCCTGGACGAACTGCCCCAGCTGCTGAACGTCATCACCGGCGAGATGTCGCTGGTCGGTCCGCGGCCACACGCCATCGGCATGAAGACCGGCCATATCGAAAGCGCGCGTCTGGTCGCCGAATACGCCCACCGCCACCGCATCAAGCCGGGCATGACCGGCTGGGCCGCCGTCAACGGCTCGCGCGGGCCGCTGCACACCGCCCAGGACGTGCGCCGCCGCGTGCAGCTGGACATCGACTATGTCGAGAACCAGTCGTTCTGGCTGGACCTGTGGATCATGGCGGTGACCCTGCCGGTGCTGCTGGGCGACCGCGCGGCGGTACGCTGATGTTCTGGCGCGGCGTCTGGGGCTATCTGCCCGCCAATATCGTGCAGGGGGTGGTCGGCTTTCTGGCCATCGTCCTGTTCACCCGCCTGCTGAGCGCCGAGGAGTTCGGCCGCTACGCCCTCGCCTTTTCGGTCATGACCCTCGCCCATGTGGCGGTGTTCAGCTGGCTGGAAGCGGCCATGGCGCGGTTCTGGGCGGCCCAGTCGCCGGGCGCCGAGACCTGGGGCCATTTCGCCAGCCTGTACCGGACGGCCTTCGCCCTCAGCGCGGGGTTCGTGGTGATCGCGGGCGTCGCGGTCTGGCTGTTTCCGTTCGATCCCCTGTTCAAACTGGCCCTGGCCGCCGGTCTGGCCGGAGCGCCGGCGCGCTGTCTGGTCAAACTGGGTCAGGAGCGGTTCCGCGCCGCCGGCGAGGTGGGCAAGGCCGCCGGTCTGGACATGGCCGTGGCCGTCGGCGGCCTGGTCATCGGCGTCGGCTTCGCCCTGATCGGAGCCGGCGGCGCCGCGCCCCTTCTGGGCCTGGGTCTGGCCCCCCTGGCCGCCCTGCCCTTCGTCCTGCCGGGCGAGATGAGACAGGCGAAGGGCGGCGCCTTCGAGCCGGAACGGGTGCGGGCCTACGCCCTGTACGGCTATCCCATCGCCGCCTCGCTGGCGTTGACGGTGGTGCTGTCCTCGACCGACCGGTTCCTGCTGGCCCTGTTCATGGATGAGGCGGCGGTGGGCGCCTATCACGCCGGCTATTCGATCGCGAACCGCACCCTCGATGTCCTGTTCCTTTGGCTGGGCTCGGCCGGCCAGCCGGCGCTGGTCATGGCGCTGGAGCGGGGCGGGCTGGAGCGGCTGAAGGAAGCCGCGCGGGAGCAGCTGTCGACCTTCCTGCTGATCGGCCTGCCCGCGGCGGCCGGCGTGGCGCTGGTGGCGCGGCCGCTGGCCGAACTGCTGATCGGCGAGGAGCTGCGGGCCGCGGCGGCGGGCGTGACGCCGTGGATCGCCCTGTCGGCCCTGCTGTTCGGGCTGACCGCCTATTATTTCGGCCAGGCCTTCACCCTCGGCAAGAAGACGAAGCGGTTGCTGATCGCCATGGCGATCCCGGCGGTCGCCAATGTGATCCTGAACCTGATCCTCGTGCCCCGCTTCGGCCTGATGGGCGCGGCGTGGGCGACGGCGGCCAGCTTCGGTCTCGGCCTGATCGCCACCATGCTGATCGGCCGCCGGGTCGTGGCCCTGCCCATCCCGTGGGAGAGTCTGGTCCGCTGCGCCGTGGC
>NZ_JAKFEB010000222.1:0-16042 GCF_036677305.1 Brevundimonas sp. | reverse complement strand
TCCTCGCCCGAACGCCCGAGCACCTGGCCTTCGGCGACCCGGTCGCCGGTCCGCACGGCGGCCTCGTCCAGCCCGGAGACCACGGCGCGCCAGCCGGGACCGAGATCGACGATCACCACCTGCCCCCAGCCGCTCAACGGCCCGGCGAAAGCGACCCGGCCGGGGGCCGGCGCCCGCGCCTCGGCCCGGTCGGCCCGCCAGCGCCAGCCGGTGGAGCCGCTCCCGAACCGCTGCGACGGCGTCCCGTCCACGGGCGGCGTCAGGCTGCTGCGTCCGGCGGGCAGGCGGGCGGCGGCGGGCTGGGCCTCGGCGTCGGCGACCGGGACGGCGGCGCCCAGCGACTTCAGCCGCGCCTCTAGCGCGCGGGTCGCCCGTTCCGCCGTCTCGGCCTCGGCCCGCAGCACGGCCTGAAGGGCGGTCTTGCGCGTCGTCAGGGCCTCGATCCTGGCCCGGCGGTCGCCGCGCGCGCTTTCGGTGGTGAACAGCTGTTCGCTGTTCAGGGCGGCGATGCGGCGGACGCGGTTGATCTCGTCCTGCCGGTCGGCCAGTCCCTGGGCTCGCGCCTGCAGCGCGGGAGCCATGGCTCGGATCAGGATGGAGGCGCGCACGGTGTCGATCGCCTTGTCGGCGGGGACCAGCAGCGGCGGCGGCGGGCGGCGGCTCATCATCTGCAGCGCCGACAGCAGCCGGCCCTGCCGACCCCGCGCCTGCGACAGCTGCGCCACCAGCGCCGCCTCGCGGGCGCCGAGTTCCCGCAGCCGCGCGCGCTGGGCGAGGATCAGCCGGTCGTCCTCGTCGACGGAGGCGCGCAGTTGGTCCAGCGACCGCTCCAGCCCGGCCAGTTCGGCCGCCGCCTCGGCCGCCTCGGCGCGCAGACGGCGGGCGCGGGCCTGTTCGTCCCGGAATTCGGCCTGCAACCGGGCGACGTCGACCGTCGGCGCCGCCCCCACGGGCAGGGCGGTCAGGCTCAGACACAGGATCACGGCCAGCTTGCGCATCAGTCGCGATGATAGGGCGATCCGGCCAGGATGGTCACGGCGCGATACAGCTGTTCCGCCAGCATCGCCCGCGCCAGGGCGTGCGGCCAGGTCTGGGGGCCGAAGGCGAGGGTCGATCCGGCCGCCGCGCGCACGCTCCCGTCCAGCCCGTCGGCCCCGCCGATGGCGAAGACCAGCCGGCGCTCGCCGCGGTCGCGCAGCATGGCGATATGGTCGGCGAAGGCGCGGCTGGAGAAGGTCTTCCCCCGCTCGTCGCAGGCGATCAGATGCGCGCCCTCGGCCGCCTTGAGGATCAGTTCGGCCTCGGGCGCCTTGCCCGGCTTGCGCGGTTCCAGATCGACGAGTTCCAGCGGGCCGAGGCCCAGCGCCCGGCCGGCCAGGGTCGCGCGCTCGGCGTAGTCAGCCGCCAGCACGGCCTCGGGTCCCCGCCCCGGCTTGCCGATGGCGATGACGGCCAGCTTCATGCGGTCAGCGGATCAGGCGCGGGCGTCGATGCGGTGGCCGCTCTCGACGGACCAGATCTTCTCGATGTTGTAGAAGGCGCGCACCTCGGGACGGAACAGGTGGACGATGACGTCTCCCGCATCCAGCAGCACCCAGTCGCAGTGCGGCAGGCCCGAAACCTTGACCTTGCCCAGACCCTGTTCCTTCAGCGCGCGCTGAAGGTGATCGGCCAGGGCGCCGACGTGACGGTGCGACCGCCCGGAGGCGATGATCATGGTGTCGGCCATCGGGCTTTTGCCCTTCAGGTCGATCAGGACGATGTCCTGCGCCTTGTCGTCGTCGAGACGCGACAGGATCGCCGTTTCCAGCGCGGTTGAGCCGACGGGAAGGGGAGCCTGCGGACCGTCTTCGGAGCGGATGGGTTCGAATTCGTCCATCTCGTGCGCCGTGTTCGAAACGGCGGTGTCTTGCGCGTCGTGCGCGGGCGAGGGGGTCAGCGGAAGGCTCCGGGGAGATTACTAAAGCGGAAGCCTATCACAAATGCGCGGCGGCGTCACGCGCGGCCCGAAGCGCCGTCGAGGAGCGGGGATTCAGCGGCGCCGTCAGATACGTCCAGGCGGGCGCCTCGAGGTCGGCGAGCAGACGCGCCCGGGCCGCCGGAACCCGGGCCGAGGCGAAGCGGGCGGCGGCTGGGGCGGTGCGGCTGTCCAGCTGGCTGCCCGGCCGGGCGATCACCGCCACCGGCATCATCCGCATGATGTCGGTCCAGCCGCGCCATCTGTGGAAGCTGGCCAGATTGTCCGATCCCATCAGCCAGACGAAACGCACGCCGGGGTGCCGGCCAGTCAGGGCGCGCAGGGTGTCGATGGTCCATTGCGTGCCGGCCCGGGTCTCGAAGTCGGAAACCAGCATGGCCCGCCCGTCCGCCGCCAGCTTCGCCGCCGCCCGCGCCGAGGCCATTCGCTCTTCCAGCGGCGCGCTGTCGCGGGCGTCCTTCAGCGGATTCTGCGGCGACACCAGCCAGACGACGCGGTCCAGCCCCAGCCGCCGCAGCGCCGTTTCGGCGACGTGCGCGTGGCCGTCATGAGCGGGATTGAACGAGCCCCCGAACAGGCCGACCGCCATGCCGGGCTGAAGATCCAGTCCGTCGCGCAGGACGCCGGGTCTGGGCCCCTGGGCTTTCGGCGCGGAACCGGCGTGGAAGAAGGGCAAGGCGGCAGGGCTCGCGCGGACTTATGCTCAGCGTGGAGCTAACACGCTGACCGGGCCCCTGTCGCCTGTGATCAACCGGTGAAGTCGGCGCAGAACCGATGCATGCGACCGGCGTATTCGGCGAGCGTTCCAATATCCGCCTCGGCGCGCAGGGCCTCGACACGGTCCGGGTCCTCGAGCTCGAACGGCTCCCAGACGTCTTTCGCGGCGCATCGGCCCTGGGTGCCGTAGCGCTGGGGCCTGTTCTCGCCGACCGCGACCCGGTCCCACAGATAGGCGTAGTTGGCGGCGCTGGTCTCTCCCGTGGCGACGAGAGGTTCGAGCATGGCCAGCACCTCCTTCTGGAACGCCCGATCACGATCCGCGTGCTGGACCATCAGCCAGGCCGTGCGCGACGCCATTTCGCCCGAGGTCGAGATGCGGAACCAGCCGTTGGCCGCGATGTCGGCCTTGAGCCAGGTCGTGTTCGCGCCGTCGGTCTCGCACATCAGGGTGTTCAGGGCGGTGTCGGTCCGGGCTTTCGCGCCGGGCGACAGCGGACCCCAGACCTGTTCCGCCCCTTCGAAGGCGCGACGGATCAACTGATCGCCGGCGGCCCGCGTCAGCAGGTCGCGGATGCGCGGATCGGTCTCGGCGGCGGCGCCGGCGTAACGCTCCGACACCCAGGAGAAGGGCTCTTCGGTCGCGACGCGGCCTTCCGCCATCGACCGGGCGAAGGCGCGCCACTTGCCGAGCGCCTCGTCAGCGGCCGCGCGGTCCCGCTCGAAGGCCTCGGGGCTGTCGACGGTCATGGCGGCCATGAGGGAGGACTGAACCTCCGCCTCGGCCTCGGTCAGGCAGCGCCCGGATCTGGGGCCGCCCTCCGAGTGGGTTCGCATATAGACCGCGTCGGCCAACGTCCGCAGATCCGCGCCTTCGGCCTTCAGAGCCATGTAGTCGAAAGCACGTGCGGCGGCGGCGTCCTCAGCCAGCGCGGACAATGTCGGCGTCAGTTGCGGACGCCGGGACGGCGCGGCCTGGAACGCCATCAGCAGCCCTGCGACCGCAACCAAGACGAAACGAAACATCCCCGACTCTCCCGTTCAACGGGAACATCGGGTCGGGATCAGGTCAAATCAAGGCGCCCAGCCGCCCGGGGTTTCCATGACCGTCTCGTCTTCCTCGGCCGGGGCGATCTCGCCGCGGTCCTTGCGGACCTCGGTCCAGGCGGCGCGCAGCAGTTCGGTCACGCCCTCGCCCGAGACGCCGGACACCAGCATGGGCCGGCGACCGGCGGCGGCCTCCAGCTCGGCGGCCTTCTCCTCGCGCGCCTCGGGAGTCAGGGCGTCGACCTTGTTCAGGGCCAGCACCTCGGCCTTGTCGGCCAGTCCGGCGCCGTAGGCTTCCAGCTCGTTGCGGATGGTGTGGTACGCTCCCGCCACGTCGTCCTGCGTCCCGTCGATCAGATGGATCAGGCAGCCCGACCGTTCGACGTGTCCGAGGAAGCGGGTGCCCAGACCGGCGCCTTCCGAGGCGCCCTCGATCAGGCCGGGGATGTCGGCGATGACGAACCGCTCGGTGGCCGACAGGTCGACCACGCCGAGGTTGGGCACCAGGGTCGTGAACGGATAGTCGGCGATCTTGGGCCGGGCGGCGCTGGCGGCGGCGAGGAAGGTCGACTTGCCGGCGTTGGGCAGGCCGGCCAGACCGACGTCGGCGATCAGCTTCAGCCGCAGCCAGATCCAGCGCTCCTGGCCTTCCTGGCCGGGGTTCGCATAGGCGGGCGCCTGGTTCTGCGGCCCCTTGAAATGGACATTGCCCCAGCCGCCGTTGCCGCCCTTCAGCAGCAGTTCGGTCTTGCCGGCGACATCCATGTCCAGCAGCACCGTCTCCTTGTCGTCGTCCAGCACCTGGGTGCCGACCGGGACCTTGAGGATGATGTCCTCGCCCTTGGCGCCGTGCATCTGCCGGCCCATGCCGTGGACGCCGGTCCGGGCCTTGAAATGCTGCTGGTAGCGGAAGTCGATCAGGGTGTTCAGGCCGTCCATGGCCGTGATCCAGACGTTGCCGCCATTGCCGCCGTCGCCGCCGTCGGGTCCGCCGTTCGGGATGAATTTTTCGCGCCGGAACGAGACGGCGCCCGCCCCGCCGTTGCCGGAGCGGATATAGATCTTGGCCTGGTCGAGAAACTTCATCGCGGGCTTATGGCCCAAGAGAGCGGCGATTTACAGGCGGGTGAAAGCGTTCTCCCTCCCCCGAAGTGGGGAGGGTGGTCGCGCAGCGACCGGGTGGGGAATTTCAGACGTACCCCACCCTGTCGCCGCTTCGCGCCGACATCCCTCCCCATAAAGGGGAGGGAGAGTTCTTTCACGTCTCAGCCCACACCCGAACGGTTCGTCTATGGGCGTTTCCAACGCCTTGGCGGGGACGCGCGGCCAAACCGCGCTCAAACAGACGACTTCGCGCACCCAACTCACTGATTCTAGTGGGTTTGTTCGGCGGACCAGCGTCATTTCGTAGCCGCAGGAACGACCCGTGCGACACTCGGGGTCTCCGATCTTTGACAATCGAATCCTCAACCGATCCGGCTGCGCCAAAAGAAAAAGGGCGGCCGAAGCCGCCCTTTGAATTGTCCGAAATGTCCGAAACTGTCCCACGAATTTTCGCGGTCATTCGGACAGTTGGCGCCCTGTGGATCAGGCGTCGGCCCACACGCCGAACGGATCGCTCCACGGCAGGTCCAGCGCCTCGGCCACGGCCGGATAGGTCAGTTCGCCGTTCAGCACGTTCAGGCCGCGCGCCAGATGCGGGTTGGACTTCAGCGCGTCCAGACCCTTGTTGGCCAGCGCCAGGCCGAAGGGCAGGGTGGCGTTGTTCAGGGCTTCGGACGAGGTGCGCGGGGCGGCGCCCGGCATGTTGGCGACGCAGTAGTGGACGACGCCGTCGATGACATAGGTCGGGTCCTCGTGGGTCGTGGCGTGGCTGGTCTCGAAACAGCCGCCCTGGTCGATGGCGACGTCGACCAGCACCGAGCCGGGCTTCATCTGCTTCAGGTGTTCCTTCTTGATCAGCTTGGGCGCCTCGGCGCCCGGGACCAGAACCGCGCCGATGATGACGTCGGCCTTGACCAGTTCTTCCTCGATCGCGCCGATCGCGGAGTAGCGGGTGATGACCCGGCCCTGGGTGACCTCGTCGATATAGGCCATGCGCGGGATCGAGCGTTCCAGCACCACGACCTCGGCGCCCAGGCCCATGGCCATGCGCGCCGCGTTCAGGCCGACGACGCCGCCGCCCAGCACCAGCACGCGGGCCGGGGCCACGCCCGGGACGCCGCAGAACAGCAGGCCCATGCCGCCGTTGTGCTTCAGCAGGGTCTCGGCGGCCGAGAAGACGGCGATCCGGCCGGCCACTTCCGACATCGGCGCCAGCAGCGGCAGGCCGCCCTGCGCATTGGTCACCGTTTCATAGGCGATGGCGGCGCATTTGGACGCCAGCAGACCCCTGGTCTGTTCGGGATCGGGCGCCAGGTGCAGGTAGGTGAACAGGATCTGGCCTTCGCGCAGCATCTCCCACTCGACCTTCTGCGGCTCCTTCACCTTCACGATCATGTCGCTGTCGGCGAAGACCGTCTTCGCGTCGGCGACGATCGCGGCGCCCGCCTTCTTGTAGTCCGCGTCGGTGAAGCCGGCCCCGAGGCCCGCGCCGGTCTCGATCGAGACCGTGTGGCCGTTGGCGACGTATTCGCGAACCGCCGTCGGCGTCAGGCCGATGCGGTGTTCGTTCTTCTTGATTTCCTTGGGGACGCCGACGCGCATGACCGTTTCCTCTGCCAGTCCGTTTCGGGCGGCAATCTAGCGGCGGTTTCGACGCAGGTTCCTGTTCTTTTCGGCCAGTAATCGCCGTACACTCGCAGAATCTGCGAACGAGACGCCAAATGAAGACAGTTTCCGCCGTCACCCTCGACGACACCGACCGGAAGATGATCCGCGCCCTCCAGACCGACGGCCGCATGACCAACGCCGACCTGGCCCGGACGGTGAACCTGTCCGAAAGCGCCTGCCTGCGCCGGCTCAGGGCGCTGGAGACCGAGGGGGTCATCAGCCGTTACGCCGCCATCATCAACGAGCGCGCGGTGGGCCTGCCGATCAGCGTCTTCGTGACCGTGACCCTGTCGTCCCAGGCCGAGGCCTCGCTGACGGCGTTCGAGACGGCCATCGCCACCGTGCCCGAGGTGGTGGAATGCTATCTGATGACCGGCGGCTCGGACTATCTGCTGCGGCTGGTGGTGCGCGACGTCGACGACCTGGAACGCGTCCACTCCCACGAGCTGACGCGGATTCCGGGGGTGACGCGCGTCTCGTCCAGCGTGGCGATGCGGACGGTGGTGAAGCGCGGGGCCCTGCCGGTCTAGGTCAGCCGCCCGCCGCGCCGGCGGCCATCGTGTCCTGGATGCTGATGATCGCCGGGGTCAGGATGACGATGAACAGCACCGGCAGGAAGAACAGGATCATCGGCACGGTCAGTTTGGCGGGCAGGGCGGCGGCCTTCTTCTCGGCGGCCGACAGGCGCATCTCGCGGTTTTCCTTGGCCATGGTGCGCAGGGCCGAGCCCAGCGGCGTGCCGTAGGTCTCGGCCTGGGTCATGGCCGTGGCGACCGATTTGACGCCCGGATGGTTGGTGCGTTTGGCCAGCCCCTCATAGGCCATGCGGCGGTCTGGCAGATAGCTGAGCTCGGCGGACAGCAGGGTCATCTCCTCGGCCAGATCGATGGACGAGCCGCCGATCTCCTGACTGACCTTCTGGATGGCCGCCTCGATCGACATGCCGGCCTCGACGCAGATCAGCAGCAGGTCGAGAGCGTCGGGAAAGGCCTGCATGATCGAGGCGCGGCGCTTGGAGATGCGGTTGGCCAGGAAGATGTTGGGCGCATAGAAGCCGACCACGGCGGCCACCATGCTGATGGTCACCCGCGACATGAACGGCATGCCGAAATCGTTGAAGACGAACAGGTAGAAGACGGCGATCGCCAGAAAGACGAACGGCATCGAGAAGCGGAAGAAGTAGAAGGTGGTCAGCGGCTTGGGCCCGCGATAGCCGGCCTGGGCCATCTTCTCGGCGACCTTGGGGTCCTCCAGCAGCTTGTTCAGGTTCAGCCGTTCGACGACGCGTTTCTTGAAACCCTCGTCCGTGTGCCGCAGCCCCTGCGGCCCGGCGTTCTGGGAGGCGATCGCCTGGCGGGACCGGCGCTTCAGCTCCTCGCGGCGCACCGCCACGGCCTGCATCCGGTTCTCGAGCCTGGCCCCGCCGCCGAACGATCCGGCCAGCGTCACAATGGTCGCGAACACCAGAACGCCCACGCCCATGCTCAGCAGGTTCTGGATGTTGGTGAAGAACTCGATCACGGCGGGCTTCCTAGAACTTGAACGAGATCATCTTCTTCATCACGAACACCCCGAAGCCCATCATCGCCACGGCGATGAACAGCATGAACTGCCCGCGCGGGTCGGTGAAAAGCCGGGCCATATAGGCCGGGGTGGTGATGCTGACGAGGATCATCACGGCGGGCGGCAGCGAGCCGATGATGCCCGCCGAGGCGGTGGCTTCGGACGACAGGGCCTTGATCTTCTCGCCCATCATCTTGCGGGCCCGCAGGACGACCGAAAGGTTGTTCAGCGCCTCGGCCAGGTTGCCGCCGGTCTTCTGCTGGATGGCGATGACGATGGAGAAGAATTTCAGCTCCGGCGTCGGCATGCGCTCGTACATCTTGTCCAGCGCCTGGGCGAGCGTCAGGCCGACGCCCAGTCCCTCGACCAGTTTCTGGAACTCGCCGCCCAGGGGCTGCGGGCTTTCCCGGGCGATGATCTTGAAACAGTCGTGGACCGGCAGGCCCGACTTGATGCCGCGTACGATGACGTCGACGGCGTCGGCGAAATGGCTGGAGAATTTCTTGCGTCGGCGCTTGCCTAGCATGCCGACGAACCAGCGCGGCAGGCCCAGGCCGACGACGAAGCCGAGCCCCAGCGCCATGAAGATGTTCAGGCCGAACAGCAGCGGAAGCAGGAAGGCCAGCACCCCCAGCACGCCGCTGACGATCCAGAAGGTCGTGACCCTGGTGTTCAGCCCGGCCTGTTTCAGCTTGGCCGACAGACTGATGCGGGCCTTGCGTTCGGCGCGCTCCGATTCCTGGAGCTGGAGCATGATCTGCTTGCGCCGCGCCTCGGGGGTGTTGGCCGCGGCGGCCTTTTTGGACGCATTGTTCTGTTTCGGCGCGCCGAAGCCTTCGGCGCGTTTCAGCGCGACATCCGTCGAATCGCCGCCGCCGACGAAGGCCCAGCCCAGGCCGCCGATGGTGATGAAGGCCAGGACCGCGGCGAGTATCGGAAGCATCGCGGCCTACTCCGCCGCGTCGAGGGCTTCCGCCAGCTCGCGCTCAAGGCCGTAGTAGCGGGCGCGGTCCCAGAAGCGGGGACGGGCGATGCCGGTCGAACGGTGGCGGCCGACGATCTTGCCGTTCTCGTCCTCGCCGGTGATTTCGTAGACGAACAGGTCCTGGGTGACGATGACGTCGCCTTCCAGCCCGACCACCTCGGTGATGTGGGTGATGCGGCGCGAGCCGTCGCGCAGGCGGGCGGCCTGGACGATGACGTCGACCGAGCCGACGATCATCTCGCGGATGGTCTTGGACGGCAGGCCGTAGCCGCCCATGGTGATCATGGACTCCATCCGGCTGATGGCCTCGCGCGGGCTGTTGGCGTGCAGCGTGCCCATGGAGCCGTCGTGGCCGGTGTTCATGGCCTGCAGCAGGTCGAAGGCTTCCGGGCCGCGCACCTCGCCGACGATGATCCGCTCGGGACGCATCCGCAGGCAGTTCTTCACCAGGTCGCGCATGGTGATCATGCCCTGGCCCTCGAGGTTGGGCGGGCGGGTCTCCAGACGCACCACGTGCGGCTGCTGCAGCTGCAGTTCGGCCGCGTCCTCGCAGGTGATGACGCGCTCGGTCGGGTCGATGAAGGCGGTCAGGGTGTTCAGCAGCGTCGTCTTGCCCGAGCCCGTACCGCCCGAGATGACGAGGTTGCATCGCGACGCGCCGATGACGCCCAGCACGCGCGCGCCCTCGGGACTGATGGAGGCGTACTCCACCAGGTTCTTCATCGTCAGCTTGTCTTTCTTGAACTTCCGGATCGTCAGCGTCGGGCCGTCGATGGCCAGCGGCGGGGCGATGACGTTGACGCGGCTGCCGTCCGGCAGGCGGGCGTCGCAGATCGGGGAACTCTCGTCCACGCGGCGGCCGACCTGCGACACGATACGCTGGCAGATGTTCATCAGCTGGGCGTTGTCGCGGAAGCGGACGTTGGTCAGCTGGACCTTGCCGCCGACCTCGATGAAGACCCGGCCGGCGCCGTTGACCATGATGTCGGCGATGTCGTCCCGCGCCAGCAAGGGTTCGAGCGGGCCATAGCCGAGGACGTCGTTGACGATGTCCTGGACCAGATGCTCCTGCTCGGCGACCGACATGGAGACGTTCTTGATCGCCACCAGTTCGGCGACGATGTCGCGGATCTCTTCCGACGCCGCCTTGGTGTCGAGCTGGGCCAGCTGGGCCAGATCGATGGTGTTCATCAAGGCGTTGAAGATCGTCGTCTTGGTGGCGTGGTAATAGTCCGACTGCTCGCGGACGATCTCGGCGACGGCCTGGGCCTTCTTCAGCTGCTCATAGCCGGGCGTGGCCTTGGGGCCGGGGCCCTTCTGGGGCGTCCCGCTGTCGTCGGACGGCTTGGGCCGCATGGCCAGGGCGTCCAGCCGGTCGGCGGCGGGGGAAGCGGGTTTGGCGGCGTAGGATTCCGCCTTGCGGGCGGCGGCCTGGACCTGGTCGACGGTCTGGTCGCCGCCGAAGGCGAAGGCTTCGGTCTGGATGCCCGGCGCGGGCTGCGGCGGCTGGGCCGCGGGCGCGGACTGGGGTGCAGGCGCGGCCGGCCGCGGCGCCGTCGCGACATTCCCCGGCTGACCTGTGCGCTTGCCGAACACCCGTTACGACTTCTTCTTGAACAGGCCGCTGAACATGGACTTGCTCTCGGCCTTGGCCCTGGGGCCGGTCAGCATCGGCAGTTCGCGACGCGACACGATCTGGGCGAGGGTCTGGAAGGCTTCGGCCGCCTTCGACTTGGCGCCGGCGTCCAGGATCATCTGGCCGTTGTTGGCGGCGGCGCCGAACGTCTTGGGATCGAACGGGATGATCAGGCTGGGATGAACGCCCAGGGCGGCGCCGAAATCCTTGGCCGGGATTTCCGGACGGCCGGGGACGCCGACCTGGTTCAGCACCAGACGCGGCGGGGCGTCGTTGGGCCGGCCCTGTTTGATCAGATCGATCATGTTCTTGGCGTTGCGCAGCGAGGCCAGATCCGGGGTCGCGACGATGACGACCTCGTCGGCCGCGATCAGGGTGCGCCGCATCCAGCCCGACCACAGATGGGGCAGGTCCAGCACCACGAAGGGGGCGGTCGAGCGGATCTGGGTCGTGACCTCCTCGAACGCGTCGGGGGAGATGTCCCAGTCGACGTCGAGGGTCGCGGGGGCCGCGAACAGACTGAGCTTGTCGGTGCAGCGGACCATCATCCGGTCCAGCAGCAGCGGGTCGAGGCGGTCGGGCTGGCTCAGGGCGTCGGCCACGCCGCTGAGCGGGTCCTGGTTGAAGTCCAGGCCGGCGGTGCCGAAGGGCAGGTCGTAGTCGACGATGACGGTGTTGGCGCCGATCCGCTCGGACATCGCATAGGCGGTGTTGTGCGCGACCGAGCTGGAGCCGGTGCCGCCGCGCGCGCCGACGAAGGCGATCGAGCGGCCGACGAAGGGCTGGGCCGGGTCGGCGAACAGGCCGCCGATGGCCGCGATCAGCTGCAGCGGCTGCAACGGGGCGACCAGATATTCGCTGACGCCGCGGCGCATCAGCTCGCGGAACAGCAGGATGTCGTTGGTGGCGCCGACGACGACGACCTTGGTGCCGGCGTCGCAGACCTCGGCCAGCTGATCGACTTCCCACAGCAGGGTCTGCGGGTCCTTCATGCACTCGACGACGATCAGCGGCGGGGTCGGCTCGTGCTGATAGGCCTCCACGGCGGCGGCGACGCCGCCGATGCGGATCTGGGTGGTGGCCCGCGACAGACGGCGGTCCTGACCGGCCCGTTCGGCGGCGGCCAGGGTGTCCTGGCGCTCGGCGAAAACGTGGATGGCGATGCGCGGCACCGACACCTCGGCAGTCTGTCCGCTGCTGAACGTGGGGGCGGAGAAGGCCGAGGCGGCGCCGGCGACGAGCTCGCCCACGGGATTGAAACCTGCGACGGCCGGCACCGAAGCCTCGGCTTCGCGCATCTGCGGAGCGGTTTCTGCGGACGAGGCGGCGACCGCCGGAGGCGTAAACTGGAGCGGCGGACGCTGATCGGCTGAAGGCTCGCCGGGGAAGGCGGGCGGTTCGTCGACGACGGGTCCCGCGGCCGCGGCCTCCGGCGTCACATAGCCCATTTCGGCATCGAATTCGTCGTCGAACTCGTCAAAGGGCTGGGGGGCGAAAGCGTTGTTCATCAGCCTAGTCCACCGCCCGGGAGATCTGGCCGTTCACCAGGGGCTCCTGCGGCGTCGAACTGGCCTGCCCCTTGCGATAGTCGTCGAACACCACGGCGGCGCGGCCCGAGTCAGCCGGCGTCATCGGACGGGCGCCCAGAATATCGCGCGGATCGGCGATCTGGGCGGCCATGTTGGCGTTGACCGAACAGCCGAAGCCCGCCGAGCTCTGGTTCGAATAGCGGGGACCCAGGTTTCCCGCCTCAAGGGCGCAGTTGGGAACGACCGCCCGAACGGTTTCGAAGCCCGCCAGCACCGGCGCCCGCGGGTCCGGCGCCGCATAGGCGGCGATCTGGATCCGGTCGCCGGGGACTCCGGCGGACTGGAGAGCGCTTCGTACGGCATAGGCCTGTTGCACGGCGGCCGGATCCTCGCCCGACGGGGCCTCGACCTTGATGGAGCCGTATCCGGAAGCGCCGTATCGGGCGGCCAGCTGGCCGATCGCGTCGCGCTGATTGGCGGACAGGCCCTGGTCGTGCACCGCCAGCGCGATCCGGTCCAGACCGGGTTCGACCTGAAGCGCGTATCGCGACAGCGGCGTCACGGGGGCCAGCGGATCGCTGCCGACCGAGACGGCGCAGCCCGCGGCTCCCAGACCGAGCGCGAGGACGAAAATCGCGGAAGCGGTGGCGCGCATGGCCGGATTCCTCATTCGATCACATAGCCCACGGGGCCGGTCCAGGCGGTGTTGGCGCCGGCCGAGGATCCGCCGGCGGGCCGGTACTGCTGGTCCAGCTGACCGAACAGCAGGGTCTGGGCGTCGCTGGCGATAATCAGACCGTCTGCGGGCGTCTGCAGCCGGCCCGGGGAGGTCGGAGAGACGATATAGGCCTCGATGATGATCACCAGTTCGGTCTCGCCCGACAGATAGTCGCGCGACCGGAACAGGGCGCCCAGCACCGGCAGATTGCCGATGCCCGGCAGCTGGTCGATGTTCTGGCGGGTGTCTTCACGCAGCAGGCCGGCGATCATCATGGAGCCGCCGGAGGGCAGCTCGACCGTGGAGGAGGCGCGCCGCACCTTCAGGGCCGGAATGACCAGGGCGTCGTCGGCGGTGCCGCCGAGCGTGAACGCGCCTTCCTGGGTCAGTTCGGAAACCTCGGTCGACAGCTGCAATGAGATGCGGCCCTGCGACAGGACGATGGGACGGAAGGCCAGTCGCACGCCGAACGGTTTGAACTCGATGCCGATCGTGACCTGGCCCGTGGTGGAGTCCACGTCGCGGCCGGTCGGGACGGGGAATTCGCCGCCCGCCAGGAACTCGGCGTTCTCGCCATTGACGGAGGTCAGGTTGGGTTCGGCCAGGATGCGCACCAGGCCGGCGCGTTCGAAGGCGCGGATGCTGGTGTCCAGGCTGTTGCCGTCGCCGCTCTGGTCCAGATAGTTGAGGATGCCGCCGCCCAGCTGACTGCCCGACACGGCGAAGGTCGCGGCCTGGGCGAAGGACAGGCCGTCGCCGACGGTGTTCAGCACGGCGTCGACGTCGAGACCCAGCTGTTTGATCGCCGTGCGCTGCACCTCGATGACGCGGGCCTTGACCATGACCTGGTCGGAACCGGCGATGGTCATCATGTTGATGACCTTCTCGGGCGCCGAGACGAAGGCGCGGGCGACCTGCGAGGCGCGGTCGGCCTCGCCGGGACTGTTGACGGGGCCGGTCAGGATGATGCTGTCGTTGACCGCCTCGGCGTGAACCTCGGACCCCGGCATGACCCGGCTCAAGGTGTCCTGCAGCGCCGAGACGCCCGCGTCCACGCGCACGCGCAGGGACAGGATGGTCCGGCCGGCGGCGTCCAGAACGACCGCGTCGGTCTCGCCGGGCTGAAGGCCGATGATGGTGATGCGACGCGGCGAATGCAGCATGGCCTCGGCGACGACGGGGTTCGGCACGATGACGTCGCGGGCGTCCGACGGCAGGTCGATGGCCATCGAGGAGCCGCGGGGCAGGTTGATCAGCTGTGCGCCGGCGCCCATGGGCAGGGCGGCGCGGGACTGGGCCCGGGCGACGTCGGGCATGACTGCACCCGCAGCGGCGAGGGCGAGACCGGCCAGGGCGAGGACGGCAAAACGCGTCATCGGGCGCTTCATTGGACCACCACCACTTCAGGCGCGCCGCCCCGGAAGACGCGGACAGGGGTTGATTGTCGAGCGGCCGGGGCGACCCGGCCCGAAGGCCCGCCCGTGTCTGCGTAGGACCGCAGGACCAGGCTCAGCTCGCCTTCGGACTTGGCCAGGGCCAGGGCCTCGGCGTCGCGGGGACCCAGCTCAAGCGTTGCGGTCGCGCCGACGACCGCCTGCTCGTCATCGCCGGCGCGCGTCGACTGGTCGATCGCCAGCACCTTGACGTTCTGCATCACGGTGGATGAGGAGAATTTGGATCGGTCGGAGTCCTGGGCCCCGACGTTGGCGAGGGTGGTCTCGCGGGTCAGCAGCACATCGACCCGGTCGCCGGGCAGGATGAAGCCGCCGGCGGCCGTCTCGACGGTGACCCGGATGGCCATGGCGCGCATGCCCGGCTCCAGATAGGCGGCCATATAGCCGCTGTCCCCGGCGCGGACGATCTTGCGGCTGACGATCGGCTCGCCCGCCAGGATCGGCTCGCGCACGACAGACCCGACGTAGTCCGCCTTGGCCCCGCCGGTCGCGAGATCGGTGGCGGCGCGCGTGACCGAGGCGACGGCGCCGGCAGGCTTGTCCGCTTCCCCGGCGGCGGCTTCGGCTGAAGGCACGGGCACGGAGCCGTCGGTGATGAAGGCGGGGTTGACCTCGTCGGCGGGCCAGTCCTTCCAGTCCAGGTCGCCTTCGGTCAGGCGTTGTCCGGGCTGCAGGTCCCTGGCGGCGACCATCACCTTGGCCATCGGCCGCGTGGGCACGGCGGCCGCCGTGGCGACGGCGGTCGGGGTTTTCGAGGGCGATCCCATGGCGCGCACGACCAGGGCCAGACCGATGGCGGCCACTGCGGCGACGCAGATCACGATGATACGGGCAGGCTTCATCGACGCTCTCCGGCAGGATCGGGGCGGCACCGTTGAGTCGGTCCCTTGGTTCCCTGCCGTTAACGACCATGCCCACCGTGGGTTAACGGCGGCCTAAGTCGCGTTTACCCCGCTATGAACCGGGCCAGCAGGGGCGACGCGGGATAGGCCATGAGGGCGCCGGCGGCGATGGCCACGCCGTAGGGAATGTCGCCGCGCGGCTCCATCAGCTGCACCACCCATTGCGGGGCGCCGAGCAGATAGGGGCGCGAGTGGAAGCGGGCGAACAACAGAGCCAGGCAGAAGACGCCGCCGATCACCCCGGTCCACAGCAGGAACATTCCGGACCCGCCCAGGCCCAGCCAGAGGCAGGCCGCCGCCATCAGCTTCGCGTCACCGCCGCCGATCCAGCGCAATGCGAACATGCCGGCGCCGATCACCAGGGACAGGGCGGCGATTCCGGCGTGGGCCGCGACCGTCATCGGCTCGAGGCCCACGACCAGGGCGGCGGGGAAGAAGGCGAGCACCAGCAGGCCGGAGATCCAGTTGGGAATCTTCATCGAGGTCAGATCCTTCAGCCCCGCGATGATGACGAGGGCCGGCATCACGCCGAGGAGGATCAGGGTGACTGTGTCCATGGCCGCATCTCACACAGGCACGGTTAAAGGCGCGTTGCCGGCACGGACCCGAAAGGCAGAGGGGCCGGGGCGTTTCCGCCCCGGCCCCTCGCCGGTTCTTTCAGACGTGCGTCGGAAGATCAGGTTCCGGCGGTGCCGCCCATGCCGGTGACGACGGCGTTGAACTTGGTCTTGATCGTCGAGC
>NZ_JAKFEB010000221.1:0-16599 GCF_036677305.1 Brevundimonas sp. | reverse complement strand
GAAACCGCCCTGGCCCGCCCGACCGCCGACGGCGTGCGCGAGCCGCTCAACCGTCGCGCCACCATCGGCATCAACTTCCGCTAAACCCGGAAGGCGACGCCAGCCTTCGGCCTCATCCAGGCCGAAGGCCGGTAGGCCCAACAACAAAGCCCCCGGTCCTCGAAAGAGGGCCGGGGGTTTTTGCTTGCGGGCGCGGGGTGGCCAAGGCGGCGCCCGGTCGCTATTTCGGGCCACTGTTTCAACGGGTGACCTTCTATGCGCGTGGCGATGATCGGTACCGGCTATGTGGGGCTGGTTTCAGGGGCCTGTTTTGCGGACTTCGGGCACGAGGTCGTCTGCGTCGACAAGGATCCGTCCAAGATCGAGCGGCTCGAAAGGGGCGAGATCCCGATCTTCGAACCGGGACTGGACGATCTGGTCGCCGCCAATGTGCGCAGCGGGCGGCTGTCGTTCGCCCTCGACGGGGCGGAGGCGATCCGGACCGCAGATGCTGTGTTCATCGCCGTAGGCACGCCGTCGCGGCGCGGCGACGGCCACGCCGACCTGTCCTATGTCCATGCGGCGGCCGAGGAGATCGCCGGCCTGATCGAGGGCTTCACCGTGGTGGTGACCAAGTCGACGGTGCCGGTGGGCACGGGCGACGAGATCGAGCGCATCATTCGGGCCCGACGCCCGGACGCCGACTTCGCGGTCGTGTCCAATCCGGAGTTCCTGCGCGAAGGCGCCGCGATCGAGGACTTCAAACGGCCGGACCGGGTGGTGGTGGGCACGGACGACGAACGCGCGCAGGCGGTCATGCGCGAACTGTATCGTCCGTTGAACCTCAACGAGACGCCGATCCTGTTCACCGGACGGCGCACCTCGGAACTGATCAAATATGCGGCCAACGCCTTCCTGGCGATGAAGATCACCTTCATCAACGAGATGGCGGACCTGTGCGAGGCGGTCGGGGCCGATGTGCAGCAGGTTGCGCGCGGCATCGGGCTGGACAAGCGAATTGGAGCAAAGTTCCTGCATGCGGGACCCGGCTACGGCGGGTCATGCTTCCCCAAGGACACCCTGGCTCTCGTGCGGACGGCGACCGACGCGGGCGCGCCCGTGCGGCTGATCGAGACGACGGTCCAGATCAACGACGCCCGCAAGAAAGCGATGGCGGGCAAGGTGGCCGCGGCCGTGGGCGGCGAGCTGAAGGGCAGGACCGTGGCCCTGCTGGGCCTGACCTTCAAACCCAATACGGACGACATGCGCGACGCCCCGTCGCTGGACGTCGCCCCGGCGCTGATCGCCATGGGCGCGACGGTTCAGGCCTTCGATCCCGAAGGCATGCACGAGGCCGCGAAGCTTCTGGACGGGGTGGCGTTCCGGGAGGGGCCCTATGACGCGGTGGAGGGCGCCGACGTGGTGGTCATCCTGACCGAGTGGGACCAGTTCCGGGCGCTGGATCTGGACCGGGTCAAACTGCTGATGCGCCAGCCGGTCATGGTCGATCTGAGGAATATCTACCGGCCCGAGGACATGCGGGCGCGGGGCTTCCGCTACGCCTCGATCGGACGCGCCTGAGGCCCTAGCGCAGGGCGATGCGGGTGAGGGCGGGCTGTTCGGCGGCCACGGCCTCGGCCTGCGGCATCAGGGTGCGGCCGGCGCCGATGACCACGGTCGCGGTCAGGACCGCGGACACAGCGGCGATGGCGGCCAGTTTCACCCCGTCGGCGAATTCCTGATGGTTCGGACGCAAGCGATTCCCCCGCAGCGAGTACGGGTCGTATCCAGCACCTGACGCGGCCCGCCGCAAGTCACGGAACGGTGTGCGACCGAAAAAAGGACGGAGCCGGAGCTCCGTCCTTTTCATTGTTTGCGCGCTATCGCTCGCCGCGCGGCGGCTCGCTGCTTGAGCGCTAGCCGCGGAACGGGCGGATCAGGATTTCGACCCGGCGGTTCTGCGCCTTGCCTTCGGCGGTGTCGTTGGAGGCGATCGGGGCGCTTTCGCCGCGGCCGTCGACATACAGCCGGTCGGCGAGGACGTTGCGGCTGACGAGGGCCTGGGCCACCGCCGAGGCGCGCTGGCGCGAGAGGTTCAGATTATAGTCGTCCGCGCCGTCGGAATCGGCGTGGCCGACGATGTCGATGATCGACTGGTCGTAGCGGTTCAGCACGGCGGCGACGTCATCCAGCGTGGCGTTGAACCGGGGCGTGATGGCCGACTGGTTGGAGGCGAAGGTCACGTCGGACGGCATGCGCAGGACCAGATTGTCGCCCTGACGCGCGACCCCGACGCCCGAGCCGGACAGTTCCGCTTCCAGCTCGCGCTGCTGGCGGTCCATATACTGGCCGACCGCCGCGCCGCCGAGCGCGCCGATGCCCGCGCCGATGAGGGCGTTCTTTCGTCCCTGCTCGGAGTTGGAGGTGTTGGTCAGATAGCCGAGCAGCGCGCCGGCGGCGGCGCCGGCGAGGGCGCCCGTGCCGGTGTTGTTGCGCTGCGGCGTCGAGCTGTAGGGGTCGGTGGTCGTGCAGGCGACGCCGCCCAGAAGAATGGCGACACTGGCGCCGGTGAGAAGGAGCTTGCTGCGCATGGTGGTTATCCCTGACCGTGAATTGGTTCGCCGCTGGAACGTGGGCTTACGGTGAAGGTTCCGACCTGTACGGCTCATGAACGCCGCGCCGCGGCTTTGCCAAGGTCGCGGGTTAGGGCGTAAGGAACCGCTGTATCGATCCTGCGAGGCCCTGCCGTGACTGCGACTCCCACTACCGAAACCCCCACCGCCAAACGGGCCATCGAGCCGGTGTCGATGAAGCTGTACGACACCGACTTCCAGGCCTTCGCCGACAGGCTGGGGACGTCGTTCAAACGCTACGGCTTCGCGGTCATCGCCGACCACGGCCTGGACGAGGACGTGATCGAGGCGGCCATCGCCGACACAAAGACCTTCTTCGCCCTGCCGGAGGAGACCAAGCGCAAATACCACCAGCCGGGCACCGGCGGGGCGCGCGGCCTGACCCCGTTCGGAGTCGAGGCGGCCAAGGGCGCCGCGACGGTCGATCTGAAGGAGTTCTGGCATGTCGGGCGCGAGCTGCCCGAGGGCCATCCCTATCGCAAATACATGCGCGACAACGTCTGGCCGGCGGAGGTCGGGGGCTTCCGGGAACACCTGTACGGCATGTTCGCGGCCATGGACCAACTGGGCGCGAAGATCCTGCGCGCCATCGCCCGCTATCTGAAGCTGGGCGACGACTTCTTCGAGGACAAGGTCGAGATGGGCAACAGCATCCTGAGGATGCTGCACTATCCGCCCGTGCCGGCCGGCGCCTCGGGCGTGCGGGCCGGGGCGCACGAGGACATCAACGTCATCACCCTGCTGCTGGGCGCGGAAGAGCGCGGGCTGCAGCTGAAGGACGCCGATGGAGAGTGGCTGGAGGTCGCGCCGCCGCCGGGGGCGCTGGTGGTCAACATCGGCGACATGCTGCAGCGGCTGACCAACCACGTCCTGCCGTCGACCAGCCACCGGGTGGTCAATCCGGCCCCGGAACGGGCCAGCTTCGCCCGCTATTCCACGCCCTTCTTCCTGCATTTCAACCCGGACTTCGTCATCGAGACCCTGCCCAGCATGATCTCGGACGAGAACCCCGACCGCTACGCCGGCAAGGCGATCATGGCCGAGGACTTCCTGACGGAACGGCTTCGGGAAATCCGCCTGATCTGAGACCGCATGAACGGCAAGACGCAAAGGGCAGGGCGCGCACAGGCCGCACTCCCTGCGCCGGCGCGCCGTCGGTTCCGGCCTATCGGGATATCCGCAGCTGGGTGATGTCCCTGCCGATGGCCGCGAAGGCCTGGGACAGGGCCGTGCCGCTGCCGGCGTTGTAATAGTTGCTGCTCGTCGAGGCGCAGGACCTGAGCAGATTGTCCGCGGCGCCGCCCGCGGCGATCTGGAATCCGACGGTGTAGACGAGGATGCCGCGCGCCTTCATGGCGTCGCACAGGGCGCGGCTCTGGGTGAAGGGGTCGCCATTGTCCGCGTTGCAGTCGATCTTCGAGGAGCTGCCGCCCGACCCGGAGCCCGCATTGCGGGCGATGACGCCCGAGCAGTAGGGGGTGTTGAACTCGCCGTCGGTCATGATGACCACGGCTTTCAGGGTCTGGCCGGTATTGTAGGCGCCCGCCGCGCCGCTCGGCCAAAGGCTGTTCCACTCGGGCGAGACCATGTACCAGCCCCAGCCGATGCCGATCTGACCCGCGGTTCCACCCTCGACATTGAAGCCGTCGATGCGCGACTTGATCGATGTCGCATTGCTGGACAGGGGCATGATCGTATCGGCGATGCATGCGCCGCTGAGGCTCGGATAGTGCGGGGCCACCCGGGATGACGCGCCCGTCGGCGCGGTTTCCGTGTAGCGCTGGGAGCCCGTCCGCTCGGTGACGCAGCCGCTGATGCGATGGGTCTGCAGGTCGCCGTCCATGTTCTCGAAGGCGAAGAAGGTGTCGCCGCCGCCATTCGCGCGCCAGGCCCGGCCGCTGGAGATGTAGGGCGTCATCGTCGAAGCGTCGGGATCGATGGTGAAGGTGTTGGCCGCGACGTTGCCGACGAGGAAGGTCCTGTCGTTGACCATGCTGTCGCCGTTGCCGTTGACCATCCCGACGATCTCGTCGATCCGGACATAGTCGTTGTTCTGCAGGCCGTGCGCATCGGCGGTGACGGTGATCGAGCAGTCGTTGTTCTGGCATTTCTGAACCCGGCCGCTGGAGCCGGTGTACGAGCCATAATACTCGCCGTTGGTCCTGTTGCCGTTGAGCCGGTAGAGCCTGAAGGTGTCGGTGGTCTTGCCGCCGATCATATAGGCCTTGTTGTTCAGCTGGGTCATGCCGGTCGCCCCGCTGATCCAGACGACGTCGCCGTCCGAAAAGCCGTGCCCGGCCGAGGTGATGACGATCGGTTCGCCCTTGGTGGCGCCGGTGATCGTCTTCGGCGTGCCGATGAGATTCAGGGCTGCGCCGGTGACGTTGACCGGGCCGCGGATCGAGCCGCGGGCCGTCGTGACCCAGCTCCCCGGATTGACCGAGTTCGAATAGGGCACCAGGGCGACCTTGGAATAGTAGGGAGTCTGGATCGGCTGGACGATCAGGTCGACAAGGTCCTTGGCGGCGGCCTTCAGGTCGATGATCCGCTGGCCGGCCATCGAACCGGTGATGTCGAGCACCAGGGCGACCTCGATATTCTTGGACGAGCGGTCGACCTCCGAGTGGGCGCCGACCGGCAGGTAGTCGTCCATGAACTTGCCGTACGGCGGCAGGAAGATGTTGGCGACCAGGGTTTTCACATCGACCCTGGAGGTGGCGATCACGACATCGTCGTCGTCCAGGACGAAGCTGGTGTCGGCTTCACGCAGGGTGATGTTCGGATAGGCCTTGAGGTTGGCCCTGAGAGAGGCGAGGCCGACCCGCTGGAGGTCGGCGTCTTCGGTATAGGGCGAGCGGGCGGCGGCCAGGGCGGCGGCGTCCAGCGCGTCCTGCAGGTTCACGCGCACGGTCGAGGCGCGGTGGATGTCGACGCCGCCGACGGTCATCAGGATCAGGACGGGCAGGCTGAGGGCGAACAGCATGGCGACGTTGCCGCGCGCGTCGTCGCCCAGGCGGACGGCGAAGGCGTGCAGGCCGCGGCCCACGCTGTTCATCCAGGTTCTAACCCCCATCGCGCACCGCCGTCGGCCCCCGGGCGAAAACCGCCCATGCTCATCCGGCCGAGGATGAACCAAGCCGGTTAAGAGAAGGTCCAATGCCGACGGTTAATCGCCGCGCGGTCGTCAGGCCTCCCAGCCGCAATCCTTGCCGCGGTTCTGGACGGTCAGCCAGGCGTTCAGGGGGGCGAAATAGTCGGTCACGGCGGAGGCGTCGTTGCCGGTTTCGCCGGTGAAGGCCTGCATCGCCTCGGGCCAGGGCCGCGACTGGCCCATTTCCATCATCCGCTCGAAGCGCTCGCCGACCTCCTTGTTTCCGTAGATGGAGCAGCGGTGCAGCGGCCCGGTCCAGCCGGCCTCCCGGCAGGCCGCGCGCTGGAACTGGAACTGGTAGATGTGGGCCAGGAAGTAGCGGGTGTAGGGCGTATTGCCGGGGATATGGTATTTCGCGCCGGGGTCGAAGGCGTTGGCCGGACGCGGTCCGGGCGGAACAAGGCCCTGATATTTCAGCATATTCGCCGACCAGGCGTCATTGTATTCCGCCGGGCTGGTCTCGCCGTTGAAGACGCCCCAGCGCCAGCGGTCGACCATCAGGCCGAACGGCAGGAAGGCGATCTTGTCGAGCGCCATCTTGAGCAGGAAGGGGATGTCCTCTTCCTCGCCGGGCACGGTCTGCAGCAGGCCGATCTGGTTCAGATAGGTGGGGGTCAGGGCCGACAGGCCGACGAAATCGCCGATGGCCTCGTGGAAGCCGTCGTTCGCCCCGTTCTTGAACAGGAAGGGCTGATCCTTGTAGGCCCGCTGATAGTAGTTGTGACCCAGCTCGTGGTGGACGGTGTAGAAGTCGTCGCCGTTCACCTGGGTGCACATCTTGATGCGGATGTCCTCGAGGTTGTCGAGGTCCCAGGCCGAGGCGTGGCAGACCACCTCGCGGTCGGCCGGCCGCGTGATCATCGACCGCTCCCAGAAGGTCTCGGGCAGCTCGGGCAGCCCCAGCGAGACGTAGAAGCCCTCGCCGGTCTCGACCATCTTCCTCGCGTCGTAGTTCTGCGAGGTCAGAAGGTTGGTCAGGTCGTAGCTGGAGGCGCCGCCCGTGGCCGGGGCCACGACGTCATAGATATTGCCCCATTGCTGCGACCACATATTGCCCAGCAGGTCGGCGCGGATCGGGCCCTGGTCGGGCTGGACGGCGTCGCCGTATTTGTCGTTCAGGCGGCTGCGGACATAGCAGTGCAGGTTCTCGTAGAACGGCTTCACCTGGGTCCACAGCCGGTCGGTCTCGGCGGCGAAGGCGTCCGGCTCCATGTCGTAGCCGGCGCGCCACATGGCGCCGGTGTCGGCGAAGCCCAGCTCGCGGCTGCCCTCGTTGGCGATCTCGACCATGCGGGCGTAGTCGGGGGCCATGACCGGCGAGATGGTGCGCCAGCCCTCGTACAGGGCCTTCATCTCGGCGGGGTCGCGAGTTTCGGCCATCAGGATCGAGGCCTCGTCGAGGGTGATCTGGCGGCCCTTGAACTCGAACTTGCCGACCGAATAGGTCGAGTCGAGGCGGGTGGTGATCTCGGCCAGCTCGCCGGCGGCGCCGGGGCGGTTGGGCGCCGGCAGGACGATGCCGAGGCGCAGCAGGTTCAGCTTGCGGCGGACGTCGTCGGGAACCTGGACGTCGTTGAACCGGGCCGCGCCATTGGCCAGTTCGACCTGCAGTTCGGTGTATTTCGCGTTGACCCGGCTCTCCAGCCACATGGTGTCGTGGGTGATGTTGGTGGCGCGCGTCCACTGGATTCGGGCGGCTTCCTCGCTGAGAGCGGCGAGGCGGGTCTCGGCGTCGGCGACGAAGGCGGTCGCGCCCTCGGCCGTGGCGGCGGGCGTGTCGGCCGCGGAGGCGGAGGCGGACGGCGCGGCCGCATGGGCCTCGTCATTCCAGTCGCCGTCCAGAACCGTGACGCAGCCGGCGCTCCCGGTTGCGAGGGCGCAGACGGCGGCGGCGGTCATCAGGGTGCGTTTCATGGGCTTCCTCCTCCTTGCGCGGTTCGCCCGCGTCGTTCGGCGCGCAGAGGAGGGGAGCGGGGCCGTGGCGTCAAGCGTGACCGTCAGCCGAGGACGCAGCGCGCCAGACCGTCGTTGCGCACGGTCCCCATGGCCGCCTGTATGCGCGAGGTGCGTCCCCGGACGTAGGGGCCCGGGCTGGCGGCACTGTAGCGGCGCGGGCTGGGCAGGATGGCGGCCAGACGGGCGGCCTCGCGCGCGGTCAGGTCGTTGGCCGACTTTCCGAACCAGTGGCGCGAGGCGGCCTCGGCGCCGTAGACGCCCGGGGCCCACTCGGCGACGTTCAGATAGACTTCCATGATCCGGCGCTTGCCCCAGACGGTCTCGATGGCGACGGTGTAGCCGGCCTCCAGCCCCTTGCGGACCCAGTCGCGGCCCGGCCACAGGAAGGCGTTCTTGGCGGTCTGCTGGCTGATGGTGGAACCGCCGCGGATGCGGCCGCTGCCGCGCTTCTCCGAACGGGCGTTGGCTTTCAGCGCCTTTTCGATGGCCTTCATGTCGAAGCCCCGATGGGCGCAGAAGGTGGAGTCCTCGGAGGCGATCACCGCCTGGACGAGGCGGGGCGAAATCCGCTCGAGCGGCCGCCAGCGATAGTCCCAGCCCTCGCCCTCGATCAGCCGGGCGGTCATCAGGAAGGTGGCGGGTACGGGAATGAACCGCTGCAGCACGATCCCGCTGGAGCCCAGCAGGAGCAGAAACAGGAACAGGGTCAGCAGAGGCCGGCCCTTCTTCACGGTCCTGTTCATTCCCGACATGGGGGGATCGCAGCACGGGAGGAGATGGGGAGCAAGGGCGAGTTCTCTTGCTTTCGTCATTCCGGGCGAAGGCGAGCGAAGCGAGCCGTAGACCCGGAACCCAGCGGCGCCGCGACGGCGGCGAAACACTGCTGGCTGCGCGATTGCACGCCGGCGCCGGCGCTCCCGACAGGTTCGCGCTCTCGCGCGCCGCTGGGTTCCGGGTCTCCGCTGCGCTTCGCCCGGAATGACGAAAGATTAGATCGTCGAGACCCCCGCCTGACCGTCCTCGTCCGCCCAAGCGACGCGCCCGGCGTCGGCGCTCATGGCCAGGGCGGTGATCGGGGCGCCGCGCTCGGCCTTGAGGAAGTTCAGCCCCTGACCCGCCGGATCGGCCAGCCAGACGCGGCCGTCGTTCAGACCCGCGGCCAGCAGGCCGTGCTTCGGCCGCGACGCGACCAGCGTCACCAGACTGCCCTCGTCGAAGCCGATCTCGGTCGCCTCTCGGCCCATCGGACCATTGGCGCCGACGAAGGGCCACAGCACCGCGCCCTGGGCCCCGGAGGTGGCCAGCAGCTGGCCGTTCGACAGGAAACTCATCGCCCGCACCTTGGACGGATAGCCGCCCATGCGCAGGTTCTTCTGATCCTTCAGCCGCCAGCCGTGCAGCTGGGCGTCCTGCATGGCGGTGACCACGAAGGCTCCGTCGGGCGAGAAGGTCACGGCCGTGTGCGACCCGGCCCACTTGAGGAAGGTCGGCTTCTGCTGCGCGATGCGGGCGAACCACAGGGCCGCGCCGCCGTAGGTCGAGGTCGCGATGCGCCGGCCCTTGGGCTCGAAGGCGACGCCCGAGACGGTGCGTTCATGCTGGAAGTCGCGTCGGAAGCTTGCGTCCTTCGCATCGATGACGGTCAGGGTCTTGCCGGCCGAGAAGGCGATCAGGCCGCTTTCGGCCGAGGCGTCGACGGCGTCGATCCACTGGCCTTTCGCGGTGGCGAGGACGCCCGCCTCGCCCCGGCGGTGCCAGATCATGCGGCCGTCGTCGCCGCCGGTCAGGACGCCGTCGCCGGAGGGATGGGCCGTGGCGCACAGGATGGCGCCGTCATGGGCGGCGCTGAACTCCCCGCCCTCGAACCGGACGGAGCCGTCGCCGAGGGCGAAGATGGCCCCCGTGTTGTCGAACACGACGGCGGTGATCTGGGCGTCGAAGGTGAAGGTCTTCACGCGGCGCAGGCCTCGAATCCGGCCTTGAGCGCGGCCTCGTCCAGATCGCGGCCGATGAAGACCGCGCGCGACCAGCGGCGCTCATTGGCCCCCCACGGCTTCTGCAGGTCGCCCTCGAGGATCATGTGCACGGCCTGGAAGACCAGGCGGCGATCCTCGCCGTTCACGTCGATGATGCCCTTGGCGCGCAGGATGTTCTGGCCCTGCTCGCCCAGCAGCCGGTCGAGCCATGCGGTGAATTTGGTCCCGTCCATGGGCCGTTCGAGCGACAGGGAGATGCCCTTGATGTCGTCCTCGTGCGCATGGCCGCGCGCGCCGTGGGCATGGTCGTGATCGTGATGCGCGTGGTCGTGATCGTGGTGGTCGTGGCCGCAGTGTTCGTCGTGGACGTGGCCGTCCTCGCCGTGGGCGGGGTTGGCGAACTCGGGATTGATGTCGAGGATCCGGCCCAGGTCGAAGCCGCCCAGCCCGAGGACCTGATCCAGCGGGACGTTGGCGCGCTCGGCGCGGGTGATGGGCGCCAGCGGGTTCAGACGACGCAGGCGGCGTTCGACCTCGGCCAGCTCGGCCTCGGTCACCAGATCGGTCTTGTTGAGGATGATGCGGTCGGCGAAGGCGACCTGTTCGCGCGCCTCTTTCGAGTCGTCGAGGCGGGCCATGACGTGTTTGGCGTCGACCAGGGCGGTGACGCTGTCGAGCTGCGTCTTCGCCTTGACGTCCTCGTCGACGAAGAAGGTCTGGGCCACGGGGCCGGGGTCGGCCAGGCCGGTGGTCTCGACGATGATGGCGTCGAAGGCGGGCTTGCCCGGGCGCTGGCGCTTCATCAGGCCGGCCACGACGCGGATCAGGTCGCCGCGCACGGTGCAGCAGACGCAGCCGTTGTTCATCTCGAACACGTCCTCGTCGGCGCCGACGACCAGGTCGTTGTCGATGCCGATCTCGCCGAACTCGTTGACGATGACGGCGTAGCGCTTGCCGTGGTCCTCGGTGAGGATGCGGTTCAGCAGGGTGGTCTTGCCGGCGCCGAGGTAGCCGGTGAGGACGGTGACGGGAATCTTGTCTGACATGGGGCGCTAGATGGCGGCTGGGGTGGAGTTTGTGAAGGAGGGATGAGGGATGAGGGATGAGGAAGGGGGCGTCAGCGAGGTCCTTGCTATTCGACCGTGCTCATCCCTCGTCCCTCATCCCTCATCCCTCAGCACGTCGGGCAGTCGGCCAGGGGTTCGGCTTCGAGCTGGAGCGTGGTGTGGCCGATGTGGAATTGGCCGCGCGCCATCGTCCGGGCTTCGGCCAGAAGCGCGTCGGCGTCCGGGCGGCCGTGGACCAGGTGGGCGGTCAGGGCCGTCTCGGTGGTCGAGAGGCCCCAGACGTGCAGGTCGTGGACGGCGGTGACGCCGGGCAGGGACAGGAAGGCGGCGCGGATGGCCTCGACGTCGACGCCGCGCGGGGCGGCGTCCAGCGCCAGATTGACCGAGTCCTTCAGCAGCCCCCAGGTGCCGATCAGGATGACGGCGACGATGCCGAGGCTGACCAGCGGATCGATGATCGACCAGCCGGTCATCCAGATGACCCCGCCCGCGACGACCACGCCGATGGAGACGGCGGCGTCGGCCATCATGTGCAGGTAGGCGCCCTTCGCGTTCAGGTCGCTGTGCTGGTCGCGCATGAACAGCAGGGCGGTGCCCAGGTTGATGACGAAGCCGATGGCGGCGACGGTCATGATCAGGCCGGACATGACGGGGGCGGGTTCGGCCAGACGGCGCACGGCCTCGAAGGCGATGGCGCCGCAGGCGAAGATCAGCAGCAGGGCGTTGCCGAGGGCGGCCAGCACCGTGGCCTTGCCGTAGCCGTAGGTCTTCTGCGACCCGCTGGCCCGGCGCGCCAGCCAGGCGGCGCCGCCCGCCATGGCGAGACCGAGCACGTCGGACAGATTGTGGCCCGCATCGGCCATAAGGGCGGTGGAGTGGCTGAAAAGACCCGCGCCGAACTCGATGCCCACGAAGGCGAGGTTGACGATCAGGCCGACGGCGTAGCGCCAGTCGCCGGTGTCGACCGGGCCGTGATGGTGTCCGCCATGGCCGTGGGCATGGTCGTGACCATGGGCGTGGTCGTGCGGGTGGCCGTGATCGTGATGCGCGTGCGCCATGCGCCAGTCCTAGTGCTGATGCGCCACGACGAGAAGGCCGATCAGGATCAGGGCCCCGCCCAGCACCGCGCCCTCGTATCGCGCCCAGCGCTCCAGCCGCAGGACCGACCAGCCCGCGCGGGCCAGAAGCGTGAAGACGGCCATGCCGGCGATGGTGCCCACGGCGAAGGCCACGGTCAGGGCCCCGAGAACGAACAGGCCCTCGCCCGCCTGCGACAGATAGATGGGCAGCAGCACCTCTCCGGGGGAGATCGCCATCATCGCCACCAGACCCCAGAAGGCGGCGGCGTGCGACACGGCCGGTTCGGCCAGCTCCTCCAGCGGCGGGACGTCGGCGGGCCCGCCTGCGGGAACGGGGCGGCGAATGAGGGACCGGCTCAGATAGAAGGCGCCGAACAGGAACAGCAGCACCGCCGAAAGGTGGGGCAGAAGGCCCGAAACCCACTGATCCATGGCGAGGCCGGCGGCGACGATCAGTCCGCCGACCATGGCCGTGGTGGCGATGTGTGCGAGGCCTGCCGCTGTCACGGCGCCCATCATACGGGGCAGGGTCCAGCGCTGGGCCCGTCCGACCAGCACGAACGGCAGCCAGTGCGTGGGCAGGGCGGCATGCAGGAAGGCCGTCACGAAGCCCGCGCCCAGAAGGGACAGGATCACGGGCTGCTCGAGGTCGGACGGCGTCATCGGCGCCTCCATAGCCTGTTACTTTATAACAGTCGAGCGGAGATTCAGGTTTTTGGACGCAGCGGCCGATCCCCGTTTTTTCGCCCGTCCGCGTTGACTCGGACACCCCTCTGCGTCTATGTCGCCGCTCTTCGCCCGAGGGGGTCCCCCGTCGGGCTTATTCTTTTTGCGTTTCGCTGAGGCTTCAACATGTACGCGGTGATCAAGACCGGCGGCAAACAGTACCGGGTTCAGCCGGGCGACGTCATCGTTGTCGAGAAGCTCGACGGCGATGTCGGTTCCGACGTTTCGTTCGGCGACGTGCTGATGCTGGGCGGCGACAAGGGCGTGACCCTGGGCGCTCCGCTGATCAAGGGCGCCGCCGTGGCTGCGACCCTGGTCGAGACCCGCAAGGGCGAGAAGATCAAGATCTTCAAGAAGACCCGTCGTCAGGGCTACCGCCGCACGAACGGCCATCGCCAGATGGAAACCGTGCTGCGCATCACCGGCATCGACGGCGCCGGCGAGAAGGCCAAGTGGGACGGCGAAACCTCGCTGATGACCAAGGCCGAGATGAACCTGCGCGCCCGCGGCCTCGCCCCGCGCGTCGAGGAAACCGAAGCCAAGCCGGCCAGGAAGGCTGCTGCTCCGAAGGCTGAAGCCAAGGCGGCTCCGGCCAAGAAGGCTGCTGCGCCCAAGGCCGCCGCCGCCAAGACCGAAACCAAAGCTGCTCCCGCCAAGAAGGCCCCCGCCAAGAAGGCGGACAAGGCCGGCGACGAAGCGTAATATCAGTACGAGAACGGGAGCAGACCTATGGCTCACAAGAAATCCGGTGGTTCGTCGCGTAACGGTCGCGACTCTCACTCCAAGCGCCTCGGCGTGAAGAAGTTCGGCGGCGAGAACGTTCTGGCCGGCAACATCCTCGTGCGTCAGCGCGGCACCACCTTCCACCCGGGCGACAATGTCGGCCTGGGCCGCGACCACACGCTGTTCGCGACCGCCCACGGCGCCGTCAAATTCACCAAGAAGGCCAACGGCCGTTGTTACGTGTCGATTCTTCCGACCACCGAACAGGCCATGGCCGCCGAGTAGCGCGAACCGACTGACACCCGGATCGCGAAAGGCTCGAGAGCCGCGATCCGGACCAGGGAATTTTTCCGCGGGGAGTCTGGATCACCAGGCTCCCCGTTTTCGTTTCCCCGCCTCGACGCCGCCCGAGCCCTCCAAGGAGGCGGCAGTTCGAACGAGGCCGTGTCATGTGCGTGATTGAACCCTCTCCCGTCGTCGAGACGCGGCGCCTGGCGCTGCGCACGCCCGGAGCCCAGGACATCAGCCGTCTGGCGACCCTCGCCAACGATCCGGACGTGGCGCGCATGACCCTGCGCATGCCGCATCCGTTCGGCATCGCCGACGCCGAGGCGTTCGTGCTGCAGGTCGCCGTGCAGGATCCGAAACGCGCCCGCACCTTCCTGATCGAGCACGAGGACCATGGCCCCGTGGGCGTTATCGGCCTGTTCGAGGACGCCGATCCCGCGCCCGAGGTCGGCTACTGGATCGCCCGGCCGTTCTGGGGGCGCGGCTATGCGACCGAGGCGCTGCAGGCGGCGACGGTCTGGGCGTCGAAGTCATGGAAGCGGCGCGCGCTGATGGCGGGCCATTTCTCCGACAATCCGGCGTCCGGCCGGGTGCTGGAGAAGGCGGGCTTCCTGTACACGGGCGAGGTCCGCAGGGATTTCAGCCGGGCAAGGAACGCCCAGACCGAAACGCGCCGGATGGTGTGGCTGCCGTAGGATATCGGTTCTCCCTCCCCTTCAGGGGAGGGTGGCTGAGCCGAAGGCGAAGCCGGGTGGGGGCGGCTGGGCGAGGAGGGCGCCGGCGTTTGTCTCGCCGAGCCGCTCCCACCCCGCCGTCGCTGCGCGCCAGAGACCCTCCCCCGAGGGGGAGGGAGAACGCGTGCCTCAGCCGAACAGCGTCGGCCCGAACACCGCCGCGAGGGCGATCGCCCCGCCCGCGACGGCCACGACCGCGCCGGCGATGAAGGCCGCCCAGGTGCGGGCGGCGCGCTTGCGCCTCAGGCCCGAGGTCTTCACCGATCGCAGCATGACGCCGGGCTTGGGTCCGAAGACTTCCGAGCCGGAAATATTGTGCTGGGACATGTACGCGCTCCCTGATCCACCGCCCCATGCGGGTCAGGGAGACCGAAGCGGTCCCGAAAAGGCGAAACGATGGCGAACGCCGGTCACCCACTGATCCGTGACCGGACGAACAGCTTTCGGCGAACGCCCTATCCGCAATGGATCAGGCGACCGCTGTAGGCGCGGTAGTAGCCTGTGCGCGGATCGTAGGAGCGGTAGTTGGCCTGGCACCATGCCTGACGGCTGCCGTAAACGCCCCATTCGGAGCCGCCGCCGGAATAGACGACATCGGGCCGGCCGTAGGCGCCGTGGTAGGCCGCTCCGCCCCCGGCGTATCCGTAGCCGGATCCATATCCCCGATAGCGGGCGGCATGGCCGTAGCCGCGGCCGTAGGGGTTGTAGTGGGCGCCATAGCTGTACCGGTCGTAGCCGCCGTATCCATCGCGCCTGTAGCCGGCCAGTTCGCGGTAGTCTCCGCGGGCCTGGGCGCTGACGCGATGGCGCTGGTCGCGCCAGGCCGCCCCGCAGTCGGAGCGGTTCGCGTCCCAGAAGGCGTCGCAGCGGTAGTCGCCCGGCCGGTCCAGCTGGCTGCGCCAGTCAAGGTTAGAGGGCGCGGCGTTCCAGTCGCTGCGCCGGCTGTAGCTGTAGCCGTCATGCTCCCCGTAGCGGCTGTCGCTGTAGCTGTAGCGGCTGTCGTAGGTCCCGCCCCAGGTCTGGGCGGCGGCCGGGACCGCGAAGACCGTCAGGCCGGCGGCGAGGAGCAGGGCGAAGCGGCGCATGGTTAATTCTCCGAAGCGGCCAGTTACGCGGCCTCAAAGACGACAGGCACTGTTGGGGTGAAGCTAGAGGGTGACGCCGACCCGGCCGCCGCGCGTGGCCACGTTGCGCATCAGCACGATGCGGTCGCCGCCCGCGCTGACGGGCGAGATCACGAACCAGTTGCCGTCCGGCAGGTTGTCGAACTGGAAGCGGTTGTTCTCGCAGGAAGTCTGGCGAACGAACGAGCGGTAGTCGGCGTTGGGGTCGGCCACGGTGCGGGCGCGGACCACGGCCTCGGGAATCGCGGCGCGGGTGGTCGAGCCGTACAGGGTCTGGAACCGGGCGCGGGTGTAGGGGGTGTCGGGCGTCAGGGCGACCGTGCCCGTGCAGTTGAAGGTCTGGCCGTCGCGACGATAGTCGATGCGGCCGTCGATCGAGGCGCGTCCCGAGCGCGCGGACCAGGCGAAGTCCTCGGTGCGGAAGGCGCTCGACGAGGGACCGGGGCCGAAACCGCCCGACGGGACGGTTTCGCACGCCGCCAGCGAGGCGGCCACGGCGGCGATGGCGATCAGGTGGCGGGCGGACATGGCTCTACTCCGGCTTGGGTGCGGGTCGAACGTCGGGATCAGACGCTGAACGCCGCCATAAGGTCAAGGTTGCGAGCGGTCCGGCTGTGGGCCAAAAGCGCGCATCAACCCGGCGAAGACCGGGTATAGGGACCGCTCATGACAGTCACTTTCGACGACATTCTGGCGGCGCAGAAGCGCATCGCCGGCCAGGTGGACCGGACCCCGGTCCGCTATTCGAGGCGGCTGTCGCAGCTGACCGGGGCCGAGGTCTGGGTGAAGTTCGACAATCTGCATTTCACCGGCAGCTTCAAGGAGCGCGGGGCCCTGAACCGGCTGCTGCAGCTGACGCCCGACGAGCGCAAGCGCGGCGTGGTGGCGGCTTCCGCCGGCAATCACGCCCAGGCCCTGGCCTATCACGGCGCCCGACTGGGCGTGCCGGTGACCATCGTCATGCCGGAAGGCACGCCCTTCGTGAAGGCCGACGGCACGCGGGCGCATGGCGCGACCGTGGTCATCAAGGGACTGGATTTCACCGGCTCGACCGAGGAGGCGCACCGGCTGCGCGACACCGAAGGCTATGTCTTCGTCTCGGCCTTCGACGACGAGGGCATTATCGCTGGCCAGGGGGTCTGCGGCATCGAGTTCATGGAGGA
>NZ_JAKFEB010000220.1:0-4536 GCF_036677305.1 Brevundimonas sp. | reverse complement strand
GTTCGAACAGGTTTCGGTGAGCTACGAGGTCGGCGCGCTGATCAAGCTGATCGGGCGCGGCGACACCACCGTGGCCGACGCCTATCTGTCGCCGATCCTGCGGGCCTATGTGGATCGGGTCGGCGCCGATCTGGGCGAGGCGACCCCGCTGCTGTTCATGCAGTCCAGCGGGGGCCTGACGGCGGCGGGCGCCTTCCGGGGCAAGGACGCGATCCTGTCGGGACCGGCGGGCGGCGTGGTCGGCATGGCCGAGACCGCCCGGGCGGCGGGCTTCGACCGGGTCATCGGCTTCGACATGGGCGGCACCTCGACCGACGTGTCGCATTTCGCGGGCGACTATGAGCGGACCTCGGACGCCGTGGTGGCGGGGGTCCGGCTGCGCGCGCCGATGCTGGGCATCCATACGGTGGCGGCGGGCGGCGGGTCGATCTGCCGGTTCGACGGGTCGCGGCTGAGGGTCGGACCGGAGTCTGCGGGCGCGGTGCCGGGACCGGCGGCCTATCGGCGCGGTGGCCCCCTGACCGTGACCGACTGCAACGTCATGCTGGGCAAGTTGCGCCCCGACCAGTTCCCCGCCGTCTTCGGCCCGGACGGCGACCAGCCGCTGGACACCGAAGCGGTGCGCGAGAAGTTCGCGGCCCTGGCGGCCGAGGTCGCCCGCGCCACCGGCCGTGAGACGACGTCGGAAGCGCTGGCCGAGGGCCTCGTCACCATCGCCGTGCAGAACATGGCGGAAGCGATCAAGTCGGTGTCCATCCAGCGCGGCTATGACGTCACCCGCTATGTGCTGAACTGTTTCGGCGGCGCCGGAGGGCAGCATGCCTGTCTGGTCGCGGATGCGCTGGGTATGACGCAGGTCATGCTGCATCCGTTCGCCGGGGTGCTGTCGGCCTGGGGCATGGGACTGGCAGACGTCCGGGCGATCCGGCAGGCCACGGTGGCGACGCCGCTGGAAGCGGTGGGCGGCGCGGCCCTGGGCGACCGGGCCGAAGCCCTGACCGTCGATGCGCGCAGCCTGCTGACCGCCCAGGGTTTCGGCGACGACTCGATCACCACCGTCGTGCGCGCCGAGATCAAATTCGCCGGGTCGGACACCCCGCTGTCCGTGCCGTTCGGTCCGGCGACGGAGATGCGGGCGGCGTTCGAGGCCCTGCACCGTCTGCGCTTCGGCTTCTTCGCCGAGGACAAGGCGCTGGTCGTCGAGACGCTGGAAGCCGAGGCCGTGGCCGCATCCGATCAGGCCGCGTCCACCGCGTTCGCCGGAGGGGATGGCGGTGCGCCGCCGGTCGTGAGCCGCGCGCCCGTGCGGATGGCGGGCGCGGAACACGACACGCCGGTCTACCGCCGCGACGCCTTCGGACCCGGCGCCGCCGTCGACGGGCCCGCGATCATTCTGGAAGACACCGGCACCACGGTGCTGGAACCCGGCTGGCGCGCCACAGCCGACGACGCCCTGAACCTGATCCTGGCCCGGGTGACCGCCCTGCCCGCCCGCACGGCGCTGGGCACGGACGCCGATCCGATCATGCTGGAGGTGTTCAACAGCCGCTTCATGGCCGCCGCCGAACAGATGGGCGAAGCGCTGCGGGCCACGGCCTATTCGGTCAACATCAAGGAGCGGCTCGACTTCTCGTGCGCCGTCTTCGACGCCACCGGCGCCCTGATCGCCAACGCGCCGCACATCCCGGTCCATCTGGGCTCGATGGGGGAGAGCATCCGCACCGTGATCCGGTCGCGGGGCGGCAAGGCCGACGGGCGGGGCATGCTGCGCGGCGACGTCTATATGCTGAACGCGCCCTACAACGGCGGCACCCACCTGCCCGACATCACGGTCATCATGCCGGTCTTCCTCGAGGCCGACGACGCGCCCGCATTCTTCGTCGCGGCCCGTGGCCACCATGCTGACGTCGGCGGAACGACGCCGGGATCGATGCCGCCCTCGTCGAAGACGGTCGAGGACGAGGGCGTGCTGATCGACGACTTCCTGCTGATCGACGGCGGGCGGCTAAGGGACGCAGAGACCCGCGCCTTGTTCGCCTCGGGCCGCTATCCGTCGCGCAACGTCGGACAGAACATGGCTGACCTGAAGGCGCAGGTCGCGTCCTGCGCGCGCGGCGCCGACGAGCTGACGCGCATGGTCGGCGAGTTCGGGCGCGAGGTCGTCGCCGCCTATATGGGCCACATCCAGGACAATGCGGAGGAAGCCGTCCGGCGCGCCATCGCGGCCCTGAAGCCCGGCGTCTTCGCACTGGAGATGGACGACGGGGCGGTGATCAGGGTCCGCATCGATGTGGACCCCACGGCCCGCAGCGCCGTGGTCGATTTCACCGGAACCAGCGACCAGCGGCCGAACAATTTCAACGCGCCTCTGTCGATCACACGCGCGGCGACCCTCTATGTCTTCCGCACGCTCGTGGACGACGCCATTCCGCTGAACGAGGGCTGTCTGAAGCCGATCCGGCTGATCGTGCCGGAGGGGTCGATGCTGAACCCGCTCTATCCGGCCGCCGTCGTCGCCGGCAATGTGGAGACCAGCCAGGCCGTGGTCGACTGCCTGTACGGCGCCCTGGGCGTGCTGGCCGCCAGCCAGGGGACGATGAACAATTTCACCTTCGGCGACGACGCCCGCCAGTATTACGAGACCATCGCCGGCGGTTCGGGCGCGGGCCCCGGCTTCGACGGCGCCTCGGCGGTGCAGACGCATATGACCAACAGCCGCCTGACCGATCCCGAGGTGCTGGAAACCCGCTTCCCGGTCCTGCTGGAAGAGTTCTCGATCCGGCGCGGCTCGGGCGGCAACGGCGCGAACCGGGGCGGCGACGGCGCGGTCCGGCGCGTGCGGTTCCTGGAACCCCTGACGGCGGCCATCCTGTCCAACCATCGCCGCACGGCGCCGTTCGGCGCCGCCGGTGGCGAGGACGGGGCGACCGGCGTCAACCGCATCGAACGGGCCGACGGCGCGCGCGAGGCCCTGGCCTCGACCGCCGAGGTCCGCATGGGCGTCGGCGACGTCTTTGTCATCGAGACGCCCGGCGGCGGCGGCTACGGCGCGAAAAAGGCTTCCTGAACGCCGCGCCAGGCGCCAACCATCCACGCAGGGGAGAATCCGATGCTTGTGCTTCTGGGGATCGCGGTCGTCGTGCTGGGCTTCATCGCCCGCATCAATCCGCTGCTGGTCATACTGCTGGCGGCGATCGTTACGGGGGTGGCCGCCGCCGTGGCGCCCGGCGTCGATGCGCGGGCGCTGGGACAGGCGGCCGTCAACACGCTGGCGGCGTTCGGCGACGCCTTCAACGACAACCGGTATTTCCATATCACCTGGCTGGTCCTGCCGGTGATCGGCCTGCTGGAGCGCGCAGGCCTGCAGGAGCGGGCGCGGCTGCTGATCGCCAACGTCAGGGCGGCGACGGCCGGACGGCTGCTGATCAGCTATCTGCTGGTCCGTCAGGCCACCTCCGCCCTGGGCCTGACCTCGCTGGGCGGGCATCCGCAGATGGTCCGCCCGCTGGTGGCGCCGATGGCCGAGGGGGCGGCGGAGGTCCAGGCCGGCGGCGCCCTGCCCGACGCCCTGCGCTACCGCATCCGCGGCATGTCCGCCGCCACCGACAACGTCGGCCTGTTCTTCGGCGAGGACATCTTCATCGCCATCGGCTCCATCGTCCTGATGGTCGGCTTCCTCGAACAGGCGGGCATCATCGTCGAACCGCTGCAGATGTCGGTCTGGGCCATACCGACAGCCATCGCCGCCTTCGCGGTCCACGGCGTGCGGCTGCTGTTGTTCGACCGGTCGGTGAAGCGTGAGATCGCAGCCGCCGCCGAGGCCGGAGCGGCCAAATGATCACCCTGGACCACGCCTATGTGCTCGTCGGGCTGATGTTCGCCGCCTTCGCCGTCCTGACCCTCGGCGACCGGACGCATCCGACGCGCATCCGCAGCGCGATCTTCTGGGGCCTGATCGCCGTGTCGATGCTGTTCGGCTCGTGGCTGGGCGGACTGTGGAACGGAGTTCTGGTTCTGGCCCTCGTCGCCGTCGGCGGTTTGAAGAAGCTGGGCGTCGGCCATCCGCCGACCACCACGCTGGAGGAGCGGCGCGAGGGCGCGGTGCGCCGGGGCAACGCCCTGTTCATCCCCGCCCTGATCGTGCCGCTGGTCGCGGTCGGCGGCACGCTGGCGGCCAAGCATACGGGCGCCGGCGCCTGGCTGCTGTCCTCGACCCAGACGACGCTGATCGCGCTGGGCCTCGGCTGCCTGATCGCCCTGTTCGCCGCCATGGCCTGGCTGCGGCCGCCGGTGATGGCGCCGGTGCAGGAAGGGCGGAGGCTGATGGACTCCATCGGCTGGGCCGCCGTGCTCCCGCAGATGCTGGCCTCGCTGGGAGCCGTGTTCCTGGCCTCCGACGTCGGCGGTGTGGTCGGCCAGCTGGTCAGCCAGGCCGTGCCCCTGACCTCGCCCCTGCTGGCGGTCGTCGTCTACTGCCTGGGCATGGCGCTGTTCACGGTGATCATGGGCAACGCCTTCGCCGCCTTCCCCGTGATG
>NZ_JAKFEB010000219.1:0-2150 GCF_036677305.1 Brevundimonas sp. | reverse complement strand
GTCAGGGTGGCGACGCCGTCGTCGTCGACCGACCACAGGAAATGGGCCGCCTTGTAGTCGCGCGCCTTCATCCGTTCAGCTCCTCGTGCGTGGTGGCGTGGAGCGACCGCTTGGCGCGCTCCAGCAGGCGGGTCAGGTCGTCGGCCTCGGTCTCGGTCAGGTCGGCGAACAGGGCTTCGATCCAGCGTTCGTGGGCGCGGGCCATGGCCGCGAAGCGAGTCCGGCCCAGCGGCGTCAGGCGCACGCGCTGCACCCGGCGGTCGGCGCCCGCCATGGCCTCGATCAGGCCGTCGGTCTTGAGACGCGTCGCCAGCCCGGTGACGTTGCCGTTGGACACCATCAGCATGCCCGCGGCCTCGCCCATGGTCAGGCCCGCGGTGCCCGCGCGGTCCAGCGCCGAAAGCATGTCGAACCGGGGCAGGGTGGTGTCGAACTCGTCGCGGAGCCGCTGGGCCACGGTCTGCTCGATCCGGGTGGCGCAGGTCAGCAGGCGCAGCCACAGCCGCAGCGACCGCTTGCCGTCGGGCGCGCCGCCCAGTCTGTCCGGAAGGGAGGCGGCGGGGGTCACAGTTCGCCGCCCGCGACGGGAACGGCGGCGCCGTTGACGCCCGAGGCGCCGTCGCCGCACAGCCAGACGATGGTCGTCGCCACCTCGTCCGGGGTGATCAACCGGCCCTGCGGGTTGGACGCGGCCAAGGCTGCGCGGGCCTCTTGTTCAGTGCGGCCGGTCTTGCCCGTGATGGCCTCGACCGAACGGGCGACCAGATCCGTGTCGGTGAAGCCGGGGCAGACGGCGTTGACCGTGACGCCCTTGCTGGCGACTTCCAGCGCCAGCGCGCGTGTCAGGCCGACGAGGCCATGCTTGGCCGCGACATAGGCGGAGACGTAGGCGTAGCCCTTCAGTCCGGCGGTCGAGGCGACGTTGACGATCCGGCCCCAACGGCGGGTCAGCATGCCGGGCAGGACCAGCCGCGCGGCCTCTGCGGGCGCCTCCAGATTGAGGGCCAGCATGGCGCGCAGGGCCTCGGCGTCGGTCTTGAGGAAGGGGGCCGAGGTCGCGGCGCCGGCGTTGTTGATCAGGATGTCGACGGGCCCGAACCGGTCGCGACCGGCCTCGATGGCGGAGGCGAGCGCGTCCGGGTCGGTGACGTCGGCGGGGGCGGCGAAGGCCAGGTCGCCGATGCGGTCGGCGGTCTCGCTCAGGCGGGCGACGTGGCGGCCGATCAGGGTGACCTGGCAGCCGGCCTCGGCCAGCCGCTCGGCCGTGGCGCGGCCGATGCCCGAGCCGGCGCCCGTGACCACGGCGTGATGTCCGTCCAGGCTCATACGGGTCCCGCCTGCTGCTGACGTCCGAGGTTGCGGGCCAGCTGGGCGAAGCCGGCGCGGTACTGGACCGGCGGCTGGATGCCGCGCCAGCCCAGTTCGGCGGCGGCGCGCAGGCTCCAGTTCGGGTCGGCCAGATGCGGCCGGGCGAGGGCGCACAGGTCGGCGCGGCCGGCGGCGAGAATGCTGTTCACGTGGTCGGTCTCGTAGATGTTGCCGACCGCCATGGTGACCACGCCCGCCTCGTTGCGGATGCGGTCGCTGAGCGGGGTCTGGAACATGCGGCCGTAGACGGGGCGCGAATCCTCGGAGGTCTGGCCCGCGGAGACGTCGATCAGGTCGCAGCCCGCTTCGGCGAAGGCGCGGGCGATGGCGACGGAGTCCTCGGGCGTTAGCCCCTCCTCGACCCAGTCGCTGGCGGACAGGCGGACGGACATGGGCTTGTCGTCGGGCCAGACGGCGCGCATGGCGGCGAAGACTTCCAGCGGGAAGCGCAGGCGGTTTTCGACGGAACCGCCGTATTCGTCGGTGCGGTGGTTCGACACCGGGGTCAGGAAGGACGAGAGCAGATAGCCGTGGGCGCAGTGCAGCTCGACCATGTCGAAGCCGGCCTCGTCGGCCCAGCGGGTCGCCTGGACGAAATCATCCCGGACGCGCTCCATGTCGGCGCGGGTCATCTCGCGCGGAACCTGATCTTCGTCCGACCACGGAATGGGGGAGGGGGCAATGAGCTCCCAGCCGTCCACGAGCGGTCGATCCGCGCGCGGACCCCACGGCCGTTCGACCGATCCCTTGCGGCCGGCGTGCGCCAGTTGCATGGCGATGCG
>NZ_JAKFEB010000218.1:0-16128 GCF_036677305.1 Brevundimonas sp. | reverse complement strand
TTTCGCGTCCTGGGCGCCGCGGGCCTCGGCGAGTTCAATGTCGACTTCTACGGCATCGGGTCGGAGGCCGGATCGCGCGGCTTCGCCGTTCCCATCACCCAGGACGCGCGGTTCGGCGTCGCCCAGGGGCTGATGCGGGTCGCGCCGCACACCTATGTCGGACTGCAGTATCGCGCGATCGAGATGGCCACGACGATCAACCTGGAGACGCCGCCCGAGTTTCCCGACATGGACATCCCGCCGCGCGAGCTGGACAGCCGGACCTCGGCCCTCGGGATTTCCGGCGAATACGACACGCGCGACAATGAATACCAGCCGAGCTCCGGCCTCTACGGAAGCGTCGTGTGGCTTCAGTCGGCCGAGGCGCTGGGCAGCGACCACGACTACGGCCGGGCCGAGCTGGAGGTAAACGGCTACACCCTGACCGGTGACCGCACCATCTGGGCGTGGCGGGCCTCGACCTGCTGGGCCGGGGACGAGGCGCCCTTCTACGACATCTGCAATTTCGGCAGCCAGTCGGACCTGCGCGGCTATGTCCAGGGCCGCTACCGCGACCATTCGATGTTCGCCGTCCAGACCGAGTACCGCCGCCGCTTCGCCGGCCGTTTCGGCTTCGTCCTGTTCGCGGGCGTGGGCGCCGTCGGCCCCGCGTTCGGCGACATCGGCCGGGAAGAGCTGTTGCCGGCGGCGGGGGTCGGCCTGCGTTACGAGGCCTCGCGACGCTACGGCGTGAACGTCGGCGTCGACTATGCGGTCGGCGAGGATTCCTCGGCCTTCTATTTCCGGGTCGGCGAGGCCTTCTGACCGGGCCCCGACCGAAAAGGACCGGCCTCGCGCGACGCGAGACCGGCCAGGTTCATCAGCAGCCCGGGGAGAGGAATCGGGCCGCCGGCAAGATGCGAAGGACGGCTCCCTGCCGCAGAAAGGATCGCGGTGACCGGGCTGGAAGCTGACGGTCGGAGGGGCGGAATTCGTCCGGCGCGTATCGAACATGTCGGCTCGCCGTCCAGCTGGATATCGGGCCGCGACTCTAAGGGGCGACGCGAGACCCCTGAGAAAACTTTAGGGGTTTTCCCGGGTCGCGGGGCCGCGCGGACGGCGACCCGTCAGGCCCGGATCAGATTGTGCTTGATGGCGAAGCGCACGAATTCGGCCGCGCGCCGCACCCCCGCCTTGCGCATGGCCGCGGCGCGATGGCTCTCGACGGTCTTGATGCTGATGCCCAGCTTCCGGGCGATCTGTTTGCTGCTGCAGCCCTCGGCGATCAGCTGCGCGACTTCGAGTTCGCGCAGGGTGAAGGTCTCGAGCCGCGACTTGGCGCGATCATGAACCGTGGCGTCGAGCAGCATCTCCGCGATGGCCGGAGAAAAATAGGGGCGGTGAACGGCGAGGGCGGCGATCGCGCCCACCAGCTGGGTCTCGCCTTCGGTCTTCAGAAGATAGCCGCGCGCGCCGGCCGCCAGACCGCCGGTCACGGTCTCGTCGTCATCGTGCATGGTGAAGAGCAGGACCTCGGTGGCCGGGAGCAGTTGCCGGATCTGGCGCGTGACGGCGATGCCGTTGAGACCGGGCATGGAGACATCCAGCACCACGACGTTCGGCTGCTGCGCCTCCACCATGGCCAGGATTTCGGAGCCTTCGCTCGCTTCGCCGCAGACCTCCCAGCCGGGATGATTCGTCACAACGTCACGCACGCCCCTGCGCACAATCTCATGATCGTCCGCGATCAGGACGCGCAACATTCCCGGTTCTCCCCCAGTCTTCATGTTAGAGATAAGGAAAAGTCACCACCTAGTATATAAGTTGAACTACTGATATGAACTTCCACAGGTTGACGCTGCCGTTCGGCTTCTACGTGTTTAATATGTCTGATTATCCGGATACTTCCGCCAACAGAAATCGGGATTTCTGCACCTGAGTCTCAATATGGGCCACAATTAGCCATGATGCCGGCGAGCGACACCGTTCGTTACGCCGAGCTGGCCGAGGGAGACTGGCTTCTCGGCCTGAGTGTTCCATTGGCCATAATCGGGGACGAGGCGAGCGGCTTCCGCTTCACCCACATCAGCGCCGGCTTCCTCCAGGCCATGGGCTGGACTCGCGCCGAAGCCGCGGGACGGACGCTGGAGCAGCTTTTCACGGCGGACGCCCGGCTGATCCTGACCAACGCCCTTTACCGCGTCCTCGAGGGGATGGGCCCCGTGGAAGTGAGCGCGCCGATCCGCCGTTCGGCGCACCAGAGCGACCAGACATCCTTCGCCCTTCGGCCGATGCCGGGCGGCGCCGTAATTGAGATCACCTCGCCGGCGGAACGTGCTGACGGGGTCGTCGGCTGGCGGCGCATCCTGTTCGAGCAGCTCAATCTGGTGGGATCCGGCGCGGCGTCCATCTACGACCGCTCGCCGGCCATGGAGGCGGACATGGCCTCGCTGCTGGGCTTCCCTCCGGGAGAAGCCCCCGCCGAGGTCGATCTGATCCATCCGCAGGACGCGCCGCGCCTCCACGCGCACAGGCGGCGGCTCGCCGCGGCCGACGAAGGCTATATCGCCCGGGTCACCGCGCGGATGCGGCATGCCTGCGGGGACTGGCGCTGGATCGAGATACGCGAGGAGGTTCTGGACCGGACCGCCGACGGCGCCCTGGGCCGGATTCTGGGGTTCGCCCTCGACGTCAGCGAGCATCACGCCCTGCTGGAGGCGACGCACCGGCAGTCGCTGGCGGTCATGCATGCCGAAACCGAGGAGCGTCGGCGGATCGCCCGCGAACTGCACGACACCATGGCGCAGTATCTGGTGGTCATCGATCTGGCGCTGTCGCGTCTGCAGCGCACGGTCGCCGACCCGTTGCCCGAGGGGCCGATCGCGGACATTCGCGAGGCCTTGCGCTCGGCCCATGAAGAGGTGCGCAGCTTCTCCTGGCTGCTTCACCCGCCCGACATCGAACGTCTGGGCCTGGCCCGCGCGATCGAGAAATTCGGCGCGGGTTTCGGCGCCCGCACCAGCCTGTCGGTCATCACCGAAACAGGCGAACTGCCGCCCCTCTCCTCCGCTTCGGAACTGACCCTGTTCCGGATCACGCAGGAGGCCCTGATGAACGTCCACCGGCACGCCCGGGCGACGGAGGTCCACATCCTGCTGAGCGCCGCGTCCCGCAACGCCGTCAGTCTGGACGTGATCGACAATGGCGTCGGCCTGGCGGGCGCGACGGTGGACCCGGCCTCCGGCGAGGGCGCCGGGGTCGGTCTGTCGGGCATGAAGGCGCGGGTCGAGCGTCTGTCCGGGACCATGGCGGTCATGCCCGGCAAGACCGGCTTCCACCTGCGCGTCTCTCTTCCGGTCCAGGGCACGTTGGAAGGCCGCGCCAAACGTCCCCGACGGCGGCGCGCACGGGCTCATGAGGACGAGCGGGGGCCGAAGGCCGCGCCGCCGCGCGCCTGACGGGTCCGGGTTCCTCCGCCCGGCGCCCGCCGCCGCGCTGGCCATGTCGCCTCCGCCTCCGTATAGGCGTTCGCCGGTCCGGCGGGCCGATGGAGAGACCATGGGCGCGGACGATCGCGATTTGACGGCAGATGGCCGAACTCCGGAGGACGGGGCGATCCGCGTCGCGGCCCTGTACCGGTTCGCGGCCATCGCCGATCGCGAGGCGGTGCGGGCGCGGCTGGAGGCGCTCTGCCGTCCCGCGGTGCGCGGCACGCTGCTGGTGGCGCACGAAGGGCTGAACGGGACCATCGCCGGCCCGCCGGCCGCCGTCGAGCGCGTGCTGGCCGGCATCCGCGCCCTGCCGGGCTTCGCCGGCCTGGATGTCAAATTCGCCGCGGCGGCCGCCATGCCGTTCCACCGGCTGAAGGTGCGGATCAAGCCCGAGATCGTCACCATGGGCCAGCCGGACCTGGACCCGTCCGACGCCGGGACCTATGTCGCCCCGGCCGACTGGAACGCCCTGATCCGGGATCCGGACACGGTCGTGATCGACACCCGCAACGACTATGAGGCCGCCGTCGGCGCCTTCGAGGGAGCGATCCAGCCCAACACGCGCGGCTTTCGCGACTTTCCCGACTGGTTCCGGACCGAGGGCCGCGCCCTGCTGGACCGGCCGAACCCGCCGAAGGTCGCCATGTACTGCACCGGCGGCATCCGCTGCGAGAAGGCCACGGCCTTCCTCAAGGCCGAGGGCGTGCAGGACGTCTTCCATCTGGAGGGCGGCATCCTGCGCTATCTCGAGACGACGCCGGAGGCCGACAGCCTGTGGCGGGGCGAGTGTTTCGTCTTCGACGAGCGGGTCGCCGTCGGCCACGGCCTGACGCCGGGCAGTCACAGCCTGTGCCGCGGCTGTCGCATGCCGGTCAGCGAGGCGGGCCGGACGTCGCCGCTTTATGTCGAGGGCGTGGCCTGCGACCGCTGCGCGGACCGGCGCAGCGACGCGGACCGGGCGCGATATCTGGAGCGGGCGAAACAGGTGGAGATCGCCGGGCGGCGGGGCGTGGCCCATATCGGCGCGGTCCAGGCGCCGCCCGGGGACCGCGTCCGCGACTGACCTACTGGTCCTCGTCGAATTTGCGTTCGACCAGGTCGGCGAGCGCGGCCACGGCCGCTTCGGCCTCGGGGCCCTCGCCCCGGATCTCGATGCCGCAGCCGTTGCCGGCGCCCAGCATCAGCAGGCCCATGATCGACAGGGCGTTCACCGTCACCCCGTCGCGGGTCACCTCGACCTCGGCGTCGAAGCCCGAGGCCAGTTTGACGAATTTGGCCGAGGCTCGGGCGTGGAGGCCCCGGGTGTTGCAGATGTTCGCCGTGGCCGTGACGGTCATTTCTCGCCCTGCAGCACCCAGCTGGCGACGGAAATGTATTTGCGGCCCGCGTCCTGGGCGTGGGCCACGCAGGATTCCAGCGGTTCGCGGCCGCGCACGCTGGCCAGTTTGATCAGCATCGGCAGGTTCAGCCCGGCGATGACCTCGGCATGGGTCTCCTCCATCACCGAGATGGCCAGGTTGGAGGGCGTGCCGCCGAACATGTCGGTCAGCAGGATGACGCCGTCGCCGTCGTTCACGGCGTTGGCGGCGTCGACGATGTCGCGCCGGCGGCGCTCCATGTCGTCCTCGGGGCCGATGCAGATGGCCGCGACCCCGCGCTGCGGGCCCACGACGTGCTCCATGGCCGCCAGGAATTCAGAGGCCAGCCCCCCGTGGGTGACGATCACCAGCCCGATCATGACGGTATAACCAAAGCTCACGCCCCGCGTCCGACAGCCCTCGAGCATGCCGCAAGCCGGGCGGAATAGCCCAAGTCCGCGCCGGGTTAAAGCGGGCTGGTCAGCAGTGTGACCTTTTCGACCGCCGAGGGCTCGAATCCGCACAGTCGGACGAGCGGCAGGGAAACCCCGGCGATGACGGTCTCCTCGGCCTCGGGCAGGCGTTCGACGGGCTCTGCCGACAGCTCGACGGCCAGCACCAGCCGGACCAGATCGAGCGCGCAGGCCGGAACGACGCCGACGCCCCGCGCCTCGATGCGGCCGGCGATGGTCTCGGGGCAGGTGGCGTAGAGCGCGGCGCCGGAGGCGAAGACATGGGCGTAGTCGTCGGCCACCAGCCGCCAGCCCTGGCCGATCAGCCGCAGGGCCAGGTCGCTCTTGCCCGCGCCGGACGGGCCGGTGACCAGGACGCCGCGCCAGCCGGACGCCGGGGTCCAGCGCGCCGCGACGGTGCCGTGCAGGGGCTGGTCGCTCATCCGCGGCGGCCGACGAAGGTCAGCGGCAGGGCGACCTCGAAACGGGCGCCGAGGACCGCGCCGGTCTCGTCGGTCCGGTTTTCCGCACGGATGGCGCCGCCGTGGGCCTCGACGATCTGCCGGGCGATCGACAGGCCGAGACCGGAGTTGGCGCCGAAGGCCGTGCCCTTGGGCCGCGAGGTGTAGAAACGCTGGAAGACGGTTTCGAGGTTGTCCGGGGGGATGCCGGGACCGTCGTCCTCGACGCGGACCCTGGCGGGATGATCCGCGTCGGAAGGCTCGCGGGACAGCGTCAGCCGCACCTGGCCGTCGGCGGGGCTGAACGAGCGGGCGTTGTCGATCAGGTTGCGGAACACCTGTCCCAGGGGGCCGTCGCGGCCCGTGACCAGGACGTGGTCGCCCGCCGGCGCCTGGAAGACGATGCGCGGCTCGCCCGGCTTCCGGCCCGCTTCATAGACGCCGACGATCTCGGTGAGCAGGGTGGTCAGGTCGATGGTGCGGGGCCGGTCGCGCGCCAGTTCGGCGTCCAGACGCGAGGCGTTGGAGATGTCCGTGATCAGCCGGTCCAGCCGCCGCACGTCCTGTTGCAGCAGGGCCGTCAGCTTCTCGCGCTGGGCCTCGGTCTTGACCAGCGGCAGGGTCTCGAGCGCCGAACGGATCGAGGTCAGGGGGTTCTTGATCTCGTGCGAGACGTCGGCGGCGAACCGTTCGATGGCGTCCATGCGGTCGGACAGGGTCTCGGTCATGGTCTCCAGCGAGCGGGCCAGATCGCCGATCTCGTCCTTGCGGCCCTCGAGATCGGGCAGGGAGATGGCGCGGGCCCGCTGCAGCCGGACCTCGTCCGCCGCCGCCGACAGCCGCATCACCGGCCGCGCCACGAACAGGTGCATCAGCAGGGAGCCCAGCAGGTTCACGAACAGGGCCACCAGGGCAAAGGGCATCAGGGCGCGGCGCTGGGCGGCCAGGGTCTCGTCCACGTCGCCCGCCTCGAGCGTCAGCACGCCCAGAACCTGCTGGACGTGGCGCACGGGTATGGAGACCGAGACCACGCGGTCGCCGCTTTCGGAGCGGCGCAGGCCGGACTGGACCTGGCCGTCCAGCGCCGCCTCGACCTCGGCGGCCAGGTCGCCGCGGGCGCGTTCGACCTCCGCCTCGGCGCGCTTCTCGGCCGCGAAATCGGCCTTCACCGGCGGACTGCCCGCGGGTCGGGCGGGCGGCAGCGGCTCGCCGGGGATGCGCTCGGTGACCGCATAGCTGTCCGCCACCAGCAGGCCGTCCAGATCGAACAGCCGCGCCCGCTGCCCCTCCGGTATGAAGTCGTCGACCAGTTGGCGCGACGCCTCGACCGGATCGAAGGCGGGCGTCGGTTCGCCGGTCGTGATGCTCAGCTTGCTGAGCACGTTGGACAGCAGCTCGGCCTGGGCCACGAGGGTTTCTTCCCGCGCCGCGATCAGGCCCCGCGACCACTCGTTCAGCAGCAGGGCCCCGACGAACAGGATCAGCAGGCTGAGCAGGTTCAGGGCCAGGATCAGGCCGCCGAGCCGCGACCCCCCGAAGCGTTTCACCGGGCGGCGCGGTTCATCGTCTCCCGGCGGGAGCGGATCAGCTTTCGCGATAGCGGTATCCAACGCCATACAGGGTCTCGATGGCGTCGAACTCGGGGTCGACAACCCGGAACTTCTTCCGCATCCGCTTCACGTGGCTGTCGATGGTGCGGTCGTCGACATAGACCTGGTCGTCGTAGGCGGCGTCCATCAGGTTGTCGCGGCTCTTCACGAAGCCGGGACGCTGGGCCAGGGCCTGCAGCAGCAGGAATTCGGTGACGGTCAGCTTGACCGGCTTGCCTTCCCAGGTGCTCTCGTGCCGGGCCGGGTCCATCGACAGCTTGCCGCGCTTGATGGCCTTGGACGCGTTTTCGCCCGAGGGTTCCGGCTCGCCGCCGTCGGCGCCCGTCCGGCGCAGCAGCGCCTTGACCCGTTCGATCAGCAGACGCTGGCTGAAGGGTTTGTGGATGTAGTCGTCCGCGCCCAGGTTGAAGCCCAGGATCTCGTCGATCTCCTCATCGCGCGAGGTCAGCATGATGACCGGGATCTGCGAGGTCTGTCGCAGGCGGCGCAGCACCTCCATCCCGTCCATGCGGGGCATCTTGACGTCCAGGATGGCGAGGTCGGGCGGGCTGGCCTCCAGCGCTTCCAGGCCCGCGGCCCCGTCGTGATAGGCCGTGATCTTGTGGCCGTGGCTTTCCAGCGCCAGCGAGACGGAGGCGACGATGTTCTCGTCGTCGTCGACCAGGGTGATGTTGGCCAAAGGCGGTCTCCTTGAAGGCTCTTCGTTCGTCGTTCGCAGTCTCAACGCACGGCAAGCGTTACCGTTCTAATCCATCATTGTCCGGGGTCGGTCGACCGAAAACCCGGATGGCGAGGCTCCTAGATGGGCCGCATCGCCACAATTGACAACGAAACCCCGCCTTAAAGCCTTTGCGCCATGATGGAGCGGAACAGTTCGAGCGTTTTGATGGCCGGCTCCGTCCACTACGAAGTTTACATACGAAAGACGGCTCCCGCGCCCTGGACCCTCCAGATGGCGACGGAGGACCGCACCGTCGCGGTCCAGTCCGCCGAGGACATGCTGGCCGACAAACGGGCGGCGGCCGTGCGGGTGACCCGGGAAGTCCTCGATCCCGACACCATGGAGTTCGCCAGCTCGACCGTCCTGACCCGCGGCGCGCCCGAGGTCCGGCAGAAGCGGGTGGTGCCCGAGGAAGAGAGCGGCCCGCGCTGCAACGGGCCGCAGGATCTCTACACGCCCCAGGCGCGCGAGGTGATCGGCCGGGTGCTGGAGGACTGGCTTGTCCGTCAGGGCGTGACGGCGTTCGAACTGCTGCACCGTCCCGATCTGGCGGAAAAGCTGGAAGCGTCGGGCATGGAACTGCAGCACGCCATCCAGAAGGTCGCCGTGCCCGAGAGCCAGGCCGTCGGCCAGCCCGTCCACGAACTGGTCCGCCATTATCAGAAGCTGGCCGAAAAGGCCCTCGAACGGGTGATCGCCGCGGGCCGTCGCGGCCAGTTCCCCGGCCTCGAAGACCATTCCATCGCCGACCTGGCGCACCGGCTGGAAGGCCAGCCCGACCGCGCCTTCATCATGGGCGGCGTCGTGTCCTGCGCCCTGACCGGACTGCGCGGGGGCCGGACGCGGCTGGACCGGCTGATGGACCTGGCCGAGCGCGCGCCGATGGACGGCCATCCGCGCGCCATGGTGCTGGTCCCCATCGAACAGATCCTGTGCGAGATGCTGGCGGCGCGGACCAATCTGGCGGACATCCTCGGCCCCGGGCTTGATCAGGGCGCGTCGCTGGCGGCCGTGGTGCGGATGGTCGCGCCGGACGAGATCGCCGCCCTGATGCGCACGGACGCGCGGATGACCCTGCAGATGCCCAATGTCGACGGGCCCGCCGCCCGGCTGGGCCTGCGGCTTGAGGCGGGCGAATTTCCCCTGCTCGCCGCCGCGCTGGCGCGAATGGTTCTGCGCGAGCTGATGAGCCCCCGCCGCCTGCGCCCCAACGACGCCGCCGGCGAGATCGACATCCTGCGCACCCTGGCCATGGCCCTCACCGTCACCGCCGGCCGCCTGCTCACGCTGGAAGAGGTCCAGAACGCCTTCAACGAGCGTTCCAAGGCCATCGTCACCGCCGATTTCGTCGGCGCCTACGCCAAGACCTGCTCCACCGTGCTGTGCGAGGCCGAGGCCCTGACCCGGCTGTGCGAGAACGTCACCGGCACGGCCAACAAGCGCTCGGCGGCCCGCTGGCTGTCGGCCTGCGTGGGTTCGCTGCGGTTCGAGACCGAGATGCGCGCCGCCGCCGGCCAGACACCGGCCCAGAAACTGGGCGTTCTGGCCAATCTCCAGCGGGCCGTGCACAGCTGCGGCCTCAACGAGCGGGACGACGCCGAGATTTCAGCCGCGATCGGGACGGTCGGCGGGACGGTCGAGGGAGAGGCCAGGATTGTGGCGATGCTGGCGCGCTCGCCCGCGCCCCTGCCGCAGAAGCTGTCGGCGCTCCTGCGCATGGCCGCCGGCGAGACCGCGCCCATGGGCCCGGCCGCCGACCGGGCCAAGGCCGAGGCCGTCAAGCTGTTCCGCGCGCCGCAGTCCCGCGCGACCCTGTCGACCACGCCCGAGGCCCTGGCGCCGCTGAAGGGCCTGATGAAGGCGGCCGGTCTGGCCGCCTGACCGCGCGACGACCTCAGTCGAAGATGTCGAAGATGCTGTCGCGCTTCTTCTTCTTGTAGCGGTAGTCGTCGTCATCGCGGCTGCGGTAGCGCTCGTCGCGATAGGCCGGCTGCGAGCCCCAGGGCTGCTGGGGCGGCTGTTGCGGCGGGTAGGGCTGCTGGGCCTGCGGCGGCGGGGCGGCCACGGGCGCGGGTTGGGGCGCGGATGCGCGTCCCTCTTCGGTCGCCGAAGCCATCAGCTTCTCCAGCTCGCCCCGGTCCAGCCAGACGCCGCGGCAGCTGGGACACATATCGAACTGCACGCCGCCCCGTTCCAGCGTCTGCATGGCGGCGTTGTCGTTCGGGCACATCAAGAGCGGCATCGTCGTCTCCAGTCACAAAGGGGATCATCCGTAGAGCTAGGGGGCGTCCGGGGTTCCGCCAACGTGACGAAGGGCCGCGCCGGTCTCAGGTCGCCGGCGGGCCGCCTCCCGCCGCGATCCAGGCGTCGACCTGGTCTTCCAGCACTTCCAGCGGCACGGAGCCCGAGCCCAGGACCACCGCGTGATAGTCGCGCACGTCGAACCGGTCACCCAGCGCGGCTTCGGCCCGCGCGCGCAGCTCGCGGATCTTCAGCTCGCCGATCTTGTAGCTGGTCGCCTGCCCCGGGTTGGTGATGTAGCGCTCGACCTCCTTGACGATGTCGCGCTCGCTCAGCAGCGAGTTGCGCTGGAAATATTCGATGGCCTGTTCCCGGCTCCAGCGCTTGGCGTGCAGCCCCGTGTCCGTGACCAGACGCACCGCGCGCCACAGCTCCAGCGACAGCCGGCCGAAGTCCGAATAGGGGTCCGGGTAGTAGCCCATCTCCTTGCCGAGCCGCTCGGCGTACAGGCCCCAGCCCTCGGCATAGGCGCCGTAGCCGCCGAAGCGGCGGAAGCGCGGCATGCCCTCGATCTCCTGCGCATAGGCGATCTGGAAATGGTGGCCGGGCGCGCCCTCGTGATAGCTGATGGCCTCGATCTGGGGCTTCAGCACCTGGGTCATGTCGGACAGGTTGACGTAATAGATGCCGGGCCGCGTCCCGTCCGGCGACGGCGAATTATAGAAGGCGACGGAGGCCGTCGCCTCGCGCCAGGGCTCGACCGACCGCACCTCCAGCGCCGCCTCGGGCAGGTCGTGGAAATACCGCGGCGCGTCGACCATCACCTGGGCGATGAAGGCGCGGGAGTCGGTCAGATACTGCTCCTTGCCCTCGGGCGTGTTCGGATACTGGAAGCGCGGGTCCGTCTTGATGAAGGCGAAGAAGTCCTGCAGCGAGCCGGTGAAGCCGACGGCGGCCTTGATGACCTCCATCTCGGCCTGGATGCGCGCCACCTCGGACAGGCCGGTCTCGTGGATCTGGTCCGCCGTCAGGGTCGTGGTCGTCGAGAGCTGAAGCCGGGCGTTGTAGAAGGCCTCGCCGTCGGGCAGCCGCCACACGCCGCCGTCGCGGTCGGGCATGGCCGCCGCCTGCTGCTGCACCTCGGCCAGGGCCGCCAGCACGCCTTCGTAGCCGCGCTTCCATTCGCCGGTCAGGGCCGCCCGACCCTCGGCCAGCAGCCGGTCCTTCGTCGCCTGATCGGCCTCCAGCGCGCCGACCTTCTTCTGGAAGTCCGCCCAGACCGGATTGTCGGCCCCGCCGTCGAAGGGCGCGCCGGCGATGATGTTGCGAGTGTTGGCGATCGAGGGCTCGAACACGAAATTCGGCGAGACGACCCCCTTCGACGCCCGGTCGCGCAGCTCGGCGGCGATCTCGCCCATGACCCGCTCCGAGTCCCGCAGGCGCGCGACATAGGCCTCGGCGTCGGAGACGCTGCCTACGCGGTGGTTGTTGATCATGAACACGGGCAGGCCCGTCGTCGGATTGCCGTTGGCGGCGAACTGATAGCCCCAGTCGCGCCAGCGGTTCGACAGCCGCGCCTGCTGGACGCCGTATTCGAACAGCCGCCAGGACATCCGGCTGTCGGCGCTCAGCGTCCGCGGATTGAACTGGTCGTTCAGCTGCGCCAGCTGCCGCTCGGCGAGAGCCAGCGCCCGGTCGGAGGCGGCGTCGGTGGCGTCGTCCAGCTTGTCGTAGTCGGTCTTGAGTCCCAGCGAGGTCATCTGCTGCGGGCTCAGCGCGATCCGTTCCTGGAACGCCTGTTCGAAGAAGGCCGCCAGCCGGGCGTCCTCGCTCTGCGCGGGCGCCGCAGCGGGGCCGGGAGTCTGGGCCAGTGAGACGGCGGGTGCGCCGGTCAGCAGGGCGACGACGGCGGCGGACGAGACGAGCAGACGGCGCATGGGAACTCCGGAAAGACTGGGGGCGTGACCTTCACCGACGCCGGGCCAAGGCGCAAGCCGCGGGCGTCAGGCGTCCGGCGCGGGTGTCTTGCGGGACCGGGCGATCTTCGCGCTCTCGGCCTTCAGCGGCTTGGACACCGGACAGACCTCCTGGGCGTAGGCGTTCAGGGTGTTGGCCAGATGGTCGGGGACCAGGCTGTAGTGGACGAACTGGCCGCGTTTTTCGCTGGCGACCAGACCGGCGTTCTCGAGCACCGTCAGGTGTTGCGACACGGCCGGCTTGGAGATTTCGAACCGGGCCGCGATCTCGCCCGCCGTCATGTCGGCATGCGCCAGATAGGCCAAAATCCTGCGCCGGATGGTGGATGACAGGGCTTCAAAGACGCGTTGCATGGTGCGACATTTAAGCGATTTGCTAACCGCTTGCCAGTCCCTCATTTCAGTGTTTAAGTTATGACTTAAATACTGAAAGGCTTGGCGATGCACGACCACCACGATCCCTGCGCCGTGAACAGTCTGATCGAGCCGGCCGGATGCAGCCCCGTCGAGGGGCGCGTCGTCTGGGACCCAGCCCACTCCCTGTGGAACGGCGGCATGCTGGCCGTCGCGCTGGTGTTCGGGCCGCTTACCTTCAGCTGGAGCGCGCTGGCGGTGTTCGCGGCGACCACGGGCGGAGCCCTGCTGCTGGGCCATTCGGTCGGGTTTCACCGACGGCTGATCCACGGCAGCTTTGAATGCCCGCTGTGGCTAGAGCATTGTCTGGTCTGGGTCGGGACAGCCGTGGGCATGAGCGGGCCGCTCTGGATGATCCGCACCCACGACCTGCGCGACTGGGCCCAAAGGCAGACGGACTGCCACGACTATCTGGCCCACCGGCGCCCCATGCTGATCGACGCCGTCTGGCAGATACATTGCCGGCTGGAGCTGGCCCGGCCTCCGGCCTTCGACCTCGGCCGGGTTCAGCGCGACCGGTTCTACCGCTTCCTCGAACGGACCTGGATGCTGCAGCAGGTTCCGATCGCGGCCGGCCTGTACCTTCTCGGCGGCTGGGGCTTCGTGGTCTGGGGCGTCTGCGCCCGGGTCGCCGCGTCCGTGACCGGCCACTGGTTCGTCGGCCATCTGGCGCATCGGCGCGGGCCGCAAAGCTGGCGCGTCAAGGGTGCGGGCGTTCAGGCCCATGACGTGCCTTGGGCCGCCATCCCGACCATGGGCGAGGCCTGGCACAACAATCATCACGCCTATCCCGGTTCGGCGCGCATCGGCCTCCATCCGGGGCAGAGCGATTGGGGCTATGCCGTCATCCGCCTGTGCGAGCGGCTTGGGTTGATGTGGGACGTGCGGACGCCCGACACGCTGGGCAAGCGCCCCGGTCTCTCCGAGGTCTCTCGACACGGGACGGGCTTGGCGGCACAGTCGCCACATGGACACCGCAATTCACAGCTGGCCCGCTGAGGCCGAAACCCTCTTGGACGACCTCGTCGACCTCCGCCGCGCGATCCACCGCGAGCCCGAACTGGGCCTCCAGAACCCGAAGACGCTCGCGAAGATCAAGGAGGCGCTCACCGGCCTGCCGCTCGAATTTCGCGAGGGGCCCTCGACCACCGGCCTGATCGCGATCCTGCGCGGTCCCGCCAACGGGCGCACCGTTCTGCTGCGCGGCGACATGGATGCGCTGCCGCTGCTCGAGGACACGGGCCTCGATTTCTCGTCAGAGACCACCGGCGCGATGCACGCGTGCGGGCACGACACGCATGTCGCGATGCTCGTCGGCGCGGCGAAGCTGCTGTGCGCGGCGCGCGACCGCCTGCCCGGCACCGTGATGTTCATGTTCCAGCCGGGCGAGGAAGGCCATCATGGCGCGCGCTTCATGCTGAACGATGGCATCATCGATCCGCTGCCCGACGCCGCCTTCGCGCTCCACATCATGCCCAACGCGCCGCATGGCATCTTCGCGGGGCGTGCGGGGCCGTTGCTCGCTTCGTCCGACGTGCTGTCGATCACCGTGAAGGGCGCGGGCGGCCACGCCTCGATGCCCCACGATGCCGTCGACCCGATCCCGGTTGCTTGTTCTATCGTAACCGCGATCCAGACGATGGTGACGCGCCGCATCTCGGTCTTCGACCCCGCCGTCGTCACGATCGCCAAGATCGCGGCGGGAACGACGAACAATATCATCCCCGAGACCGCCGAGATGCTCGGCACGATCCGCACCCTTTCCCCGGAAAGGCGCGCGATGGTCGCGCGCGAGCTGAAGCGCCTCGCCCCCGCGATCGCCGAGGCGCATGGCTGCACCGCCGAGGTGCAGATCGAGGAGGGTTTCCCCGTCACCATCTGCGACAGCCGCGCGGTCGCGTTCGGGCAGTCGGTTGTCGAAGAGACGTTCGGCGAGCAGGCCTGGCTGACGATGGACAATCCGGTGATGGGCGCCGAGGATTTCTCCTACGTGCTCGAAAAGGTCCCCGGCGCAATGTTCTGGCTCGGCGCGAGCGCCGAAGGCAGCGACTGGCGCGCCTGCTGCGGGCTGCACTCGAACCGCATGGTCCTCGACGAAAAGGTGATGGCACGCGGTGCCGCGCTGCATGCCGCGCTCGCCGAGCGGTTCCTGAACGAGGGGTTCGCGTAAACGATTCTCACGCAAAGGTTTCTTTGTGTCTTCGCGCCTTTGCGTGAAACTCAAATAGGACGACGCTTGCGGTCAAACGTAACGCTTCCTAGATTTGCCCGGGGGTGCCTCCATCCAAAAGGACCACATATGATCAATATCATCGGCGCCATCCTTTCGGGCCTGATCATCGGGGCGCTCGCGCGCTTCTTCTACCCCGGCGCGGTGCAGATGGGGTGGGTCGCGACCATCCTGCTCGGCATCGGCGGGTCACTGCTCGCCGGGCTCGTCACTTCACGCGGGCGGGCGGATTTTCACCGCGCGGGCTGCCTCGCCTCGGTGATCGGCGCAGTCGTGCTGATCCTCGTCGGGAGGCTGCTCAGCGTCGGCGGGTAGGCAGAAGGTAATCCCCGGCTGTCAAAGGCGGGGCCGACGACCAAAGTGGGGAACAATAGCCATGGCGAATGCCATCGGACATCTCGCGGCATGGGCCAGCCGCACCTATCCGTTCGAGAAGGGCCAGTGGCGTCTCGGCAGCCTCGCCTACCGCCTGCTGCCCGAAGCCGCGGTGCGGTCGCAGATCCGCACCGCCCAAACGCGTCACGGCTTTGCGATGCGGCTCGACCTCGGCCAGTTCGTCAACCGCACCATCTATTGCACCGGCGGCTGGGAGCCGCTCGAGACGATGGTCATATCGGCGGCGCTGAAACCCGGCGACAGCTTCGTCGATGTCGGCGCGAATATCGGCTTTTTCTCTCGCTGCTCGCCCACCGGCTCGTCGGACCCGAAGGCCGCATCCACGCCATCGAGGCCACCCCCTCGACCGCCGACCTGCTTGACGACAATATCGCGCGCAACGATGCGGGCGCGATCCGCGTCCACCGCTGCGCGGCCAGCGACCGCGAAGGCATGGCGAACATGGTGGTGCACGATGCCGGCAATATCGGCAGCAACCATTTGTCCTTTGACCGCGAAGGCGCGGGCGCAGGAATCCCGCTGCGCCGCCTCGACAGCCTGCTCGCCGGCGAGGCGATCCGCCTGATCAAACTCGACATCGAGGGCGCCGAGGCGATGGCGCTGCGCGGTGCGGGCGCGCTGCTCGACGGCGACACGACGCCCGCACTCTTGTTCGAATTCTCGCCGAACATGCTGCGCGGAATGGGCGACGACCCCGCGGCGTTGCTCGCCCACCTGGAGGGCAAGGGCGCGACCGTGCTCGACCAGACCGGGCTGGCGCAGAAGGGCGGCGCGGTCACCACCCACATCCGCATCGCGC
>NZ_JAKFEB010000217.1:0-1851 GCF_036677305.1 Brevundimonas sp. | reverse complement strand
CGGGTGCAGCCGCACCAGCACATGTGTTCGGCCCTCGTCGTCCGTCTCGCGGCCGGTGACGCGGCCGTTCTCGTAGAGCCAGGCCAGCGCCTCGCCCTGTGACGGGTCCAGCACCAGTTCGGTCTCCGGGTCGTCGTCGATCAGGCCGGCGATCGTCTCGCGCAGGGGTTCGATCCCCTCCCCGGTCCAGGCCGAGACCGCGACGGCCTTGCCCTGGGCCCGCAGCCGTTCGGCCTGACCCAGAACAGCCTCGCGCACATCCTCGGCCAACAGATCGGTCTTGTTCCAGACCTCGAGCACGCGGCGCGTCTTGCCCTCCGGCGTCTCGATCTGTTTCAGCACCGCCTCGACGTCCTTGGACTGGGCCTCGCTGTCGGCCGAGGCGATGTCGCGGACGTGCAGGATCAGGTCGGCCTCGCCCACCTCTTCCAGGGTGGCGCGGAAGCTCTCGACCAGTTCGTGCGGCAGATCGGAAATGAAGCCGACGGTGTCGGCCACGATCGCGGGCCGGCCCTGCGGCAGGCGGATGGTGCGCTGGGTCGTGTCCAGGGTGGCGAACAGCAGGTCCTTGGCGAAGACCTCGGACCCCGTCAGCCGGTTGAACAGCGTCGACTTGCCGGCGTTGGTGTAGCCGACCAGGGCGATGGTCGGGAACGGCACCTTCTGGCGCTGTTTGCGGTGCAGGCCGCGCGTGCGGCGCACCTCGTCCAGTTCGACCTTCAGCCTGACGATCCGGTCGGCGATCAGGCGCCGGTCCAGTTCGATCTGGGTCTCGCCGGGGCCGCCCGTGCTTCCGGTGCCGCCGCGTTGCCGTTCAAGGTGGGTCCAGGTCCGCACCAGCCGCGACTTCTCATAGTCCAGCCGCGCCAGTTCGACCTGCAGCCGGCCTTCCTTGGTCCGCGCGCGGCGGCCGAAGATTTCGAGGATCAGGCCGGTGCGGTCGATGACCTTGCAGTCCCAGGCCTTTTCCAGATTGCGCTGCTGCACCGGCGACAGGTCGTCGTCGACGACCACGGCCTCGGCCTCGGCGGCGCGGACCAGGGCGGCCAGTTCCTCGACCTTGCCGGTCCCGAACAGGGTGGCGGGCGTGGGTTTGCGGATGCGCACGATCTCCTCGGCGCGCACGTCGAGGTCCAGCGCCCGGGCCAGGCCGACGGCCTCTTCCAGACGCTCGATGGACTGACGCGAGCTCTCGCTCGCGCCGAAGCCCGATCGTTCAGGGTGCAGGACGACGGCCCGGATCAGCGGGACGGCGTGGTCGATGTGTTTGGACGTCAAGTTTGTGGTGCTGCTTTCAAAGGCGTCATCCTCGGGCGTGACCCGAGGATCGGATTGTCCGGTGCTGACTGGCAGATAGGAAGCCGTCAGACAAAGGGCCATCCCCGACGCACAGGCGCACCACGTCCGGCCCTCAGGTCAAGCCCGGGGGTGACGCGGCGAGAAGGGGCTCAGTCCTCGTCGGCTTCCGGCTCGTACAGCTGCACGGGCGCGGACGGCATGATGGTCGAGATGGCGTGCTTGTAGACCAGTTGCGACTGGCCGTCGCGGCGCAGCAGCACACAGAAGTTGTCGAACCAGGTCACGATGCCCTGCAGCTTGACCCCGTTGACCAGGAAGATGGTCAGCGGCGTCTTGGTCTTGCGGACGCTGTTGAGGAAGGTGTCCTGAAGGTTCTTGGACTTGTCTTGCGACATGGCAGGTTCAGCCTGTTCTTGTTTGTTTTCGGGCCTTGGGAGCGGCGCTGGCGCGGATCGGGGGTCCGGCCCCGCCACCTTAGACGCCGCCCCGGCGGGGCCGCAACGCCTAGATGGCGTCGCGGATCGCCTGATCAAGATACAGGGTGCGCAGACG
>NZ_JAKFEB010000216.1:0-6000 GCF_036677305.1 Brevundimonas sp. | reverse complement strand
TTCGCCGAAGACCCGCTGATGCATCAGCACGACCCGCAGCGCGCCCGCCGTCTGGCATGGCTGATCCACGACCGGTCGCCCGAGGTCAACGCGGCCCTGTTCGCCGCGCCCGCCCCGGGCTGCGATCCGGCTCTGGTCGAGCCGCAGTTCTGCGCCCTTCCCGCCCCCGTCATGCGCCAGCTCAAGACCCGCGCCTCCCAGGGCAAGCTGGACGCCGTCGCCGCCGACAAGGCCGTGTGGATGCGCCTCGCCGCCTGAGACGTCGCCTGCCAGCCGCCGATCGTGAACGGTCATGCAAGAGGATTGACGCCTCGCGCAGCTTGTCCGACCCTGCAGGCGCCACGTGTCGGGGGAGCTGGCCCATGAACATCATCAAGCTTTTGGCCGCCGTCGTCCTGGCGGCAGCGGCTTTCGTCGCCGGACCGGCCTGCGCGGAGTGGCGTCGCGCGGAGACCACGCACTTCATTCTCTACGGCGACGTGTCCGAGCGCACCCTGCGCACCTACGCCACCAAGATCGAACGATTCGACGCCCTTCTTCGGACCTATTATCCGATCCAGAGCGACGTCCAGATTCCGAAGCTGGAAATCTATCTGGCGGACGGCGCGCGCGACATGCGCCGCATCCTTCCCGGCGGGTCTGAGAGCGTCGCCGGCTTCTACTCCGCCGACGCGGGCCGCATCTACACGGTGACCAACATCTCAAACCCGGAGGCGCTGAGCACCCTGTTTCACGAGTACTCGCACCACTTCATGTTCCAGATGTCGGCCGTGGCCTACCCGTCGTGGTTCGTGGAGGGCTTCGCCGAATACTATTCCACCGTTGTCATGGAACCGGAGAAGATCGAGGTCGGACGGGAAGACCGCGGGCGGATGATCATGTTGACGCAGCAGGGGGCCAACGAATGGGCTCCCCTGGCCGACGTGCTGAAATGGCGGATCAGTCGATCCGGGCGGGCCCGCGTCTTCGACTACTACGCCCAGTCCTGGGCGCTGACCCATTATCTGATGAGCACGCCCGAACGACAGGGGATGTTGAGCCAGTATTTGAACGGCGTGATCCGGGGCGCGGACCCGGTCGCGGCGATGCAGACAGCGACCGGGCGCACCTCGATCGAACTCCAGAGCGACATGCGCCGCTACTTTCTGGGGCGCATCACCTATTACACGCCCCAGATCGATATCCCGATGCCGGAGGTCGCAATCTCGACCTTGGGCGCGGATGACGGCGCCCTGGTTTGGTACGACATCCGACTGGACGACACGCCCCTGGTCGTCGCACCGGACAACGACCCCGATGATCCGCGCTCGGAGGGACGAAGAGCCGAGATGGCTCGCGACACAGCGCGACATCGCGCTGAACTGATTACCGACGCCCTCGCTGCGGCGGCGCGGCGCCCGGACCAGCGCATGGCCATGCTGGTTACCGCCCGCGCGCTTCGGTTGAAGGGCGACCCGGCGGCGGGTCTGGAGGCGCTGCAACCGCTCCTGTCGGCGACGTCCACGGACGGGGACGCGCTACGCATCGCCGCCGCGCTCCTGATGGACCAGGTCAAGGCAGAGCCGGACTCCGGCAACTCGCCGTCCCGGCGACGCCTCGCCATGGCCTATTTGGGTCAGGCCATGGAACACGAGCCGCTGGACTTCCGGATTTATCTCGGCCTGAACGACACGCGGCGCGGGCAGCCCGGCTATCCCAACGCCAACGACATATCGACCCTTGAGGTCGCCACCGCCCTTGCTCCACAGGCCGACGAGAGCCGGCTGAGGCTGGCCGAGGCCTATATGGCCAAGTCTATGTGGAGTGAGGCGAAGACGATGCTCGATCCGGTCGCCAACGCGCCCCACCCCGGCGCCGACCGCGTCCGCGCCCGAACCCTGCTCGCCGCCGTCGCACTGGCGGCCGGAGGGGGCGCGGACGTCGAGGAAGAGCCCGCAGCCACGCGCTAGCGTTTGCGGAAGGTCTCGGCGTCAGCCGATCCAGGTCAGGCGCGCGAAGACGTTGGTCGCTTCGGCCCCGGACAGCGACGGGACCGGCGCCGGGCCCCGTCGGGGAAGCGCCATCCGACGACGCCGGACGGCCGGAGGCTGGGGCCGACTGGCGCCGGCCGGGCCTAGACCAGCACGTTGAATACCACGTGCACCACGGTCGCGCCGAGAATGATGACGCCAAAGCCTACGATCAGGCTGATGGCGGGATGCGGCCCGGTATGGGGCGGCGGCGGGTCTGCGGAGTTCGGAGCCATGGCCGTTCCTTGCGTTTCCAAGACGGCGCCCGATTGCGTGACCGGTCGTCTCGCCTGAACGAACGATGACTCCGATACCCCTTGCTGGCTAGGGGTTATTCGGCGGCGGGTGACTTTCGGCCCGGTCCGCGCTACGTCCCGCCGCCCAACGGATCGAACATGTCGAAGCTCACTCTCGAACAGGAGGCCCTGCGCCGCAGGACCTTCGCCATCATCGCGCACCCTGACGCCGGCAAGACCACGCTGACCGAGCACATCCTGCTGGCCGGCGGAGCCATCCGCGCGGCCGGGGCCGTGCGCGCGCGCGGCGAGAACCGGCGGACCCAGTCCGACTGGATGAAGATCGAGAAGGAGCGCGGCATCTCCGTCAGCGCCTCGGTCATGACGTTCGAGCACGACGGCAAGATGTTCAACCTGCTGGACACGCCGGGCCACGAGGACTTCTCGGAAGACACCTACCGCACCCTGACCGCCGCCGACTGCGCCATCATGGTGCTGGACGCCGCCAAGGGCATCGAGCCGCAGACGCTGAAGCTCTTCGAGGTCTGCCGCCTGCGCGACATCCCGATCATCACCTTCATCAACAAGCTGGACCGCGAGGCCCAGGACCCCATGGCCCTGCTGGACGAGATCGCCAGCCGGCTGCAGCTCGACCCCGCTCCCATCTGGTGGCCGGCCGAGAGCGGCAACCGCCTGCGCGGCATGGTCGAGATGGGCACGGGCCGGTTCCAGCCCTACGCCCGCAAGCCCGCCGGTTCGGCCGAGGACGTCCCCCACCCCGAGGCCCTGCCGCTGGCCGACGCCGCGCAGTATTTCGAGGAGGGCGAACACCAGGCGCTGATGGACGCCCAGGAACTGGTCGAGGGCGGCTATCCGGCCTTCGACCGCCAGTCCTTCCTCGAGGGGCACATGACCCCCGTGCTCTGGGGCTCTGCCCTGCGCCACTTCGGCATCGACGAACTGCTGGCCGCGATCGGCGAATGGGCCCCGCCGCCCAAGGTGATGAAGGCCCAGAAGGGCCCGCCCGCCGGAACGCGCAACGCCGCCGACCCCGTCGCCGAAACGGTCCAGCCTGGCGCGGCAGAGGTCACCGGTTTCGTCTTCAAGGTCCAGGCCAATATGGACCCCAACCACCGCGACCGCATCGCCATGTTCCGCATGGCCTCGGGCAAGTTCCAGCGCGGCATGAAGCTGAAGGTCCAGAACACGGGCAAACAGCTGAGCGTGAACGCCCCCATCATGTTCTTCGCCTCGGATCGCGAACTGGCCGAAGACGCCTACGCCGGCGACGTGATCGGCATCCCCAACCACGGCGTCCTGCGCGTGGGCGACAGCCTGTCCGAGACGGGCCTGATCCGCTTCGCCGGCCTGCCCAATTTCGCGCCCGAAATCCTGCAGCGCGTCCGGGTCAAGGATCCGCTCAAGGCCAAACACCTGAAGAAGGCGCTGGACGGCCTGGCCGAAGAGGGCGTGACCCAGCTGTTCCGGCCGGAAATGGGCAGCGACTTCATCGTCGGCGCCGTCGGCCAGCTGCAGTTCGAGGTCATGGCCGACCGTCTGGGCGAGGAATACGGGCTGGAGGTCATCTTCGAACCCTCGCCCTGGGCCGAGGCGCGCTGGATCGGCGGGACCAGGGCCGACATCGAGGACTTCATGGGCAAATACCGCGGCCAGATGGCCCGGGACATCGACGACGACCCGGTCTTCCTGGCCAAGTCGAGCTGGGAGACCGGCTATGTCATGGAGCGCTTCCCCGCGGTGGCCTTCACCCGGACGAAGGAACGCGGGTAGGCCCGCCGCGCCCGGCCAGTGGGTCGATCAACCCGAGGCTGGACGGCGCGACCTGAAACAGGTTTGGATGGCGGATATCCGGGGGGAGATCCGTCTTGCTGTCAGTTGTCCGTTGCCTGTTTGTCGCCCTGTCGCTCAGCGCCCTGTCGCCGGCGACCGCCCTCGCCGACTGGCGGCGCGCCGAAAGCCCGCACTTCATCGTCTACAGCGACGGCTCGGAACAGACGCTGCGCGACTACACCGCCAAGCTGGAGCGTTTCGACAGCCTTCTGAGATTCCGCTTCGGCGGCGTCCAGGACGACGACATCCGCAAGCTGCCCGTCTATCTGGTCTCGGACGACCGCTCCTTGCGCATCGCCCAGCCGGCCCTGCCGGAAGGGTTCGACGGCTATTATTCGACCAGCGACAACGACATCTTCGCCATCCTGGTCCGCGGACGCGACGACGATATCCTGCTGCATGAGTACAGCCACCACTTCATGGCCAAGAACAGCAACGGTCAGTATCCCGGCTGGCTCAGCGAGGGGTTCGCGGAATATTTCGCCACGGCCACGGTGTCGGCGGGCGGGAGCGCCTCTTTCGGCCTGCCCAACCCCGGCCGCCAGTATTCGCTTGAGCGGAACCGCTGGCTGCCCATGGAAACCCTGCTGAGGGCGAAGGGCTCGTTCGACATCGAAGGGCAGACGGCCATCGGAATGTACTATGCGCAGTCATGGGCGCTGACCCACTGGCTGCTCGCGGATACGGAGCGCGCGCGCGCCGTCGCGGCCTATGTCGCCGCCGTCAACGGCGGGCAGGATCCCGTGGAGGCGTGGCAGGCCACCTTTGGAATGACGCCCGACGAGCTGTCCAACCGGCTGCGCAGCTACCTGAACGGGCGCATGACCTATTCCAAGGTGGACATTCCGACGGTCAGGCCCGTCATCACCGTGACGAGACTGTCTCCCGCGGCGGATGCGGTCCTTCTGCGCAGCATCAACGCGCGCGCGCCGAACCCCGAGGACGTCGACGGCCCCGCGCTTCTTCAGACGCTGCGAACGGCCGCGGCGCAGTTCCCGGACGATCCTCTCGCCCTGGTCGCTCTGGGACGGGCGGAGCGGCAATGGGGCGACGACGCGGCCGCCGAGACGGCCCTGGTCCGGGCGCTGGAGGGTCAGGCGGACAATGTCGAGGGCCTGCTTCTTATGGCTGATATCCTCGAGGAGCGGGGCGATTTGGCTTCCGATGAAGCAGAAGGCGTCCGGCAGCGCCGCCAGGCCCAGGGTTATCTGCGCCGGGCGTTCGAGGCGGACCCGACCGACTATCGCGTCTATGCCGCCCTGGCGCGCATCCGGCGCACCGCGCCCGACTATCCCAACGCCAACGATCTGCAGACCTGGATCCTCGCCATAAAATACGCGCCCCAGGTCATGTCCATCCGGGGCGACGCGGCGATCGCGTTGATGGAGACCGGTCACTACAGCGACGCGGTCACCCTGCTGACGCCTATCGTCAACAATCCGCATGGCGGCTCCAGCGTGGAATGGGGCCGGCGTCTGCTTGAGGAGATCAGCGAGCGGCAGGGAGCGGCGGGTACGGAGTGACGTTAACCACCTCGTCGAACTGACGGCGCGGCGCTGCGTTTGCACAGGATGCCCCAGGGACGCCTTTCCGGTCCCGAAGCGGGACGACGGAGCGCCTGGACCATGTTCGAATTCGGCCGGGATCTTAGAAAGCTGTTCGACAAGGCGCGCGAAAGCGACGATCTCGGCTGGCTGGAACTGATCGGCGCCGACCTGGTGGAAACCGAGGCCCGACGCGAGGCGATCGACGCGGGTCGCGTTTCCTGCACCCGGCCTTTCGCCGGCTGGATGCGCGCCTCCGCACTGTGGCGCGAACACGCACGGCGTACGGGGCGGCGCGCCAGCATCGACCGCGCGACAGCCGCCGCCGGCGACGCCGCACGCCACACCACGACGCCTGAC
>NZ_JAKFEB010000215.1:0-8375 GCF_036677305.1 Brevundimonas sp. | reverse complement strand
TCCAGGCGGGCGCGGGCCAGGGCGCGGGCGTTTCGGGCTCGGGCGACGGCGGCGGTTCAGGCGGCGCGGCGGGCGGCGCGTGCGACATGGTCCGCAGGCTGCAGGACGCGCTGCGGGCCGACCCCGAGGTGCGGGACGCCGTGGTCCGGGCGCACCGCGCCATGCCGGCCTCGGGCCGCGCCATCCTCGTCTGGAACGGCGACTGGATTCAGGATCCGGGACAGGCCGGCAAGGGGCTGGCCGGAGTGCGCCAGGCCATCGCCCTGGAGGTCGCCTTCGCCCCGCGCGAATGCCGCAGCCAGACCATCCAGGGTCTGGCCGTCATCGCCTTCGCCGAGGGGCCGGGCGCGCCACGCCTCGCGCTGGGCGAAGCCAGCTGGCGCTGGTCCGACCTGCTGGGCGTGCCCTAGCCCGCGGCCGGCTTGACCAGCAGGGCGTCGACCGGCTGTACGACGCCGTTCGAGGCCACCTTCTCCTCACCCGTCAGGCGGGCGCGGGCGCCGTTGTCGCCGGTGACGATGACGGCCTCGCCCTCCTTCGAGAAGGTCAGCAGGCTGTTGGCCATGGTGCGCACCTCGACCGTGCCGGATCCGCCGCGGTTCATGGCGGCCAGGATGTCCGCGCGGGTCAGAGCGCCCGGCACGATATGGGCCCGCAGCATGGCGGCCCCCTGCGCCTTCATGGCCTCGTCGCCGAGGTCGCCGGCCGAGGCGGTGAAGGCCGCGTCCGACGGCGCGAACACCGTATAGGGGCCCTTGCCCGCCAGGACGTCGCCGAGGGCGGCGTTCTCCAGCACCCGTTCGAGGGTGCCGAAAGCGCCGTCGTCCTTGAGCGTCGCGGCGATGGTCCTGTTGGAGGGCGCGGCGACCGCCGTCCCGTCCGCCTTCCTTTCAGCCTCGGCGCCGCACGCGGCCAGCGCCATCAGGCAAACGGGCGCCAGCGCCCAGCGCATCATCGTCTTCATGGTCATGCCTCTGTCGCGGTGCGGGATCAGGTCAGCAGCTGGATCACGGCCGTGATCAGCTGGGTCTTGGGATCGGCCTGGTACACATAGCCGTCGTTGTAGCGGTACATGGCCTCGGCGTTGTCCGCGTACTGGTTCCGGTAGGCGTACGGCACATTGTAGACGTCATAGCCCGCCGGCAGGGCCTGGCCGACGCTCAGGTTCTGGCCGGTCAGCAGGGCCGCGACCTGGCTGATCATCTGCGTCTGCGGATCGACCCCGTACAGGGCGCCGTCGGCATAGCGGTACTGCTGGTTCTGCGGCAGGCCGAAATAGCTGGCGTAGTAGTCGGGCGCCGGCTGGTACTGATACTGCGCCGGCCAGGCGTTGCCGGGAGACAGGGCGCCGCCCAGCACGGGCAGCCAGCCCAGCAGCGAGCCCTGCGTATTCATCCGGTACAGATAGCCGTCGCGATATTCATAGCGGCCGTCGTCGCCGCGTCCGCGCCACAGCCAGTCATATCGCGAGGCTTCGGCCGCGCGGGCGATCTGGCGCGCCTGACCGGGGGGCAGGCAGCCGTTGTTCTTCTTCGCCAGTCCGGGCGGGCAGCCGGCGATCAGGCCGCGGTCGTCCTCGCGGCTGAAATAGACCACGGGGCGGCCGTCGCGGGTCTGGAAGGTCTGACGCTCCAGCTCGCGGCGAAGGTCGCGGACGTCGTCGCCGCGCCCGTTGCCCCGGCCGGGACCGCGGTCATCGCGGGCCACCACCAGGGCGCGGCCGTCCGGCGCGACGGCGACGCGCACGTCAGGGCGATCGTCGCCTCCGCGTCCATGGTCGTTTCCGTGGCCGCGGCCGGCGTTGCCGTTGCCGTTGCCGTTGCCGCGGTCGTCGCCGCCGCGGTTTCCGCGTTCCTGTTTATCGCCGCCCTTGCCGTTGCCGGGGTCTGCGAGAACCGCCGTCGGCGCCGCGAGGGCTAGGGCGAGAACGGCGGTAAGGGGTGCAAGCTTGTACATGGGAGCCTCTTTCGGGTTCCCGACACAACGCCTCCCTGCGCCGTGTGTTCCTGCGAGGCGGCGCCCTGCGCCGGCCGGACGAGGCCCGCGCCGGGCGGAACTCCGCGCCTCCCGAAGGCGCGGAGCCGACGCCCCCTAGCCCGCCCGCCGTCCGAACATCTCCGCCAGGGCGGTGAGGCGCGCCTTGGCGGCCGTGCCTGTTTCCTTTTCCGCCGCGGCGGTCAGGGCGGCGGCCAGGTCGGCCGAACCTTGCGTGTCGGTCGCCCGTCCGCGCCACTGGTTGATGCCGTTCTGGACCCGGGCCGTCAGGGCGGCGTCGGCGGCCGGCGCGCGCATGAGCTGGTCGAGATAGGCCTGGGCCACGTCGGGGTGGTCAGGCCAGCGGACGCGCATCTGGGTCTGCGGGTTGATCTCGTCCGAGCGGACGGCCTCGGCCGCCGCGATCTCGGCCGCCGACAGATGTTCGCTGGGGACCAGTTTCAGTACGTCCAGGCCGCGGGCGATCTCGCTGGAATAGATGCGGCCGTTCAGCCAGTAGGCCGACCACGAGCCGGCGACGAACATCTTGCCGTCCTCGACCGGGCCGCGGTCGAAGGCGGCGATCTCGACCGGGTGGGTCGGGTCGGTGAAGTCCATGATGGAGACGCCGCCCTGGTACCAGGCCTGGACCATCAGGTCGCGGCCCGGGACGGGCACGATCATGCCGTTGTGGGCGACGCAGTTCTCGTCGGCCCCCTGGGCCGAGGGCAGCTTGTGGAAGGCGCGGCCGCGCAGGGTGCGGTTCTCGATGGTGGCGACCATGTTGGCGCCCCAGGTCGAGGGGTCCTCGGCCCGGCAGCGCGCGGCGGTGCCGCCGCCCCACTCGTCGGTGAAGACGACCTTGTCGCCGGCGTTGTTGAAGGTCGCCGAGTGCCAGTAGGCCATGTCGGGGTCGAAGATGTCCGAGACGCGGGTCGGGTTCCGCGGGTCCGAGATGTCCAGCAGGATGCCGTTGCCGCTGCAGGCGCCCGCGGCCAGACCGATCTCGGGATAGACGGTGATGTCGTGGCACTGGTTGGTCTGGGCCGTGCGCTGGCTGGCGATGCCGGCGGCGCCCCCGCGCCACAGGCCGGCGACGCGGCCGTTGGCGTCGGCGAAGATGCGCGGGCGGTTGACGATGGCGGCGTCCTGCGGCCGGTCGAGGTCGACCTTGATGACGTCGATCGAGAACAGGGCCGTATCGGGGTTCTGGTCCGGCTGGCCGTCGGTGCAGATGGCCAGTTCCTCGGTCTTGCGCACGTCGGACGTGCCCGAGTTGTAGATGTACAGGCTGCGCGGATCGGTCGGATCCGGCACCAGCGTATGGGTGTGCGAGCCGCGACAGGTCTGGACGGCGGCGATCTGGCGCGGGGCGTTCAGGTCGCTGATGTCGAAGATGCGCACGCCGCGGAAGCGTTCGGCGTTGACGTCCCCGGCGGCGGCGGTCGTGCCGCAATCGAGGCGGGCGCGGTTCTGTTCGACCGACATGAACAGCAGGTCGCCGACGACCGAGACGTCGCCCTGACCGCCGGGGCAGACCACCGACATGACCAGTTCGGGCGCACCGCCCCGGGTCAGGTCATAGGCGTTGAAACCGTTGAAATTGCCGAGGAACAGGCGACCGTTGGACAGGGCCATGTCGGTGTTGGCGAGGGCCAGCGGGCCGTATTTCGGGTTGTTGCGCATCCGCTCCTGGAAGGCCGCGGCTTCTGCGGCGTTCTGCGGCGGCGCGAACAGGGCGTCGGGATCGAAGAAGCCCGGCGCGGGCTGGACCGAATGTTCCAGCACCATGCCGGACGCATACTGGCCGGCGTCATGCAGACCGCCGGACAGGCCGCTGCGGGCGTCGGTCGGGATGACCTGCACGGCCGGCGCCTGGGCCGAGGCGACGCCGGCGCTCATCAGGACGCCGAGAGCGGCGACGGTGGAAAGCAGGGTGCTGCGAACGTTCATGGCCGCTCCTTGGGGTGCGAGATCAGAGATCCGGGAGAAGGGATTGCATACGGAGAATCTCCGCCGACTGGTCGGCGACGACGGAGGCGGTGAATTCGGACAGCATGGGATCTTCGCCCGCCCCCGGATTGGCCAGCAATCCGTCGACCATGTCCAGAGCGCCCTGATGGTGGCGGATCATCCCCTGCAGGAACAGGCGGTCGAAGGCCGGGCCGCTGGCCGCGGCGAGGGTGTGCATCTGCGCCGGGGACAACATGCCCGCCATCAGGGGCGTGTCGCTGGCGGGCATGGCGTGGCCGGCGTGGGCCGAATGATCCATTCCGGCGTGACCGGACATGCCCGCCATCTCCAGCGGCTGGCCGCGTTGGGTCAGCCAGTCGCGCATCAGCTCCATCTCGGCCTGCTGGCTCAGGGCGATGCGCCGGCCCATCAGTTTTACCGCGGGATCCGAGCCCCGCGTTTCCAGCAGCCCGACCATCTCCACGGCCTGGGCGTGGTGCACGATCATATGCTGCATGAAGGCGACGTCGTCGGCGGTGAAGGTCGAGCGGCTCAGCGCCACCGCCTCGCCGGGCGTGATGACGCGCGCCGCCGCCCCGGGGGCGCCGGGCTGGAAGATCAGCGGCGATTGCGGACTCCAGGCCGCGATCAGTCCGGCGAGGAGGATGGCCGGCAGGCTGGTCAATCCGGCTAGCCCGAGACGCCGACGGTGGCGAATTTGCCGTCCTTCACCTGGCCGATGACCCAGGTCAGGGTCTGGCCGCCGGCGTATTTGACGGCCCAGGTCTCGACCGGGCCCTCGGGCGTGTCCTCGGAGCGGACGAAGGTCATGGACTCGATGGCGCCCATGGCGGCGAGGGCCGGCGCCATGCCCTGGATCTGGGCGTTGCAGGCGTCCAGCAGGCCGGGCCCCATCAGGGCTTCGAGGCAGACGCCGGCGGCGGCCTCGGTGATGATCCGGGTCAGCGGCTCACGGTACTGGCCCTCCTGGGCCATGGCCGGGAAGGCCATCAGGGCGGCGGCGGCGACGCCGGCGAACAGTGTCTGGATGCGCATTGCAGGGTCCTGGAAGAGCAGTTTCCGGGACCATGACCCAGCCGGCGCAGCGCTACAACCTGTCGCAGCATGACAAAGAATTCACGCAGCGGAACCGGCCGCACGGCCGCGGGGCGGCTGGACTTCGCCTGCCCGGCAATGCTCTGTTGCCGCCGACAGGGACGCGGCCTCCGGGGCGATCGAGACGTCCGGTATCGGGGCATGAAACCATGAAGCGCCTACTCCTGACGACGGCCGCCGCGATGGCGCTCGCCTTCCCCGCCATGGCCCAGACGCCCGAGCCGCCCTCGCCGCTCGCCGCGCCGCCCACCCCCGCGCCGACGCCGGCTCCCACCCAGGGACCCGCCCCGGTCCAGGCGCAGGACGGCGTCGCCGCCGCACCGGCGCCCGCCGCCGCGGCCGCTGCGCCCGAGACGCCGAAATGGGACGTGCAGAACCCGCCCGGACCGTCGCGCGACATTCCCATCGACGTGACCCGCGGCACCTGGATGTCGCTGGACGTCAGCCCCGACGGCCGCACCATCGTCTTCGACCTGCTGGGCGACATCTATGTCATGCCCGTCGCCGGCGGCGAGGCCCGCGCCATCGCCTCCGGGGTGGCCTGGGAAATGCAGCCGAAATGGTCGCCCGACGGCCGCCACATCGCCTTCACCTCGGACCGGGGCGGCGGCGACAACATCTGGATCATGGACGCCGACGGCTCCAACCCGACCCAGGTGTCGAAGGAGACCTTCCGGCTGGTGAACCAGCCCGAATGGACGCCCGACGGCCAGTTCGTCGTCGGCCGCAAGCATTTCACCTCGTCCCGCTCGCTGGGGGCCGGGGAAATGTGGATGTACCACCGCTCGGGCGGCGGCGGCGTGCAGATGACCGAGCGCCGCACCCAGCAGAAGGACACGGGCGAGCCCGCCTTCTCGCCGGACGGCCGCTATCTGTATTTCAGCGACGACGCCACGCCGGGGACGACCTTCGAATATTCGAAGGACGTCAACGACCAGATCTACGTCATCCGCCGCCTCGACCGCGAGACGGGCGACATCGACGCCTATGTCACCGGCCCCGGCGGTTCGATCCGCCCGACGCCCTCGCCCGACGGCAAGTCCCTGGCCTTCATCCGGCGCGTCCGCTACCAGTCGACCCTCTATGTCATGGACATCGAGTCCGGCCGCGAGACCCCCGTCTTCTCGGCCCTCGACCGCGACATGCAGGAGACCTGGGCCATCCACGGCGTCTATCCGGCGATCAGCTGGACGCCCGACAACCGCTCCATCGTCTTCTGGGCCGACGGCCGCATCCAGCGCGTCGACGTGGCCTCGAAGGCGGTGGCGAACATTCCCTTCCACGTCGCCGACACCCGCCGGGTACAGGACGCCGTCCGCTTCCCCATCGAGGTCGCGCCCGACCGGTTCGATGTGAAGATGCTGCGCTGGGCCCGCCCCTCGCCCGACGGCGCCAAGGTCGTGTTCGAGGCCCTCGGCAATCTGTGGATCCGCGACCTGCCGACCGGCACGGCCCGCCGCCTGACCCGCCAGAGCGACCATTTCGAACTCTATCCGTCCTGGTCCCGCGACGGCCGTTCGATCGTCTACACCACCTGGGACGACCAGGAGCTGGGCTCCATCCGCGTGGTCCCCGCCTCGGGCGGCGCCGGCCGCGTGGTGACCGCCAACCCCGGCCACTATGTCGAGCCGACCTTCAGCCCTGACGGCCGCACCATCGTCTATCGCACAGTCAGCGACGGCTTCCTGACCACCGCCCTGTGGAGCCGCGACCCCGGAATCTACCGCATCCCGACGGCGGGCGGCGACCCCGTCCACATCACGGACGAGGGCGAGGGTCCGCAGTTCGGCGCCGACGGCGACCGCCTGTTCCTGACCGGCCGCGACGGCGACAAGCGCGCCCTGGTCTCGGTCGACCTCGACGGTGACGACAAACGCACCCACCTGACCAGCGAATGGGCCGCCGAATTCGCCGTCTCGCCGGACGGAAACTGGGTCGGCTGGACCGAGCGCTTCCAGGCCTATGTCGCCCCCTTCGTCGCCGCCGGCCGGCCCCAGGCCATCGCCCCCGACGGCAAGGCCCTGCCCCAGGCCCGCGTCACCCGCGACTCCGGCGAGTGGCTCAGCTGGTCGGGCGACAGCCGCCGCCTGCAGTGGTCGCAGGGCCCCGAGCTGTTCAGCCGCGACCTGAACCAGTCCTTCACCTTCGTCGACGGCGCCCCCGCCGAACTGCCCAAGCCCGACGAGCGCGGCGTCGACCTCGGCTTCACCGCCACGGCCGACAAGCCCGAGGGCCGCATCGCCCTCGTGGGCGCCCGGATCATCACCATGAACGGCGCCGAGGTGATCGAGAACGGCGTCATCGTCATCGACGGCAACCGCATCGAGACCATCGGCGCCCTCGCCTCGACCACCATCCCCGCCGGCGTCCCGACCCTGGACATGACCGGCAAGACCATCATGCCCGGCCTCGTCGACGCCCACTGGCACGGCTCGATGGGTTCGGACGAGATCATCCCGGAACAGAGCTGGGTCGACTACGCCTCGCTGGCCTTCGGCGTGACCACGATCCACAACCCGTCCAGCGACACCAGCGAGATCTTCGCCCACAGCGAGCTGGCCCGCACGGGCCGCATCGTCGCCCCGCGCATCTTCTCGACCGGCTCCATCCTGTACGGCGCCACCACCGCCGGCACGGTCAAGGTCGAGTCCCTCGACGACGCCCTGTCCACCCTGCGCCGCATGCAGGCCGCCGGCGCCTGGAGCGTCAAGAGCTACAACCAGCCCCGCCGCGACCAGCGCCAGCAGATCATCGAGGCCGCCCGCCAGCTGAACATGATGGTCGTCCCCGAGGGCGGCTCGCTGTTCCAGCACAATATGTCGATGATCGTCGACGGCCACACCACGATCGAGCATTCGATCCCCGTTGCCGTCCTCTACGACGACGTCCACCAGCTGTGGCGCCAGACCAACGTCGCCTACAACCCGACCCTCGTCGTCGCCTATGGCGGCAGCTATGGCGAGAACTACTGGTACCAGGAGAGCGAGGTCTGGAACCACCCGATCCTGACGCAGTACGTGCCGCGCCGGATCCTCGACTCCCGCGCCCGCCGGCCCGAAACCGCCCCGGACAATGAGTGGAACCACATGTCCATCGCCCGCGAGGCCCGCCGCCTGTCCGATCAGGGCGTCAGCGTCTCCATCGGCGCCCACGGCCAGCGCGAGGGTCTCGCCGCCCACTGGGAGCTGTGGAGCCTGGCCCAGGGCGGCATGGCCCCGCTGGACATCATCCGCGCCGGCACCCTGAACGGCGCGCGTTCACTCGGGCTGGACCGCGACATCGGCTCGCTGGAGCGCGGCAAGCTGGCCGACATGGTGGTGATGAACGCCAAC
>NZ_JAKFEB010000214.1:0-5068 GCF_036677305.1 Brevundimonas sp. | reverse complement strand
GCGCTGCTGGCCTATCCCGACAAATTCCGCGGCCTGAAGGTCGGCATCGAGCTGACCGGCGGCAACATCGACGCCCGCATGCTGGCCGTGGTCCTGAACCGGGAGCTGGTGCGCGAGAAGAAGATGATCGTCTACCGCATTCTGGGCGACGATCGCCCGGGGATGCTGTCCAAGATGAGCGCCGTGATCGGCGGCGCGGGCGGAAACATCATCGACGTGGTGCACAACCGGCTGGCGCTGGACGTGCCGGCCAAGGGCGCGGAGTTCGACATCATGGTCGAGACGCGCGGCGAGGCCCATGCGGAAGAAATCAGACGCGGACTGGAAGAGGCAGGCTATGCGCTACGGATGGGCTAAGGGCGTCGCGACGCTGTCGATGATGGCGGCGCTGGCGGGGCCTCTGGCCGCCTGCAACCGCGAACCGGCCGCGCCGGACGAAAGCGCGGCGCAGAATCTGCGGGCCGCCGAGTTCTTTCTCAGCTCGAACGCCAGGGCCGAGGGCGTGAAGAGCCTGCCGTCGGGCGTGCAGTACAAGATCATTCAGTCGGGACCGCCGGGCGGCGAGACGCCTGACCGCAACGATCTGGTCCGCGTCGACTATGAGGGCACGCTGACGGACGGCACGGTGTTCGACAGCTCGTTCCAGTCGGGCCAGCCGGCGGTGTTCACCGTCGGCGACGTGGTGCCGGGCTGGACCGAGGCGCTGCAGCACATGCGCGTCGGCGACGAGTGGGTGGTCTATGTGCCGCCGGCGCAGGGCTATGGCGAACAGGGTCGGCCGGGCATTCCGGCCAATGCGGTGATGGTGTTCCGGATCAAGCTTCTGGACATCGCCCGCGCTCCGGGCGGCGAGCGCGGCGGGGTGATCGCCCAGGGCTAGGCGGCCCGCAGACGCCGGGCCGCCCATTCAGCGGCGTCGCGCACGACGGCGTCGGGATCGTCCAGCAGGCGTTCCGCGGACGGCAACAGGGCCGGATCCGCGCTGTTGCCGATGGCGTACAGGACATTGCGGACGAACCGGTCGCGGCCGATCCGCTTGACCGGGCTCTTCGAGAACAGGGTCCGGAAGGCCGCGTCGTCCAGCGCCGCCAGATCGGCCAGCCTCGGTGAAACCAGCGCTTCGCGCGCCTGAACCCGGGCCTCGTTCGAGGCGGCGGCGAATTTGTTCCACGGACAGACGGCCAGACAGTCGTCGCAGCCGTAGATCCGGCTGCCCGTGGCCGTGCGGAACTCCTCGGGCCAGGGCCCCGCGAATTCGATGGTCAGGTAGGACAGGCAACGCCGCGCATCCAGCTGGAACGGGGCGGGGAAGGCGTTGGTCGGGCAGGCGTCGAGACAGGCGGTGCACGTGCCGCAGTGCTCGCCCTCGGGCGGATCCGACTCCAGTTCGGCCGCGCTCAGGATCACGCCGAGGAACAGCCAGTTGCCGTGGGTGCGGCTGAGCAGATTGGTGTGCTTCCCCTGCCAGCCGAGGCCGGCGCGCTGGGCCAGCGGCTTCTCCATCAGGGGGGCGGTGTCGACGAAGACCTTCACGTCCTCGCCGGTCCGCGCCGCAATCTGGCCGGCGAGGGTTTTCAGCCGGCCCTTGATGACCTCGTGATAGTCGTCGCCGCGGGCGTAGACCGAGACGTAGCCTGCCGAACGGTCGGCCATCTCGGGCAGGGGATCGGTCTCGGGGCCGTAGTTGAGGCCCAGCACGATCGCGGTGCGGGCCCCGTCCCACATGGCGGTGGGGTGGGCCCGGCGTTCCAGCGTCGTCTCCATCCAGCCCATGTCGCCATGGCGTCCGACCTCGACGAAATGCGCCAGCCGCTCGCCCGCGCTCCACGGCGCCGAGGCCGAGGCGAAGCGGCAGGCGTCGAAGCCAAGGGCGGCGGCGCTCTCACGGATGAAGGGACGGACATCGACCGGCATGGGCGTCGTTTGACGCGCCGGGCCCTAGAAGTCGAGATCGGCGTACCAGGCCGAGGCGGCGACGCCGGGGAAGCGGTCCGTCAGAAGGGGGCGGAAGCTGGGGCGCGACTTCAGCTTCATGTACCAGGTCTTCAGACCGGGCCAGTTGGCCCAGGGAACCTCGCCGAAATAGTCCAGCACCGACAGATGCGCGGCGGCCACGAAATCCGCCTGGCCGACGCGGCGTCCGGACAGGGCGTCGCGGGCGGCGAGCAAGGTCTCCAGCATGGTGAGATGGGATCTCAGGGCCTCGCGCCCGGCGCGCAGGTTGCGGGCGTCGGGAGGGCCGAGGCGCAGCAGGGGCTTCTCCATCCGCTCGTGCAGCAGGACCGCATTGACCTCGTCGGTGAAGCGGCGGTCGAACCAGCCGATCAGGCGGCGCGTCTCGGCGCGTTCGGCCGGATCGGTCGGCATGAGGAAGGGCTCGCGCGAGCCGTCCTCGAGCCAGCCCAGGATGGCGGCCGGTTCGCACAGGGTCAGGGACCGGCTGTCCTCGGTGACCTGAAGCACCGGGGGCATGCCCGAGGGGTTCAGTCCGGCGAGCGGGCAATCCTCCTCCCACGGGCGGACGAGGGTCTCGGTGAAGGTCTTCCTGGCCTCGCCCAGCGCGAGGCGCGCGACGCGGGAGCCCGGATCGAAGGCGAAATGATACAGGACGCAGGCCGACATGGGCCGTTCATGCGCACGAGGGCGTTAAGCCCGCGTTAGCCAAGCCTCAGGTCCAGGGGCCTTTTTTCGTTTTCGGCCCCGGAGCGACGGCTTCGTCCGCCGTTTCGGCGAAGACGCCGCCGTGCGGCCGGGTGCGGCCGCGCGGGTCGGGATGGATCAGGATGTCGGCCCGGGGCCAGCCGGCCAGCAGGCGGTTCTCCGCCTCCACCACGATGTCATGCGCGGCCTCAAGGGTGAGGTCGGGGTCGAGGTCGACGTGCATCTGGATCATGACGACCGGGCCGGCCATGCGGGTGCGCAGCTGGTGCACGCCGGAAATCCGGGGGTCCGACAGGACCGCCGTGGTCATGGCGATCTGCTCGCGCTCGGGCAGGGCCTTGTCGACCAGATGGTCCGCGGCGGTCTTCAGCATCCCCAGCGCGCCCCAGAACAGCCAGACCGCCACGACCAGGCCGGCGGCGGCGTCGAGCCCCGGCGCAGACAGCCAGGCCCCGGAAATGACCCCGATCAGGACCACGACATTGGCCGCGAGGTCGGCGGCGTAGTGGGCGCGGTCGGCCTCGACCGCCATGGAGCCGCTGGCCTTGATGGCGCGGCCCTGCATCCAGACCAGCCAGCCGGTGACGGCGATGGAGATCAGGACGACCAGCACGCCCCAGTAGCCGGCGGTGATCGGACGGGGGTCGAAGATGCGTTGCACCGCCTCCCAGCCGATGAACACGGCCGAGGCGAACACCAGCCCGGCCTGGACGAGGGCGGCGAGCGCCTCGCCCTTGCCGTGACCGTGGCGGTGATCCTCGTCGGGCGGGGCGGCCGCCCAGCGCACGGCGAAGAAGACGCCCAGAGAGGCCACCAGATCGAGCGAGGAATCCGCCAGGGAGGCGAGGATGGACACAGAGCCCGAGGCCCCCAGGGCGAAGGCCTTCAGCGCGATCAGGACCACGGCCACGCCGACCGACAGGCGGGTGACGGCGCGGGTCGCGGAATGAACGTCGTCAAGGCCGTTGGCGGGCGCGCTGTCGGGGGCGGGGATCGTCATCGCCGTCTTGTCGCGGAAAGGCGCGGCCGTGCCAAGGCCGCGCAACTGTCGCGGGCGTTAGCTTCATCGTCACGAAAGGCCTTCATCCTCGCCGTCCGATGGTTCCACGAGGCCGAGGCTTTCGGAGGCTCGCGTGCAGATGGCGGATACGGCCCACTGGATCGGGCGAGGCGAGGCGATGGCCCGGCTGGGGGTCAAGTCGCAGACGCTCTACGCCTATGTCAGCCGGGGCCGGATCGCGGCCCGGCCCGATCCCGAGGATTCGCGTCGCAGCCTGTACGCCGCCCATGACATCGCCCGGCTGAGCGGCGAGGCCGTCGAGGCCGAGGATTCCGCCGTCTATCGCCGCACGCCCGGCGGCGCGGGACGCGGCGAGGCCGATATCTGTTCCTCCCTGACCGCGATCGCCGGCGGCCGGCTGTTCTATCGCGGGCTGGACGCCGTCCAGCTGGCCGAGACCGCCACGCTGGAGGAGGTTGCCCGGCGGCTTTGGGACGCGCGGGCGGCCAATCCGTTCGCGGGGATCAGGCCGCGGATCGGGGCGGTCCCCGGCGGCTCGATCCGGGCGCGCCTGTTCGCGGCCCTGGCCCGCCGCGCCGAGGAAGACGCGGATCCCAAGACCCGCTCCGTCGAGGAGCTGCGGCTGGAATGCGCGCGGGTGCTGGACGAGGCGGTCGACGCCGCAGTCGGCCCCGGGCCCCGCCTGTTCCTGCATCAGAGGCTGGCGCGCAGCTGGAAGACGCCGGAACGGGACGCCCACCTGATCCGCCGCGCCCTGGTGCTGTCCGCCGATCACGAGCTCAATCCGGCCGTGGTGGCGACGCGGGCCGCGACGGACGGCGGCGCGGCTCCGGCGGCGGCGGCCTTTGCGGGTCTGATGACGATGGCGGGATCGCCGATGATGGCGGAGCTGACGCGTGCGTCCGACTGGATCGTCGCCGTGCGGCGTCAGGCGGCCGACGCCGCCCGCCGCTCGCAGGAGATCGGCCGTCTGGCCGGTTTCGACGCCCCGGACGACTATCCGGCGGGCGATCCCCGCGCCGCCGCCCTGCTGGCCGCGGCCGACCTGCCCGCCGATCTGGCGCGGGCGGTGCAGGAGGGCGAGGCGGCGACGGGCCGCAAGGCGAATTTCCCCCTCGCGCTGGCGGTCATCGCCCGGCGACTGGAGCTGCCGCGAGACGGCGCCGCGGACCTGTTCCTGATGGGTCGGCTGACCGGCTTGCTGGGTCATGCGCTGGATCAGGCGATGAACGGCTCGCCTATCCGCTCGCGTCTGCGCTATGTGGGTCCCGAACCGGGCGCGCACTGACGACCCGATCTTTTTGACGGGGCGCGTATGGCGGACTGGCTGGCGGCGATCATCCTTGGCCTGGTCGAGGGACTGACAGAGTTCATTCCGGTGTCGTC
>NZ_JAKFEB010000213.1:0-5068 GCF_036677305.1 Brevundimonas sp. | reverse complement strand
CGCGGTCTTTTCGGACGGATCGTTCGTCTACATCCCGCCGGGCGTGCGCTGCCCGATGGAGCTGTCGACCTATTTCCGCATCAATGCGTCGAACACCGGCCAGTTCGAGCGGACGCTGATCATCGCCGACAAGGGCAGCTATTGCTCCTATCTGGAGGGCTGCACCGCCCCGATGCGCGACGAGAACCAGCTGCATGCGGCGGTGGTGGAACTGGTCGCGCTGGACGACGCCGAGATCAAATATTCGACGGTGCAGAACTGGTACCCCGGCGACGCCGAGGGCAAGGGCGGCATCTACAACTTCGTCACCAAGCGCGCCGACTGCCGCGGCGACCGGTCGAAGGTGTCGTGGACGCAGGTGGAGACGGGGTCTGCGGTGACGTGGAAATATCCGTCCTGCATCCTCAAGGGCGAGGACAGCTCGGGCGAATTCTATTCGATCGCCATCACCAACGGGCATCAGCAGGCCGACACCGGCACCAAGATGATCCATCTGGGCAAGAATTCGAAGAGCCGGATCATCGCCAAGGCGGTGTCCGCCGGGAAGTCGGACTCGACCTATCGCGGCCTGGTCTCGGTGCACCCGAAGGCGACCGGGGTGCGCAACTTCACCCAGTGCGACAGCCTGCTGATCGGCAAGACCTGCGGCTCGCACACCGTGCCCTATATCGAGGCCCGCAACGGCTCGGCCCAGCTGGAGCACGAGGCGACCACCACGCGCCTGTCGGACGACCAGCTGTTCTATGCGCAGCAGCGCGGGCTGTCGCAGGAGGAGGCCGTGGCCCTGCTGGTCAACGGCTTCGTCCGCGACGTGATGCAGAAGCTGCCGATGGAGTTCGCCGTCGAGGCGCAGAAGCTGGTGGCGATCAGTCTCGAAGGGAGCGTGGGGTGAGCGCGCGACAATCTCTTCTCAGCTTGCGTATTCGGCACGCATCGATGGCGGCGGAACTGATCGAAGAGGCCGTCGGGCAAGCCGCGAAGGTCAAGTGGACGGCCGGCGACGCGCGCGTCGCGCCGAACGGGCGTTCTATCGGTGGCGCGCGCGGCGAAACCTACTGCGCCTTCGACGTCCCTGAGGCCGGAACCCTGGCTTTGAACGCCGCGATCATCGCCTTGGGTAATCGGCTGGAGAGTCGATCCGCCGCTTTGACGGCGTTGGCGGTGCAGGGCGCCGACATCGAACTCTACGCCACGGCTGATGAAGCGAAGCGCGGCGAAATGATCGAGGCGGCGACGATTGCCGCCCTCGCCCGGCTGAACGCTGGGCTCGCTATCGATTGGTACAAGTGATGCTCTCTATCCAGAATCTCAACGTCTCCGTCGGCGACAAGCCCATCCTCAAGGGGCTGACGCTCGACGTCCCCGCGGGCGAGGTGCACGCCATCATGGGGCCGAACGGGGCCGGCAAGTCGACCCTGGGCTACGCCGTGTCGGGACGGCCCGGCTATGAGGCGACCGAGGGCGCCGTCAGCTGGAAGGGCGAGGACCTGCTGGGTCTCGAGCCGGCCGAGCGCGCGGCGAAGGGCGTCTTCCTGTCGTTCCAGTATCCGATCGAGATTCCGGGCGTCCCGGCCCTGACCTTCGTGCGCACGGCGCTGAACGCCCAGAAGCGCGCGCGCGGCGAGGAGGAGGTGGCGGCGCCCGCCTTCCTGAAGATGGTCAAGGCGGCGTCGGCGGCGCTGAAGATGGATTTCGACATGCTGAAGCGGCCGCTGAACGTCGGCTTCTCGGGCGGCGAGAAGAAGCGGATGGAGATCCTGCAGATAGCCCTGCTGGAGCCGTCACTGCTGATCCTGGACGAGACGGATTCCGGCCTCGACATCGACGCCCTGCGGATCGTGGCCGAGGGGGTCAACGCCCTGCGCAGCCCCGAGCGCGCCATGCTGGTGATCACCCACTATCAGCGGCTGCTGGACTACATCAAACCGGACCGGGTGCATGTGCTGGCGGCGGGGCGGATCGTGGACTCGGGCGGGCCCGAGCTGGCTCACGAGCTCGAGGCCGAGGGCTACGACAAATACATGGTGCAGGCGGCGTGAACGCCCTTCCAAGCATCGATCTGAAGGACGCCTCCAGCTTCCCCTCGAAACGGGTCGAGGCGTGGAAATATTCGGACCTGCGCCGTCATCTGCGCGAGGCGCCCGCGCCTTCCCCGTCGGCGACGGTGCCGCTGGTCGGCGGCGGGCCGTTCGAGGCGCTGGGCGGCGAGGCCATGGTCTTCGTCAACGGCCGGGCCGTGAACGAGACCCAGGTGATGGTCTCGGGCGAAAAGACCGTGCGGCTGCGCCTGATCTCGCGGGCCGAGGGTACCGGCCACGCCCTGACCGCGCGCATCTCGGTGCGGGCCGGGGCGAAGCTGCTGCTGCTGGAAACCCATGAGGGCGAGGGCTCGGCCTACGTCGCGCACAACCGGCTGGAGCTGGACGTGGCGCGCGGCGCCGAGGTGACGCGCGTGGTGCTGGCCGACGAGCCCGAGGACGTCATCTCGATCACCCAGGCGCATGTGAAGGTCGAGGCGGGCGGCCATTATCGCCAGACCATCCTGACGACGGGCGCAAAGCTGCAGCGGCAGGAGACGCAGGTCACGCATCGCGCGCAGGGGGCGGATGTGCGGCTGGACAGCGTCTATCTGCTGTCGGCCGCGCGGCAGGCCGACCTGACGTCGGTGGTCGACCATGTGGCCGCCGACGGCCTGACCAGCCAGCTGACCAAGGGCGTGGTGCGCGACACCGCGCGCGGCGTGTTCCAGGGCAAGATCATCGTCGAGCGCGGGGCCGACGGGACCGACGCCCGCATGGGTCACCACGCCCTGATCCTGGGCGAACGGGCCGAGGTGGACGCCAAGCCGGAGCTGGAAATCTACGCCGACGACGTGCAGTGCGCGCACGGCAACACCGTCGGGAATCTGGACGAGCGGGCGCTGTTCTACATGCAGCAGCGCGGCATCCCCGCCGACGAGGCGCGGGCCCTGCTGACGGAGGCCTTCCTGATCGAGGTCGTCGACCGGATCGGGCACGAGGGCGCGAGAGAGGTGGCGAGGGCATGGCTGACGGATCGCCTGTGACCGCCTTTGACCCCTATGCCGTCCGCGCGCAGTTCCCGATCCTGTCGCGGCAGGTGAACGGTCGGCCGCTGGTCTATCTGGACTCGGCCGCCTCGGCGCAGAAGCCGCGGGCGGTGATCGACGCCATGACGGCGGCGATGGAGAGCAGCTACGCCAACGTCCATCGCGGCCTGCATACGCTGGCCAATGAGACGACCGAGGCCTTCGAGGCGGCGCGCGACAGCGTGGCGCGGTTCGTCAATGCGGAGGCGGCGTCCAACATCGTCTGGACCAAGGGCGGGACCGAGGCGATCAATCTGGTGGCGGCGGGGTTGGGCCAGTCCATCCAGCCGGGCGACGAGATCATCGTCAGCCAGATGGAGCACCATTCCAACATCGTACCCTGGCACCTGCTGCGCGAGCGGCGCGGGGCGGTGATCCGGTGGATTCCGGTCCTGGACGACGGCTCGCTGGACATGGCGGCCTATGCGGGCCTGCTGGGGCCGAGGACGAAGGTCGTCGCGGTGACCCACATGTCGAACGTGCTGGGGACGATCAATCCGGTGCAGGCCATCACGGAGATGGCGCACGCGGTCGGGGCGAAGGTGCTGATCGACGGCTGCCAGGGGGCGGTGCATGCGGCGCCCGACGTGCGGGCCATCGGCTGCGACTTCTACGCCTTCACCGGCCATAAGCTGTTCGGCCCCACGGGCATCGGCTGCCTGTACGGGACGGGGGAGGCGCTGGAGGCCCTGCCGCCGTATCAGGGCGGCGGCGAGATGATCGAGACGGTGACGATGGACCGCATCACCTATGCGAAGCCGCCGCACCGGTTCGAGGCGGGGACGCCGCCGATCCTCGAGGCCATCGGCCTGGGCGCGGCCATTGAATGGCTGTCGCGCTTCGATCCCGACGCGGTCGCGGCCCATGAGCGCGCCGTCTACCAGCATGCGCGCAAGCGGCTGGAAGGCGTCAACTGGCTGAAGGTGGTCGGCGAGGCGGAGGGGAAGGGGGCCATCCTGACCTTCACCGTCGACGGCGCGCACGCCCATGACATCGCCCAGGTCATGGATCGGTACGGCGTCGCCGTCCGCGCCGGCCTGCACTGCGCCGAGCCTCTGGCGGACCGTTTCGGCCTGACGTCGAGCGTTCGCGCCAGCTTCGCCCTATATAATACCACAGAGGACGCCGACGCCTTCGCCGACGCCCTGATCAAGGCCCGTGAGTTCTTCGCATGAGCGACCCGACGACCCGAAACGCCGAACCGGCAACCGACAGCGCGGCCTTCGCCGAAGCCTGGGATGCGCCCCAGAAGAGCGCCCTGGCCCAGGGGGAGATCGACCGGATGACGGACGACATCATCGAGGCGCTGAAGTCGGTCTATGATCCCGAGATCCCGGTGGACATCTACGAGCTCGGGCTGATCTACAAGGTCGACCTGTCCGACGATCGCGACGTGGCCATCGAAATGACGCTGACGGCCCCCGGCTGCCCCGTCGCCGGCGAGATGCCGGGCTGGGTCGAGGATGCGGTGCGGAAGGTCGAGGGCGTCAAGTCGGTCCGCGCGGCCCTGACCTTCGACCCCCCGTGGGACGCTTCCAAGATGAGCGACGAGGCCAAGCTGGCCCTGAACATGTTCTGATGGACGATCGATGACCGAGCTTCAGACCACGACCCGTCCGCGCCGACCGCGCCCCAAGGCTGTCAGCCTGACGGACGCCGCGGCCGCGCGCGTGACGGAGATCATGGCCCATGCGGCCAAGCCCTATGTCGGCCTGCGCGTCGGGGTGAAGAACGGCGGTTGCGCGGGGCAGGAGTACACCTTCGCCTATGCCGAGACGATCGAGCCGATGGACGAGGTGGTCGAGGACAAGGGCGTCACCATCCTGATCGATCCCAAGGCGATCCTGTTCCTGATCGGATCGGAGATCGACTACGAGACGACGAAACTGGCGTCGAAATTCGTGTTCCGGAATCCGAACCAGACCGACGCCTGCGGCTGCGGCGAGAGCGTCACCATCATCC
>NZ_JAKFEB010000212.1:0-6388 GCF_036677305.1 Brevundimonas sp. | reverse complement strand
GGCGGGCGGCGGTGAAGGCGCCGTTCAGGGCGGCGGCGCCGTCGCCCTTCCGGCCCTTGAAGTCGGGATAGGGCAGGTTGCCGGTCAGGATCAGCTTCGCCGCATCGGCCGTGAGACCCGGCAGGGTCGCCTGCTCGGCAGCGGCGTCGAGGCGCACCGCGATGCGGTCCCCGGTGGTGGTCAGGTCGACGGCGGCGCTCAGCGACCGGGCCTCGGCCTCGCCGCTCTTGAAGGCGGTGGCGGGCATGCGCGCGACCAGCCGCATCAGCTTGCCGTTGTCGATCCGGGCGTCGCCGAGAATGTTGGCCGGGCCGTAGTCCGTGTCGAGCCGGACACGCGCCCGCTCGACAATGACCAGGGGAGAGCGGCTGTCGGGTCGCGGCGGGCGGCCGGTGAACTCCTCGATCAGCGGGTCCAGCGAGCCGAAGGTCAGCTTGCCGCCGCGGACGCTGGCCCGGACCACAGGGCGGACCAGGCGGATGCGGGTCGGGGTGACGCCGAGCCCGCCCTTCGACCAGGGCGCGCCGATGCCGTAGTCGACCTCGACCCGTTCGACGGTGACGTCGGGATTGGCGGGGTCGCCGATGCGGATGCGGGCGACGAGGCCGTCCATCTCCAGCCGTTCGATCTCCATGTCGGCGTCGACGCCCTGTTGCTCCAGCCAGCCGATCAGGACCTGACGGGTGGCGGCGCGGCGGTTGAGCCAGGTCAGGGCCAACAGGATGAGCAGGACGCCGAGAACGGCGCCGGCCGCGATCAGAAGGCGACGACCGCCGGTGCGGGGACGCCGGGAAACGGGGGCGGACGGTGTGTCGGCGCTCATCGGCGGGTCATAGCGGCAGGAAGGCCCGCGCGGAAAGCCTGTCCAGCAAAACCGGAAACCGGCCGAATACTATAATCGTGTCTGTTGAAGCACAGTTGAGTGGCGGATCGGCCACTTTGAATGCATCGCGGGTCGCGGTCAGCAGGATCACACACGTTAAGAGCGACTCCAGTTCGCACATTCGCAAATACACTGTTCAACCCGCGCGATAGTCTCTTGGTTCACGCAAGCTTTACCGATGATTACGGCCCCGGTTAACGGTCTGTAACGATCCATCTTCCCATGATGGGACTGACCGGCTATATGGCCTGTCTCGCGAGGGGGGTGGCTCCGGCGCGATCCTTGCTTTTTTAGTAGTTGGGCGCCGAACGGCGTCGTCGTTTTTCGGGGACCGATGGCTCAGTTCGATCCACGTCGCCAACCGATGCGCATCGCGCCTCACGCCCTGACGGCGGTGGCGGCGATCTCGGTGGCTCTTCTTGCCGGCCGCGTATACCAACCCGCGAAAGCGGAAGAGGCTCCGCCTCTGACACAAATTGAAATTTCGGCCCTCGCCGACCAGGCGTTCGCCGCCGCCGGAACCCCGGCCGGCCTGACCACGCCGGAAGCCATTCCCGTCCAGATCCGCCGCGGCGAGACCTTCGAACAGGCCGTGCGCCGCACCGGCATCGCGCCGGAAGAAGCCTCGGCCGTCGCCGCCACCCTGTCGAACGCCATGGACGTGACGTCGATGCGGGCCGGCCAGCGCTTCGAGACCGCCATTTCCCAGCCGCGCGGCGGCCGGGGCAATCCGCGCCTGATCGGCCTGACCATGCGCACCGGCCCGGCCAGCCAGTTGACCGTCTCGCGCAGTTTTGACGGCGCCCTGCGCCTGCGCGCCCTGGAAGAGAAGGTCACGCACGAGACCGTGGTCCTGACCGGCAAGGTCGAGGGCTCGCTGTCGCGCACGGCGCGGCGCGAAGGCGCTCCGGCCGCGATCACCCGCGCCGCCGGCCGGCTGTTCTCGCACAAGCTGGACATGGACCGCGACGTCCAGGCCAACGACGAATTCACCTATGTGTTCGACCGGTCGGTGACCGAGAACGGTCGCACCATCGACACGGGCGGCCTGCTGTACGCCTCGCTGAAGGGCGTGGTCTTCTATCGCTTCCAGCCCGCCGGCGCGAAGGAAGCGCAGTATTTCGACGCCACGGGCAAGAACACCCGTTCGGCCTTCATGCGCACGCCGCTGGAGCGGGGCTTCCGCGTCTCGTCCTCGTTCGGCTTCCGCCGTCACCCGATCGCCGGTTATCGCAAGATGCACCAGGGCATCGACTTCGCCGCGGGCATGGGCACGCCGGTGGTGGCGCCGGCCGACGGCGTCGTCGTCGAGGCCCGTCGCTGGGGCGGCTACGGCAACTGGCTGCGCATCCGTCACGCCAACGGCCTGGACAGCGGCTACGGCCACCTGTCGCGCTACGCCTCGGGCGTCCGCGCCGGCCAGCGCGTCCGTCAGGGCCAGATCGTCGCCTATGTCGGCTCGACCGGCGCCTCGACCGGACCGCACCTGCACTATGAACTGTGGCGCAGCGGTCAGCGGATCAATCCGGCCGGCGTCCGCACCACCGAGGGCACCATCCTGGCCGGGGCCGATCTGGCCGCCTTCAAGGCCGAGAAAGCGCGCATCGACCGGATCATAGCCGCCGGCGGCGAACGCCGGCCGGTGGTCCAGCACGCCGCCGTGGCTCCCGCTGTGGCCGCCGCGCCCCCGGCCCTGCGCCCCGCCCGGGGCTAGAACAGACCGCGCCTCAGGTGTTCGCAGCCGCGGCGATCAGGGCGTCGTCGATTTCGCGCGCGCGGATCGCGGCCGGGCGCTGGAACAACCGTTCGACATAGGCCTTGAACGCGTCGCGCTCGGGGAGGGTCTTGAACATGAGGCCCCAGCCGATCTGGCTGCCCAGATAGACGTCGAGCGCGCTGAACCGGTCGCCCAGCAGCCAGGGGCCGGTGTTCGCCACCAGCGTCTCGAGCGCATCGACCACGTTTTCGAAGGTGCCGTATCCGGCCATGGCCGCCCGGTCCGCCGGGGCCAGCAGGTTCATCGCCTTGGCCGTCACGGCCGCTTCCACCGGACCCGCCCCGAAGAACATCCAGCGCAGATAGGTCCCGCGCGCGGGATCGTCGAGCGCCGGCGCAAGGCCGGCCTCGGGGAAGGCGTCGGCCAGATATGTGCAGACGGCCGCCCCCTCGGTGACCGTCACGCCCCGGTGGGTGATGGCCGGAACCTTGCCCATCGGATTGATGGCCAGATACTCGGGGGCCTTCATCGTCGTGCCGTAATCCAGAACCACGGTGCGGTAGGGGCGGCCGACCTCCTCCAGCATCCAGCGCGCGATACGGCCGCGTGACTGGGGGTTGGTGTAGAAGACGATTTCGTCGGACGGCTGGCTCATTGTGGCCTCCCTTGCGTTTCCTTTCGGCAAGCTAGACTCAAAGACGGCATGGAACAAAGGCGAAACATTCTGAAGGGGCTGGCGGCCGGCGCCGTCGTGCTGGGCGCCGGTCCGGGCGCCTGGGCGCAGACCGCCTTCCGCTCCTCGCGCATCACGGTAACGACGCGCGGCCGCGGGCCCGACGTCATCCTGATCCCCGGCCTGGCCTCCACGGCGGAGGTATGGCGGGGGCTGGCGAGCCAGCTCGAGGACCGGCGGCGGCTGCATCTGGTTTCGGTGCGCGGCTTCGGCGACCTGGCGGCGCAGGGAAACGCCGACGGATCGGTCATGCCGGGCGTGGCCAATGAAGTGCGCCGCTACATGGCCGAGCAAGGGATGGAGCGCCCCGCCATCATCGGCCATTCGATGGGCGGTCAGGTCGGCATCCGCGTCGCCGCCGACGCCGGAGCCCGCGTGGGCCGGGTGATGGCGGTGGACTCCTCGCCCTTCTTCGCGGCCCTGATCAGCCCGGGGGCGACCGTCGGCGACGTCGAGCCGATCGCGCAACTGGCCTATCAGGCGATCCAGTTTCTCGGCGACGAGGCGCTGAAGACGCGGGGCCGGTCGATGGGGCTGGAGCTAGGCGGGGCGGCGGACGCGGTGTTCGGCTCCATGGGCTGGCAGGGCGGCGACCGCCGGGTGCTGGCCCAGTCTCTCTACGAGGTGATGACGGTCGACCTTCGCCGTCGTCTGCCCGACATCACGGCCCCGGTGACGGTGGTCTATGGCTGGAGTTCGGACCAGAACTCGCCGCGCGCCCGCGCCGACAGCCTGTTCCGGGGCGCCTATGCGCGCCTGCGCCGCCCGGCGACCTTCGAACGGATCGAGGGAGCCGAACATATGGTGATGATCGACCAGCCGCGGCGGTTCCTCGCGGCGGTGGAGCGGTTCCTGGCCTAGTCCGCGTCGGGCTGGACGTCCGGATGGGCGGCCGCGAAGGCGGGGTGGAGTTTCGCCGCCTCGTCGATGGCGAGGAGGCGCGGGAAGGCGTCGAGGGCGACGTTGAAACGCCTCGCCGAATAGATCTGCGGGATCAGATAGCAGTCGGCCAGGGTCGGCGCGCCGCCGAAGCACCAGCCTTCGCCATGCCGGGCGACCAGCGCCTCCAGGGCGGTGAAGCCGGGGACGATCCAGCGCGCGGCCCAGGCGTCGACGGCGGCCTGATCGGCGCCGAAGGTTTCCCGCAGGGCCTTGCCGACGCGCAGATTGTTCAGCGGATGGATGTCGCAGCCGATCAGGGCCGCCATGGCGCGGACATGGGCCCGGGCGACCGCGCCGGCGGGCAACAGCGGCGGCCGGGGATGGGCCTCCTCCAGCCATTCGAGGATGGCGGGGCTCTGGGTCAGGACGGCGCCGTCGACCTCGAGCGCAGGCACCATGCCCTGCGGATTCAGGGCGACGAAGGCTTCGGAACGCTGGGCCCCCGTGCGCAGGTCGACGCCCTGCTGCTCATAGGTCAGGCCCTTGAGGTTCAGGGCGATGCGGGTGCGGTACGCCGCGCCCGAGCGCCAATAGCCGTGCAGGATCATCGGGGCGCGACCGTGAAGGCGAGCGGCTGAAGGCCGTCGATCGAGGCCTCGACGCGATCGCCGGGCTGCAGCGGGCCGACGCCCTCGGGCGTGCCGGTGAAGATCAGGTCGCCGGGCCGCACGTCCCAGAGGGTGCGCGCCTTGGCGAGGATTTCGTCGGGGTTCCAGACCATGTCGTCCAGCCGGCCCGACTGCCGCGCCTCGCCGTTGACCGACAGGGCGATGGGGGCCGACGGATCCGGCAGGGCGCCGAGCGTGATCGGGCCGCAAGGCGCGGACTGGTCGAAGCCTTTGGCCGCATCCCACGGACGGCCCTTGTCTTTGGCAGCGGCCTGAAGGTCGCGGCGGGTCAGGTCGCAGCCGACAGCCCAGCCGGCGATTTCCCCGTCCGCGCCGACGGCGCAGACCAGTTCGACCTCGTGGTGCAGATTGGCCGTGGCCAAGGGGAAGACGGGGTCGGCGCCGTCGACCACCACCGCATCGGCGGGCTTGGTGAAGAAGAAGGGCTCGGCCCGTTCGTGGCCCATTTCCTTGGCATGGGCCGCGTAGTTCTGACCGACGCAGAGGATGCGCCGCACGGGGAAGCGTTGCGCGCTGCCATGGATCGGCAGGGAGGGGACGGGGGCGGGGTGGAACAGCCAGTCGGTCATCCGCCCTGTCTATGCCCGGATGCGACGCTTCGCCAGCCGCCGGAAATGGTGCAATGCGGGAACCTGTGCCGTGCGGTGGCGTTCCGGCTTTGAATTCTCTATCTAACAGCCAAGCTTGAAACATCGGAGCGCGCATCATGGCCACGACCAAGGCGGCACGGACTGCCGTGAAGAACGATCTCAATACGCTGAAGGACGACCTGAAGGTCCTCGGCGCCGAGGAAAAGGCGCGTCTGCGCGAGAAGGCGGCGACCGCCGAAACCCGCGTGCGCGCCAAGGCCGCCGAGGCCGAGGCCCGTCTGCGCGAGCAGTCGGAAGTCCTGCGCGAACGGGCCCGGGGCTATTACGACACCGCCCGGGTGCGCGGTCAGGAGTATTATGACGAGGCGCAGGAGCGCTTCGACGAAGCCCAGCGCTACATCACCGAACGGGTGCAGGAGCGTCCCGTGCAGTCGACCGCCATCGCTCTCGGCGTCGGCGTCGTGCTGGGTCTGCTGCTCGCCGGTCGTCGCCGCTGATGTTCGGCGGGGGGCTGGCCAGGAATCTGGTCAAGAAAGCCGTCGCGGCTTCGGTCGTGGCGGGGGCCGGATTCGTGGCCGTTCTGGCGCTGGGGGCGACGATCTTCTTCGCCCTGCAGCTGGTCGTCGTGCCGCTGGCGGCCGCGGCCATCACCTTCCTGCTGTTCGCCATCGTCGCCCTCGTCGTGGCCCTGGTCTTCCTCGCCCGCAGCGAGGAAGAGGAGGACCTTGAGGACGAGCCGTCCGGCCTGGGCGCCCGCGCATACAGCCTGTTCAAGCAGCGGCCGATCCTCGGCACGGTCGCGGCGCTGGCGGGCGGCTGGATCTTCCTCAGGAATCCGGCCCTGGCCACCATGGTCGCGGCCGCATTCACCGAAAAGCCGCACGGCCGCAGCCG
>NZ_JAKFEB010000211.1:0-8418 GCF_036677305.1 Brevundimonas sp. | reverse complement strand
ATTGTTGGCCATCAGTCAAACCTTACGAACGGAAACGCCGCGGAGCACGGTCCACGGCGGGGAAATCTCGAAGAGCGCGCGGCTATAGCGGAAAGGGCTCAGGGGGTCAACGCGAGTCTGGACCTGCTTTGCGGTCATGCCGACGGCGCCGTCAGCTGCGGCGCGCCTGCCGACCCGCCCACGCCGGTGCAGATGCCCCGGTTGGTGTCGATGCTGCCGCCCGCCTCGCGGCAGGCGTCGGCGTTGCGGTAGCTGCGCAGGGTCCAGCCGCCGCCGAAGCCGATGGCCAGAACCAGAATGACGCCGATGAGCTTGAGCATGACAGATCTCCCTGCCAGCCCAACGCTCAGCGCCCGGTGAAGTTCGGCTTCCGCTTCTCGACGAAGGCCGCCATCCCCTCCTTCTGGTCCTCGAAGGCGAAGAGCGAGTGGAACAGGCGGCGTTCGAACTGGACGCCCTGGGTCAGGGTCGTCTCAAGGGCGGCGTTGACCATCTCCTTGTTGGCCATGACGGCCAGCGGGCTCTGCGCGGCGATCCTGGCGGCGATCTTGCGGGTCTCGTCCAGAAGGGTCTCGTGGGGGACGACGCGGCTGGCCAGGCCGGCGCGTTCTGCCTCGGCGGCGTCCATCATGCGGGCGGTCAGGACCATGTCCATCGCCTTGGACTTGCCGACCAGACGGGTCAGGCGCTGGCTGCCGCCGATGCCGGGGGCGACGCCGAGGTTGATCTCGGGCTGGCCGAACTTCGCCTTCTCCGAGGCCACGATGAAGTCGCACAGCATGGCCAGCTCGCAGCCGCCGCCAAGGGCGAAGCCGTTGACTGCGGCGATGACCGGCTTGCGGAAGCGGGTGATGCGGTCGTGGCCGAGGGCGAAGAAATTGACCTTGTACATGTCGGCGTAGGTCTGGTCCGACATCTCCTTGATGTCGGCGCCGGCGGCGAAGGCCTTGTCGCCCGAGCCGGTCAGGATCAGGCAGCGCACGCTGTCGTCATGCTCGACCGCGTCGAGGAAGGCGGCCAGATCCCTGAACAGCTGCGAGTTCAGCGCGTTCAGCGCCTCGGGCCGGTTCAGGGTCACCACCGCATAGCCGTCGGCGTGGCGTTCGATGAGCAGGGTGGAATAGGCGTCCGGGGTGTCAGACATGGGAGCTCTCGGAGTGGCTGGTGGCTCGTGGCTAGTGGCTAGCGGTCCGGGACGCAACGGTGCAGCCGGGAATCCCTCTCCGGCTCGTGGACACGCGCCACCAGCCACGGCCACGGACTGTCACCGCCGCGGGATCAGGGCCAGCGTCAGGGCGGCGCGCAGCAGCTCCGCGAGCACCACCATGGCCAGCAGGACATTGGCGGCGATGACCTGCCCTTTCGCGCCGGACAGATCGAAGCTCCAGCCGAACAGCGACGCGAAGGCGAGGCCCGCCGCGGCGGCCAGCGCCATGGCGATCAGCAGCATCAGGGCGACATGGCTGGCCTTGAGCGCCGCCTGCAGCGTGGGGCCTTCGTCCAGTTCGCGGGAGCGTCGGCGGAACAGCCAGGCGATCAGGCCGGTGGCCACGGTCTCGGCGGCGACGGTCACCGCCAGGGCGCCGAGGAACCACAGCGCCAGGCCGCCGGTCTCGCCGCGCCGGATCAGCTGCAGGAAATGGACGAAATAGGCGCCCCAGACGGCGAGGCCGACGACGAGGCTGATCCAGAGGTGGGTGCGGCGATGGCTCATGCGTCCCTTCTACGGGTTCGACCCGCCGATGTCCGCATCGCAAGGTCGGGGCGGCCGAAGCCGCCCCGGGGTCGATCAGAGGATAGGCGCGCGTTCGGGGCGGATGTCCTCACGGCGGACGTCCTCACGACGAACGTCGTCGTGACGGCTGTCGACGGCCTTGTTGATCCAGCGATGGTTGCGGCCGCCGTACAGGCCGCCGAAGATCGCGGCGATCGCGCCGATCAGCATGGTCAGGAAGCCCCACAGCGCCAGCATGGCCGTGGTGTCGGCGACGTCTTCGGCGACGGCGGGGGCGGAAGGCTGGACCACCACCGGAGCGACCAGCTCGCCCTCGATCACCCGGCTGGCGGGCGCAATGTCGGTCACGACCGAACGGCCGTCGCTGTCAGCGGCCTCGCCGCCTATGAGGGCCGCCGCGCCGCCGGCGCCGGCCGCGCTGGCGATGGTGATGGCCAGCAGGAAGGCCAGGGCCCAGACGGCCAGGCCGTGCAGGGCGCCCTTGTGGTGGTCGGCGTATTTGGCGGCGCGGGTGGCGACGGCGGCGCCGATGAACAGGGCGATGGCGTTGGCGAAGGCCATCCACATGCCCGCGGCGGCCGTGAAGCCGGACGCGTCGCCGCCTCCGAACTCATAGGGATTGAAGGCCGAGGCGCCGAGCGCGACGCCCAGCAGGTTCAGCATGGCGCCCACAGCGACGGCCACGATGCCGCCGGCGATGACGGCCGGCCAGGAGATCAGGGTGTGAAGCGGGTGGTGAATCGGGTTGGAAAAATGGGCGTCGGTCATGGCTTCCCTCCAAGGGTTTTTACCTTGCAGCCACAACCGCTTCCGAGCGCTGCGGTTCCGGACGCCTGCGGGATAAGCCTCAGACGGCGCCCGCCATCTCGCCCAGTTTGAGAACCGTGTTCCAGTTTCGGCCCGTGCCCATGCCCAGCATGCGCGGCGTCGCCTTCTTGAAGATCTCGCTCTGGCCCTGCCCGTCGGGGAACCAGAAGAACAGGACATCGCCGACGGCCTCGACCCGCTCGCCGTTGCGGGCGAGGGCCTGGACCGCCTCCAGCCCGCCGGGCTTGACGCCCTCCTTCATCACCATGGCGACGACCTTGGCCGGGTGGGCGGCGGCCTCCCTGGGGAAGGGGTTGGCGGCGATCAGTTTCGCCCATTGTTCGGGCGTGCGGACCATGGCCGCGACCTTGAGACCGAACGTCTTCTCCATGGCGGTTTCGATATCAGCCTCCAGCGCCTCGGCGCCCTTGCCGCTCTCGACCACCAGATTGCCGCTGGCCGCGAGTGTGCGCGGGTTCTTCAGCCCCATGGCCTCGGCCATCGCCCGCTGCTCGCCGACCGGCGCGCGGACGCCGCCGGTGTTCATGCCGCGGAACAGGATGATGCGGTGGGTCATGGGAGGGAATAGGGATGAGGGATGAGGGATGAGAGTGAGAGCTCTCTAGTCCCTAATCCCTAATCCCTCATCCCTTCCCTCACCGCTTCTGACAACTCGGGCACCAGAAGGTGGACCGTCCGCCCTGGACGACGCGTTTGACGACGCCGGCGCAGCCCTCGCCGAGGCAGGGCTTTCCCTCGCGGTCATAGACGTCGAACCGGTGCTGGAAATAGCCCTGCCCGCCGTCGGCGTTGGCGAAGTCCTTGAGCGTCGAGCCGCCTGCGGCGATGGCGTCGTTCAGGACGTCCCGGACGACGGAGGCGAGCGTTTCAAGGCGGGGCTTCGAGACCTTGCCCGCCGCCGTCAGGGGCGAGATGCGGGCGCGGTACAGGGCCTCGCAGACATAGATATTGCCCAGACCCGCGACGATGCGCTGGTCCAGCAGGCTCACCTTGATGTTCTGCTTCTTGCCCGCGAAGGCCTCGGCCAGATGGGCGCCCGAGAAGCCGTTCCCCAGCGGTTCGGGGCCGAGGCCGGCGAACCACGGATGGGCCTCGACCTCCGCCGTCGGGATCAGGCCCATGAAGCCGAAGCGGCGGGCGTCGGCGAAGCCGAGACGGGTCGCCGCCTTCCCCTTCACCGCGCACAGGCTGACGTGCTCGTGCTTGCCGGCGACGGGCGCCGCCTCCTCGAATTCGCCCAGCTGTTCGCCGTCGAGGGTGAAGCGCCCGGTCATGCCCAGATGGGTCACCCAGGTCTCGCCGGTCGACAGGGGCATCAGCAGATATTTGGCGCGGCGGTCGATCCGCTGGACCGTCGCCCCCTCCAGCCGGCCGGCGAACCGGTCGGGAAAGGGAAAGCGCAGGTCGGGCCGGTTCTGGCGCACGCGCGTCAGCCGCGCCCCTGTCAGGACCGGTTCAAGGCCGCGCCGGACGGTCTCGACCTCGGGAAGCTCGGGCATCAGGGCAGCAGGTCGACCGGCAGGATCTGGCTTGAGAGCAGGGTCTCCATGCCGTCCCAGCGGTTCGGCCCCTGCCGCTCGACCCAGGCCTGCACCACGTCGCGGCCGAGGCCGTAGTTGATGATGTAGCTGCGGTAGGTGTCGATGAAACGCAGGCGCTGCGCCGCCTTGGCCGGGTCGGCGAGGGTGTATTTCGACAGGCGGGCGATGGTCTCGTCGCGGCCCACGCGGCCCGCCAGATAGTCGTCGGCGATGGTGTACTCGGCCCGCGCCAGACGGCGCTGCAGGGCGCCCAGCTGCGCCTTCTTCTCCGCCGTCGACGGATCGAGGCCGGCCAGGGGGAACAGCACCTCGCGCTCGAAGGCCGTGCCCTCGTCGCCCGGGAAGGCCAGGTCGATGCCGTAGTTGGCGCTGCCCTCGGCCACGAAGGACATGGGGCTGAACAGCGGATAGACGCTCATCTCGACCCAGTTGCGGTCGCGCACAAAGGTCTTCTCCAGCAGGGCGTTGTAGACGTGGTGGCCGGGGTAGCCCTCGTGGCAGCCCAGGTCGATCGCCCGCTCGGTGTAGATGGGGAAATCGGCGTTGATCTCGATCCGGCTGGCCGCGTCGCCGAGGTAGTAGTTGTACCCCGACCAGGGCTTGTCGCCGACGAAGCTGAGAGTGAACCGCTCATTGGCGGGCAGATCGATGTGGCGGACGGTGCGGCGGCGGCACTCGGCGATGGCCGCGTCCATCACGGGCTGGAGCCGGTCCTTCGGAATGACGTAGTGCGCCTTGAAGGCGGTGACCCGGTCAGCCAGCGAACCGGGACCCGGCAGCAGGGCGTCGATCTCGGCCAGGACAGGATCCCAGGTCGAGAGCGGCAAGAGCTCGGGCCGGATGCCGAACAGGGCCTCGGCCTCGTCGGCGAAGCTCATCTTCTCACCCGACAGCATGCGCAGCCGCGCCGAGGCGGCCGAGACATGGGCCAGCAGATATTTGCGGCGCTGGACCACGACGGGCTCGGCGCCCCGGGTCGGGACGGCGTTCAGGCGCGCGGTCAGGGTCGCGGCGCCCTGGATCAGCTGGGGCACGGTGCGGGGGTTGGCCTTCGCCGCCTCCTGCCAGGCGGCCGGACCGTAGTAGGCGTCGACATAGCCGGGCTCGCGCTCGCCGATCTCGAGGATCAGGGCGACATAGTCCCGGGCGATGGCGTCCAGACTGTCGCCGGTCGGATCGGCCGCGGGCGTCGGCGCCGTGGCGCAGGCGCCCACCAGCATCAGCAGTCCAAGCAGAAAGGCGCGCATCGGGGACCTCCATCGGCGAAGCGGGCGCACGCTAGATCACGACGCGCCGGGCCGGAACCGTGTAAATCGTCCCCGGCGGCTTTGGTTCGCGGGTGGCGCATTCGGGATTGAGGGCGACGCGGTCCTGCTGTAAGGCCCTTCGTCCGGCGTTTCGCCGCCGACGCACCCGTAGCTCAGCTGGATAGAGTACTGCCCTCCGAAGGCAGGGGTCAGAGGTTCGAATCCTCTCGGGTGCGCCACTTCCCCCATATCCCCCTCACTCGCATAGCGAGCAACCGCGCTTGCGTTTACCCGCGCGGCATGTCTCATTCCATGTTCAAGCTTGGGACATCCGGAGGGCTTCAGTGCATATTTCGGAACAAAAATCGCTTCTTGAGATGATCGAACATCAAGACTTCTCGGAGATGAACGCTGCCTTCGCTGCACAGAAGGGGCTGGATCCCTTGGCGGTCAAAGCTCTTGAGAAGGAGCTGAAACGTTACTTCTTCCTGATCCGGCTCAACCGCTCCCAGTACGGCATCAGCGGCGTCCTCGACGAATACTGGCATGCCGCGATCCTCCGGACTCAGTTCTATCACGATCTGTGCGAGGCCGTTTTCGGACAGTACCTCCATCATCAACCGGACGGCGGCGGCGACGGCGAGGGCGTGGATATGCGCTATGTCCGTTTTCTCGTGGACTACCGGCTGTATTTCGGTGAACCGCCGCCCTTCCACATCTGGCCCCTGAGCCAGGAGCTGTTCGCACCCCAGCCTGTTTTCTCGCGCGGGCCGCAGTGTATCGCACCCTGCTTCTGGGCCGCCTGAAACGACGCAACGACCGCCGAGACGGTTGTCGGAGGCTCCGGTTTCGAAGTAGGTCGACCTGATGGATCCCGTCGCCCCTCCCGCCGCCCCTTCCGGTCAGCCCGTGGGGCGGGTCATCGCCATGCCGGCGGACACCAATCCCGAGGGCGACATCTTCGGCGGCTGGCTGCTGGCGCACATGGATCTGGCGGGGGCGACGCCGGCCTTCGAACTGGCGCAGGGCCGCTGCGTGACCATCGCCCTGGACGGCATGGTCTTCCACCAGCCCGTCTCGGTGGGCGACGAGGTGTCGCTGTACGCCCAGGTGATCAAGGTCGGCCGGACCTCGGTCCGTGTCCATGTCGAATGCTGGAAACGGCCCCGCGACAAGGGCTCGGCCGCCTCGGTGCGCGTGACCGAGGGCGTCTTCACCTATGTGGCCATCGATCAGGACCGCAAGCCGCGGCCCCTGCCGCATCTGTCGGCATAAAACCCAGCGCGCTGCTGGGAAATCTTGATCTTTCGGCCCGTCCCGCCTATCTCGCGGGCATGTCCGTACGCCGCATCCTCACCATCGACAACGCCGCCGACCTGGCCGTGCTGAAACAGGTCTCCACCCCCGTCGAAGGGCCGGTGACCGACGACCTGCGCCGTCTGATGGATGACATGCTGGAGACGATGTACGACGCGCCCGGCATCGGCCTGGCCGCCGTCCAGATCGGCGATACCCGCCGGGTCATCGTCATGGACCTGGGCGACAGGGACGGCGTCGCCGACGATGTCGACCCCGCCGAAATGAACGACGAGGAGCGGGCGAAATGGGACGCCGAGCGCCGCAATCCGCGTTTCTTCGTCAACCCGGAGATCGTCTGGGCGTCCGACGAGCTGTTCACCTATGAGGAAGGCTGCCTGTCGGTGCCCGAGTATTTCGACCAGGTCGAACGCCCGGCGCGCGTGCGGCTGAAATACCGGAACTATGAAGGCGAGACCGTCGAGGAAGAATGCGAGGGCCTGTACGCCGTCTGCATCCAGCACGAGATGGACCACCTCGAGGGCGTGCTGTTCATCGACCATCTGTCGCGGCTGAAGCGGGACCGGGCGATCGCCAAGGTCAAGAAGAACGCAAGGCTGGCCGCCTGATGGCCCGTCTGAAACGCTCGCGCGACCGCATCATCGACCCGTCCGGCCGCCGCCGCCTGACCCGCAACGAAAAGGTCGGGGTGGCCAGTGTCGCGACCCTGATCGGCGTGGCCGCCATGGGCGTGATCGCCGGGGTCATCCTGGACCGGCTGCTCGACTTCGACGACGCGCTGGACGCGGGCGGCGAATGGGACGAAGGCGGCGGCGTCTCGACCCGCTGGGACTGACGTCTGCCGGGACAGACGCGGCGCGTCAGCGGACCCGCTGGATCGCTGCAGTGGCATCATGCCAGCTACGCCGTGATCACCGTCGTCATGCGTTCGCCGCAGCCCTCGCTTCGTCGCGGGCGTCGCGACGGGCTACGTCTCCCCCCATCTCGAAACCCATTGAGAAGACCTGCCAGCAAAGCAGGGAGACGAAGGCCAAAAGCAACGCCGCATGGAGACCGCGGTAAAGCGTTGGGCCGTTGCGTCGTCCTTCGATAACAGGACGCCGTTTCGCGAGCGCCGCAAATCCAGCGCAAAGCCCCAACATCAGAATGACTGGCAGGATCGACATGTCCGTCTCCAGGTTGCGACCGAATGCTACCGTGGCTTGTCATCCGCGCCAACGGGTTATCATTTCGCCCTGCAAGGGTTGGGGAAACGACGGCGCGTTCCCGACCTGGCTCAAGCAGGCGGGGGCCAGGAAGCGGAATCGCCTTCCAGCGCCCATGAATCCAGGAAGCCGACCCAGGCGCCTCGCCTTGTCCCTGCGGCCCGCATAGGGCAAAGCGCCGGGATGCGCCTCGCCTTCATGGGAACTCCCGACTTCGCCGTGCCGTCGCTGGCCGAGCTCATCGCCTCGGGCCATGAGGTCGCGGCCGTCTATTCTCAGCCGCCCCGGCCGAAGGGGCGCGGCCAGAAGCTGACGCCGTCGCCGGTCCACGCCTTCGCCGAGACCATGGGCCTGCCGGTGTTCACGCCGGAGTCCATGAAGACGCCCGAGGCCATCGAAACCTTCCGCAGCCTCGAGGTCGACGCCGCCTGCGTGGTCGCCTACGGCCAGATCCTGAAGCGCGAGGTGCTGGATGCGCCGCGCCTCGGCTGTTTCAACCTGCACGGTTCGCTGCTGCCGCGCTGGCGCGGGGCGGCGCCGATCCA
>NZ_JAKFEB010000210.1:0-11717 GCF_036677305.1 Brevundimonas sp. | reverse complement strand
GTCGCCGAAGACCTGAACCTCGATGTGGCGCGGGCGGGTGATGTAGCTCTCGATCAGGACGCGTGGATCGCCGAAGGAGGACTGGCCCTCGCGCTGGGCCGAGGCGAGGCCGTCGGCGAAGTCTTCGGCGCGGTCGACCTTCTTCATCCCCTTGCCGCCGCCGCCGGCGACGGCCTTGATCAGGACCGGATAGCCGATGCGGGCGGCCTCGGCGGTCAGGGTCTCGAGCGACTGGTCCTCGCCCTGGTAGCCGGGGGTGACCGGCACGCCGGCCTCGATCATCAGCTTCTTGGCCGCGTCCTTCAGGCCCATGGCCCGGATGGACGCGGGCGGGGGGCCGATCCAGACCAGGCCGGCGGCCGTCACGGCCTCGGCGAAGTCCGCGTTCTCGGACAGGAAGCCGTAACCGGGGTGGATGGCCTCGGCGCCCGTCGCCTTCGCGGCGGCCAGCACCTTGGCGGCGTCCAGATAGGATTCGCGCGCGGGGGCGGGGCCGATCAGCACGGCCTCGTCGGCCTCGCGCACATGCAGGGCCCCGGCGTCGGCCTCGGAATAGACCGCGATGGTGCGGATGCCCATGCGGCGGGCGGTGCGGAAGACGCGGCAGGCGATCTCGCCGCGGTTGGCGACCAGGACGGATTTGAACATGTCGTCTCTCTAGCCGCAGACCGCCGCCGCCGCCATCAGTGTCCGGCCATCTCGTTGAAGCCGAGATACAGCCACAGGACGGCCAGCAGGCTGAAGGTGATGGTCGTCAGGGTGAACAGGACGAACATCCGCGCCAGGGTGCCGAAGACGCTGCGCTGATAGGCCCCCTTCATGTGCACGAACAGATGCACCGGTGCGAGCCACAGCAGCCACCAGGCCAGCGGCGTCAGGACGCTCAGCGCCATGATCACGATCAGAAGCAACAGCTGGAACGACAGCGAGTGCATCGAGAAGATGACGTGATCGAAGACGTAGAAGCGCCGGTTGAAGGCGAACAGCAGCGTCAGCATCAGGGCCGAGACGGGCAGGGCCAGGATCGCGACGCGGTGGGCCCATATCTCGAGGATCAGGGCAAACCGTTCCGGGTCGTCCTTGACCGCGTCGTAGCGGGTTTGCGCCCAGTGCTGAACGGACTCGAGTTGTTTGTCGTCAGCCACGCGCGAGGTGACCCTGAGCTTTTCATCGTCGGCGTTTGCAGCGGCGGCGTTCGTCTGGGCCTTTTCCGAAACGTCGGCGGCCAGGTTGCGGCTGAAGCTGGCCCAGTCGCCGCGGGCGGCGGCGATCTGGGTCTGTTTCTCGGCCGGGCTCAGGTCGGGGTCGGCCATGACCTCGCGCTCGAACTCCGCCATGGCTTCGCTGCCCGGCGTGACCACGCGGCCATTGTATTTGAACGTCCGGGGCGAGGTCGCAGCGGCGTGGTCCCCCCCGGTCGTCTCGTGCTTCTCGCCGGCCTTGAGGGCGGCGTGGCCGACGAAGAAGGCGATCAGCAGGATGACCAGGAACATGCGGAAGGGCGCGACCTGGGAGGCGCGCTTGCCCTCCATATAGTCGCGGGTCAGCTTGCCGGGCCTGCGGACGAGGTTGGGCAGGGTGCTGAACAGCCGGCCGTCGAGGTGCAGCAGGCTTTCGACCGCCTCGACCGTCAGCTTCCAGACGGATTTGTGGAAGTCCTGGGCCAGTTGGCCGCATTCATGGCAGTGCGGGCCGGCCAGCGGCGTCTGGCAATTGGCGCAGGGCGTGCCCGGCGGGATGTCCGCGTGCTCGCGCTTCCACTTGAGCCAGCCGCCGCCGGACGCCAGCGCCGCCGTTTCCAGTTCCCCTGACATTCAGACGCCCCCCGCGATTCTTACTGAGCCCAGACGGGTTTACGTTTTTCGAGGAAGGCGCGCACCCCCTCCTGACCCTCGGCGGAGACGCGGGCTCGGGCGATGCGTTTGGCGGTGTCTTCCATCAGCCCGTGATCGATCCTGTGGCCGACGACGTCGTTGACCAGCCGTTTGGCGTCGCCCATCGCGCCCGGCGCATTGGCGCTGATGCTGTCGGTCAGCATGGAGATGAACTCGTCGACCGAGCCCTCGGGCAGGACCATGTCGATCAGGCCGGCGTGGGCGGCGTAGTCGGCGTCGAAGATGTTGGCCGACAGGAACAGCTGGCGGGCGCGGCGGGCGCCGACGGCCTCGACGACATAGGGGGCGATGGTCGCCGGGATCAGGCCCAGCTTGACCTCGGAGAAGGCGAAACGGCTGCCCTCGACGGCCACGGCCATGTCGCAGGCGGCGACGATGCCGGCCCCGCCGCCCATGGCCGCGCCCTCGACGATGGCGCAGGTCAGGGCCGGAACGTCGTGCAGGGCCTTGAGCATCTTCGCCAGACCCATGGCGTCGTCGCGGTTGTCGCTTTCCGACCAGCCCGCGGCGTCCTTCATCCAGCCCAGGTCGGCGCCGGCGCTGAAGGTGCCGCCCGCGCCGCGGACGAAGACCAGACGCACCTTGTCGGCCCCCTGCAGGGTCTCGAACGCCTCGTAGAGCGCGGCGATGGTCGGGGCGTCGAAGGCGTTGCGCTTGTCCGGCCGGTTGATGGTGACGAAGACGACGCCGTCGGCGGTGGAGTCGATCTGCACCAGGTCGTCATTGGCGTCGGGCGCCGGATCCGCCAGCAGCGGATGGGCGATGGCGTTGATCTCCGCCGCCTCGGCGTCGGTGATGTCGAGGGCGTTGAGGTCGGCTTCGGTCGGCTTGTCGGTCATGATCGGTCCTTCGGGGGAGGCTGGCCCAGTGTAACGCATGGTTGGCGGAATGGCAGCGACGGCGTGGATGCCGGGCTCGTTTCTTGACAGGTCGGGGAACGAGGGAATTGATCGTCGCAGGTCAGGAGCCTGTGAGGATGACATGCCGCACGCTACGCGATCCCGAAAACCTGCGCGCCTGACGCCTGTGAAGGCGAAACTGGCCGCCGAAATCAGACAACAGCTCATGGCCCAGGGCGGCGCGGCGCACCGCGACGTGGTCATTGGCCGCATCCTGCAGCGCAAGGGCCTCAGCGGCCTGGCCGCCGACCGCACGCGCCGCGCCCTGCTGTCGGCGTTCGAACTGCACGCCGATGCGGCGAAGGAGGTCGGGGCGCCGCATCTGTTCGAACTGCCCTTCGGCCCCGATTCCTACCGCTGGGCGCTGGACGGGACCGTCAGGCCGCCGCTTACATCCTGAACACGCCGAAGGTCGTCTCGGGGATCGGGGCGTTCAGCGAGGCCGAGATGGCCAGGGCCAGGACGTCGCGGGTCTGGACCGGATCGATGATCCCGTCGTCCCACAGGCGGGCGGTCGCATAGTAGGGATTGCCCTCGTCCTCGTATTTCCGGCGCACGGGGGCCTTGAACTCCTCAGCCTGTTCCGGGGTCCAGCTGTCGGCGTCGCGGTGGACGGTGGCCAGGACCGCGGCGGCCTGTTCGCCGCCCATGACGCTGATCCGGCTGTTGGGCCAGGTGAACAGGAAGCGGGGCGCGAAGGCGCGGCCGCACATGCCGTAGTTGCCGGCCCCGAAACTGCCGCCGATCAGGATGGTGAATTTCGGCACCTCCGCGCTCGCCACGGCGGTGACCAGCTTGGCCCCGTTCTTGGCGATGCCCTCGGCCTCGTATTTTCCGCCGACCATGAAGCCCGAGATGTTCTGCAGGAAGACCAGCGGAATCTTCCGCTTGCAGGCCAGTTCGATGAAGTGGGCGCCCTTCAGCGCGCTTTCCGAGAACAGAACGCCGTTGTTGGCGAGGATGGCGACCGGATAGCCGTGGATGCGGGCGAAGCCGCAGACCAGCGTCGTCCCGTACAGGGCCTTGAACTCGTCGAACTCGGACGCGTCGACCAGACGGGCGATCACCTCGCGCACGTCATAGGGCGCACGGACGTCGTCGGGGATCAGGCCGTACAGCTCCTCGGCGTCATAGACGGGCGCGCGCGACTCGCGCACATCCATGTCGACCGACTTCACCGAGTTCAGGCTGTCGACGATGGTGCGGACGATCTCCAGCGCATGGGCGTCGTTCTCGGCGACATAGTCGACCACGCCGGACCGGCGGCCGTGGGTCTCGGCCCCGCCCAGCTCCTCGGCGGAGATGACCTCGCCCGTCGCGGCCTTCACCAGCGGCGGGCCGGCCAGGAAGATGGTGCCCTGGTTGCGGACGATGACGGTCTCGTCGGACATGGCGGGCACATAGGCGCCGCCGGCAGTGCAGCTGCCCATGACGCAGGCGATCTGGGGAATGCCCTTCGCCGACATGCGGGCCTGGTTGAAGAAGATGCGGCCGAAGTGGTCGCGGTCGGGGAAGACCTCGGCCTGGTGCGGCAGATTGGCTCCGCCGGAATCGACCAGATAGATGCAGGGCAGGTTGTTTTGTTCAGCGATTTCCTGCGCCCGCAGGTGCTTCTTCACGGTCAGCGGGAAGTAGGCGCCGCCCTTCACCGTCGGATCGTTGGCGACGATCATGACCTCGCGGCCCGAGACCCGGCCGACGCCGCAGATCATGCCGGCGCCCGGCGCGCCGTCGGGGTCCTTCGCATCGCCGTACATGCCGTTGGCCGTCAGCTGGCCCACTTCAAGGAAGGGCGAGCCGGGATCCAGCAGGCGGTCGACGCGGTCGCGGGGCAGCAGCTTGCCGCGCGAGACGTGGCGGTCGCGCGACGCGTCCGAGCCGCCGCGGGCCGCCTTCGCCACCCGGGCGTGGAGTTCGTCGCGGAGCGCGCGATTGTGGGCGTCGAGGGCCTTGAAGGCGGCGCTGTTCGGATCGATCGCGGATGTCAGCTTGGGCATGCCGCTGGTGTAGGGGGCTTGCCGCGCCGGGAAAAGCCCTAGCGCTTCCGGAACACGTAGCTGCAGCCTTCGGCCGGGGGGGCGACATCCAGTCCGCCGAAATAGACGCCGTCCATCGTCAGCTGGTTGTCGCCCTCGACCCGCGCGGTTCCCTTCAGCATCAGATCGGCCGGCACGCTGTTGCCGCGCTCGACCGAGAAGCCGATGCGGCCCGCGGCCGGATCGAACTCGACCGCGCCCCAGTAGTCCTGACGGACCTCGAACGGCACGAAGGTGACGGCGAATTTTCCGTCGCTGTTGAACCGCAACTCGCGCAGGGGATCGCGCGGAACCGGGCCGTGGCAGTCGACCGAGGTCTGGGACCAGAAACCGGTCAGGACCGGGCCCTCGGCCGGGGCGATGCGGAACCGGGTGCGCACGGTGCGGGCCCCAAGGGTCCCGGTGATCTCCACGTCGCGGCCGGGCGTCGCCTCGGGGCCGATGACGATCTTGCCCCGTTCGGGCGCGACGGTCACGGCCGGGTCCGACGAGGACCACCGGTCGAAGCATTTCAGCGGTACGGCGATCATGCCGTGCAGGGCTTCGTTGGCGTGCAGGGTCAGCTCGCCGCCGGGGCGTCCGGGGGCGATGACGACGCCGATGCTGAGGCTGTCGTCATTGCCATACGCCTCGCACGGCGGGGGTTCGTCCTGCGAGGCAGGGGCGGCGATCAGCGCGGCGGCGAACAGCAGATCCAGCATGGACGTATCCCGATGTGAGAGACCCAAGGTCTGCGGCGCGGGCTCATCCGTCAACCGTCCCGCCGATCCGCATGGGGTCAGCTTATGGCTCCATCGGTATTCCCGGGTTGACCTCGAACGGCGAGCGTGGCCTGTCGCGCGTCCCATGATCGGTTTCAACACCCAGACCCGGACGACCCTGACCGAGCTGCTGCACCTCGCGTGGCCGGTGGTGCTGGCGCGGCTCGGCATCATGACCATGGGCCTGACCGACGTCATCGTGGTCGGCAACTACTCCAGCATCGAGCTGGCCTGGAGCTCGCTGGCGCTGGCCCCCACCGCCATCATCGTCACCACCGCCGTCGGCCTGATGATGGGGGTGCAGGTCATGACCGCCCGCCTGATCGGCGAGGGCCGGCGCGGCGAGGTCGGCGGGGTCCTGCGCCGGGGCGTGGTCTATTCGATGCAGATCGGCTTCGCCTCGATGTTCGGCCTGATCCTGATCGGACCGTGGGCCCTGCAGCACATGGGCCTGGCCCCGGGGCTGGGCGAGGGGGCCTCGCCGGTGCTGGTGGTCTTCGCCCTGTCCATGCCGGGGTATCTGGTCAGCGTGGCGGCCCAGTTCTTCCTCGAGGCCCTGCACAGGCCCCGCGCCGGCATGTGGGCCATGTGGATCGCCAACGGCGTCAATCTGGCGCTGAACCTGCTGCTGGTGCCCGACATTCTCGGCATCGGGGTCGACGGCGCCATAGCCTCGGCCTGGGCGACCTTCTTCGCCCGGACGTCGCTGGCGGTGTTCCTGCTGGTCTATATCGTCCGCCTGCCCGAGGCGCGGGCTCTGGGCGTGTTCCGTCGCCCCGAGCGCAACCCGGCCGACGAGCGCGAGCAGCGCAAGGTCGGCTACGGCGCCGGCAGTTCCTACTTCATCGAGGTCGGGGCCTTCGCCGCCATGACCTTCATCGCCGGCCAGCTGGGCGCGATCGAGACCGCGGCCTGGGCCATCGTGCTGAACGTCTCCGCCATGGTCTTCATGGTCCCCATGGGGCTGTCGGCCGCGACGGCGGTGCTGGTCGGCCGCGCCTACGGGGCCCGCGACGGACGCGGCGTGCTGCGCGCCGGTCTGGTCGGGATTTGCGTGGTCATCGCCCTGACGCTGGCGGTGGCGTTGTTCGTCTGGCCCGGCGCGCCCCTGATCGCCAGCGCCTATAACCGCGATCCGGAACTGCTGGCGGTGGTGATCCCGGCGCTGGTGCTGACGACCCTGTTCTTCGTCGCCGACGGCATTCAGGTGGTGTCGGCCTCGGCCAACCGCGCGGCGGGAGACGTCTGGTGGCCGACGATCATGCATTTCGCGGCCTACAGCCTGATCATGATGCCGCTGGGCTGGTGGTGGGCGCACGAGATCGGCGTCGACGGTCTGGTCTGGGCGATCATCGTCGCCAGTCTGGTGTCGTCGGCGTTGCTGACGGGGCGATTCATCCGGGTGGCGCGGCGGCTTCCGGTCTGAGGCGTCAGATCCGGCCGAACACGTAACGGCAGCGCCGGCCCCAGTGATGGCGCTGGCCGTCGCCCAGGTCGATGCCGGAGAGGATGAGCCGTCGTCCGCCTTCCGTCAGTTCGGCGACGCCGGTCAGGACCTGGGCCGGCGGGTTGCTGTTGGTGTCGGCGACCTCCATCCGCAGGACGCCGCTCGCCGCGTCGTGGACGACCACGCCCCAGTAGTCGGTGAAGCTCTCGAACGGCTCCCAGGTGAGGGTGAAACGGCCGTCCGCGGTGAAGACCAGCTCCCGCACCGGCCGGGTGTGCGTGGACTGGTCGTCGCAGACGACCTCTCGCTCGCTCCATTTCCCTTCCAGCGCCGCCTCGTCCTGACCTCCGGCTGCGGGAGACCCGGCCGACGCGTCGGATGCCCACGCGACCGCGACAAGACCGAGGGCGGCGAAAGCGGCGGGAAAGAGGGTGGCGCGCATGGGAATCTCCTGCGACGCCATCATGCATGACCTTCAGCGTGTGGCGAGCCCGCTGTTTATGACGCCGAGGGTCCGGCGGGGCTTTGCCGCGGAAGCCGCCACTCTCTATATGGTCGCCTCCCCAAGACACGGATTCCCATGGCCCGCATCCTCATCACCTCGGCGCTGCCGTACATCAACGGCATCAAGCATCTGGGGAATCTGGCGGGCTCGATGCTGCCGGCGGACGTCTATGCGCGGTTCAAGCGGGCCCAGGGCCATGAGGTCCTCTACATCTGCGCCACCGACGAGCACGGCACGCCGGCAGAGCTGGCCGCCGCCGCGGCCGGTCAGGACGTCCGCACCTATTGCGACGAGCAGCACGAGGTCCAGAAGGCCGCCGGCCAGGCGTTCGGCCTCAGCTACGACTGGTTCGGCCGGTCCTCGAACGCCCCCAACCAGCGGCTGACCCAGCATTTCGCCAATGTGCTGGAGCAGAACGGCCTGATCGAGGAGCGGGTCGACCGGATGATCTATTCCGTCGACGACGCCCGCTTCCTGCCCGACCGCTATGTCGAGGGGACCTGCCCGCACTGCGCCCACGTCGGCGCGCGGGGGGACCAGTGCGACAACTGCGGGCGGCTGCTGGACCCCACCGATCTGATCGATCCCTATTCGGCCGTCTCGGGCTCGCGCAATCTCGAGGTTCGGGACACGCGTCACCTGTATCTGCTGCAGACCAAACTGGCCGACCGCATCCGCGCGTGGATCGGCTCGAAGGGCGACTGGCAGACGCTGGCGCGCTCCATCGCCCTGAAACATCTGGACGAGGGCCTGATCGACCGGGGCATCACCCGCGACCTGAAATGGGGCGTGCCGGTGGTCGGTCCCGACGGCGGGCCGCGTCCGGGCATGGAGGGCAAGGTCTTCTACGTCTGGTTCGACGCCCCCATCGAATACATCGGCGCGACCGAGGAATGGGCCGATGCGACCGGCCGGACCTGGCGCGACTGGTGGCGGACGGACGAGGGGGCGGACGACGTTCGCTACGTCCAGTTCATGGGCAAGGACAATGTCGCCTTCCACACCGTCAGCTTCCCCGCGACCATTCTGGGCTCGGGCGAGCCGTGGAAGACCGTCGACACCCTGAAGGCCTTCAACTGGCTGAACTGGTACGGCGGGAAATTCTCGACCAGCCAGAAGCGCGGCGTCTTCATGGACCAGGCGCTGGAGCTGCTGCCCGCCGACTACTGGCGCTGGCATCTGACGGCCTATGGGCCCGAGCATTCCGACGCGGCCTTCACCTGGGAGCAGTTCCAGTCGACGACGAACAAGGACCTGGCCGACGTGCTGGGCAATTTCGTCAACCGCATCGTCAAGTTCGCCGAAAGCAAGTTCGACGGAGTCGTGCCGCACGCGGGCGAGCCCGGTCCGCTTGAGGCCAAGCTGGAGGCCGATCTGCGCGCCGGCATCGCCGAGGCCACGGCCCAGTTCGAGGCGATGGAGTTCCGCAAGGCGGCGGTCGCCCTGCGCGCCGTCTGGGTGCTGGGCAATGAATATCTGCAGGAGGCGGCGCCCTGGACTGCCTTCAAGACCGACGTCGAACGCTCGGCGGTCGGGGTGCGCACGGGGCTGAACCTCGTCGCCCTGTTCGCCCGTCTGGCCGCGCCGGTCATGCCGGATTCGGCGGTGAAGATCGCGGCGACGGTGGGGGCGACGGATCTCAGCTGGCCGTCAGCGGATGAGCCCTTGCTGGACGCCCTGCCGCGCGGCCAGACGGTGGCCGCGGCGGGCGTGCTCTTCACCAAGATCGAGGACTCGCAGGTGGCCGAGTGGTCGGAACGCTTCGGCGGAGCCGACGCCTAGCCCGGTCCGGGGCGCGGGCTGGAACCCGCGCTCAGACGCCGGGCGGCGTAGCGGGCGCGGGGAGCGGAACGACCGTGACCGGCGGCGCCAGTTGCGCCAGACAGGTCGGCCGCGCCGCAGACGACTCCGCCCGGCAGTATTTGTCGACCTCCTTCTGGCCGATATCCAGCATGGCGGGCACGGCGGCGTTGTGCTGGCCGACGTTGCCGGTGCGGATCACGGTGGAGCGGTAGCCGTCCCAGATCATGTGCAGGGCGACATAGAGGACGATCACCAGGCCGAGGTAGCCGATCCAGCGGTAGCGATGCAGCATCTTGGCGATATAGGTCGCGGCCACGCCCATCAGGGCGATCGACAGCACCAGGCCGAAGACCATGATCCACGGATGGTCATGCGCGGCGCCCGCGACGGCCAGGACGTTGTCCAGCGACATGGTGATGTCGGCGATCATGATCTGGACCAGGGCGGCGCCGAAGGTCTTGCGCTTCAGGCCCAGTTCCTCGGGCGAGGGGCCCTTGCCGTGTTCGATGCTGAGCGCCAGTTCGAGCTCCCGCTCGGCCTCGGCCTGATCGTGGGTCGCCTGTTCGCGCAGTTCGCGCCACATCTTCCAGCACACCCAGAGCAGCAGCAGGCCGCCGGCCAGCATCAGGCCGACGATGGCCAGCAGCTGCACGGTGATCAGGGCGAAGCCGATCCGCATGACCACGGCCGCGATCAGGCCGATCATGATCGCCTTCTTGCGCTGCTCCTGCGGCAGGGCGGCGGCGGCCAGACCGACGGCGACGGCGTTGTCGCCCGCCAGCACGAGGTCCATCATGACGACCTTGCCCAGCGCCGAGAGCTGGGAGGCGAGTTCGGGAGACGAGAGAAATTCCATGCAGGCGCTCTAGGGCAGGATCAGCCGCGCATCAATGCGGGATCAGGCCGTCTGTTTCCGGGACGCCTCATAGAGGGCCACCGCCGCCGCATTGGAGACGTTCAGGCTCTCGAATCCGCCGGGCATGGGGATCTTCGCCAGCACGTCGCAATGCTCGGCCACCAGACGGCGGATGCCGTCGCCCTCCGAGCCCATGACCAGCACGGTCGGACGGTTGTCCAGCGCCTGGTCAAGCGTCAGCTCGGCCGAGCCGTCCAGCCCCACGGCGCGCCAGCCCAGATCGGCCAGCTTCTCGAGCGCGCGGCTGAGGTTGGTCACCCGGGCGCAGGGCAGGCGTTCCGTCGCGCCGGCCGAGGCCTTGGCCAGGGCGCCGGCGAGGGCGGGGGAGTGGCGGTCCTGGACCACGATGCCCTTGGCCCCGAAGGCCAGGGCCGAGCGGAAGATGGCGCCGACATTCTGGGGATCGGTCAGCTGGTCCAGCATGACGATGACCCCGCCTTCGCCGGCGATGTCCTCCAGCGCCACGCCTTCCAGCGGCTGGACCTTGAAGGCCAGGCCCTGATGCACGGCGCCGGGCGGCAGCATGCGGTCCAGCGCCTGGACCTCGATGATCTCGATCCTGTGGCCGTGGGCCAGCTTGTCCCGCTCCAGCTCGGCGGCGCGGTCGGCGGTCGCCAGCAGGCGGCCCATGCCCTTGCGGGCCGGGTTGGCGAGGGCGGCGACGACCGGATGACGGCCCCAGACGAAATTATCGGCGTCGGCTTTCGCCCGCGACGCGCGCGGGGCGGAATCAGAGAAGGCCTTGGGCTTCGGATTGGGGTTCCACCCGCCGCGGTCGGGACCGCCCTCGGGTTTACCCTTGGCGCCCGCTCCGGGCCCGCCGGAACGGGGCGCAGACCGGTCGCCGAAGGCCGGTTTTTTGCCCGATTTCCGGTCGTTGCGTTCTGGATTTCTCGACACTATAAGACGCCCTCCGATTTGGAGCCCTGAGGGCTTTCGGGTCAGGCGCCCCTCCTAAACCAGGCGACGCGGGACACCGAGAGCTTTTGTTGTTTCGACGACCGAAAGGTCTGAGAGGCATCGGTCCGACGGTTCGAAAACGCGCTGGGGGAATGTCCCGAGCGGCAAAGGGGGGGGACTGTAAATCCCCTGCGTAAGCTTCGCAGGTTCGAGTCCTGCTTCCCCCACCACGCGGTTTCGAAACGAAGGCCTGGACCCCATATCGGGTCGGCGGTCGAAGGCTTCAGGGCCCGAGGCCGTCTCCGTGCGGGTATAGTACAATGGTAGTACAGCAGCCTTCCAAGCTGAATATGTCGGTTCGATTCCGTCTACCCGCTCCAGAATTCTTAAGCTGACCCAATCGCCCCTTCCCGGGCCACAGGAGTTTTGGCCATGGCCAAGGAAAAGTTCGAACGTAACAAGCCGCACTGCAACATCGGCACGATCGGTCACGTGGACCACGGCAAGACGACGCTGACGGCTGCGATCACGATGACGCTGGCCAAGGCCGGCGGC